>NZ_JBBCUU010000034.1:0-223 GCF_037147735.1 Microbacterium sp. MMO-20 | reverse complement strand
TTACTACAGCTTGGTATTGGTGTTCGGTGTGGCTTGTGTAGGATAGGTGGGAGACTGTGAAGCGGTGACGCTAGTTACCGTGGAGTCATTGTTGAAATACCACTCTGGTCACTCTGGATATCTAACTTCGAACCGTAATCCGGTTCAGGGACAGTGCCTGGTGGGTAGTTTAACTGGGGCGGTTGCCTCCCAAAAAGTAACGGAGGCGCCCAAAGGTTCCCTC
>NZ_JBBCUU010000033.1:0-223 GCF_037147735.1 Microbacterium sp. MMO-20 | reverse complement strand
TTAACCACGATTCTCTCGATCTCCTTGGTATTCTCTACCTGACCACCTGAGTCGGTTTGGGGTACGGGCAGCTAGAACCTCGCGTCGATGCTTTTCTCGGCAGCATAGGATGACCCACTTTTTATCCGCATCGTGTCTCAGCCTGTATGACTCCCGGATTTGCCTAAGAGTCGGCCTACGCACTTGCCCCGGGACAACCATCGCCCGGGTTGGGCTACCTTCC
>NZ_JBBCUU010000032.1:0-223 GCF_037147735.1 Microbacterium sp. MMO-20 | reverse complement strand
GATCATCTTCACGAGATGAAAAATCATCTCGAAGATGCTCGCGTCCACTGTGTAGTTCTCAAAGTACGGGCGGTACCTCCCCCGCTGCCAGCACTGC
This sequence comes from Microbacterium sp. MMO-20, assembly GCF_037147735.1. Taxonomy (NCBI): domain Bacteria; kingdom Bacillati; phylum Actinomycetota; class Actinomycetes; order Micrococcales; family Microbacteriaceae; genus Microbacterium; species Microbacterium sp. MMO-20. The sequence goes on along the minus strand of NZ_JBBCUU010000032.1, from coordinate 126 downwards.
CGACACCAGAAAAGACCCTGAGGTTCATCGCCTCCGAAAAGGCATCCGGTCCCTCAGGACCCAACAGCGTGCATGTACCAAGCCCCTCACCCCCAGCTTTCCAGACCCAAAGGCCGTACTCACTCG
>NZ_JBBCUU010000031.1:0-223 GCF_037147735.1 Microbacterium sp. MMO-20 | reverse complement strand
GGGGGGGGGGGGGGGGGGGGGGGGGGGGGGGGGGGGGGGGGGGGGGGGGGGGGGGGGGGGGGGGGGGGGGGGGGGGGGGGGGGGGGGGGGGGGGGGGGGGGGGGGGGGGGGTGGGGGGGGGGGGGGGGGGGGGGGGGGGGGGGGGGGGGGGGGGGGGGGGGGGGGGGGGGGGGGGGGGGGGGGGGGGGGGGGGGGGGGGGGGGGGGGGGGGGGGGGGGGGGGG
>NZ_JBBCUU010000030.1:0-223 GCF_037147735.1 Microbacterium sp. MMO-20 | reverse complement strand
TTACTACAGCTTGGTATTGGTGTTCGGTGTGGCTTGTGTAGGATAGGTGGGAGACTGTGAAGCGGTGACGCTAGTTACCGTGGAGTCATTGTTGAAATACCACTCTGGTCATTCTGGATATCTAACTTCGAACCGTAATCCGGTTCAGGGACAGTGCCTGGTGGGTAGTTTAACTGGGGCGGTTGCCTCCCAAAAAGTAACGGAGGCGCCCAAAGGTTCCCTC
>NZ_JBBCUU010000029.1:0-223 GCF_037147735.1 Microbacterium sp. MMO-20 | reverse complement strand
AACAGCGTGCACTTGTCAAATGCCAATTAACCTCGTGCCGGCGTAGCCGGCAGAGATTCCTTTGGATCAAAGTCCGGCACTTTGGTGTCGGCAATGGATAGTCAGCAATGAATATCTCTTTGGTCAGTTCAAACTCGCTGCTTCGTCGTTTTCCCGATGGGGTATGCATTTTTTCTTTACGGAGAGTTTGATCCTGGCTCAGGATGAACGCTGGCGGCGTGCT
>NZ_JBBCUU010000028.1:0-223 GCF_037147735.1 Microbacterium sp. MMO-20 | reverse complement strand
CGAGTGAGTACGGCCTTTGGGTCTGGAAAGCTGGGGGTGAGGGGCTTGGTACATGCACGCTGTTGGGTCCTGAGGGACCGGATGCCTTTTCGGAGGCGATGAACCTCAGGGCCTTTTCTGGTGTCGGCAGTGCTGGCAGCGGGGGAGGTACCGCCCGTACTTTGAGAACTACACAGTGGACGCGAGCATCTTCGAGATGATTTTTCATCTCGTGAAGATGATC
>NZ_JBBCUU010000027.1:0-227 GCF_037147735.1 Microbacterium sp. MMO-20 | reverse complement strand
AGGCGTAGTCGATGGACAACGGGTTGATATTCCCGTACCGGCGAAGAACCGCCCAAACTAATCCAGTAGTGCTAAGTATCTGAATCCCACTGACGGATCCCTTCGGGGTGATGCTGTGGGCCTAGCGTACGACCCCATTCTGGTGCGGTTAGCGTATTAACAGGTGTGACGCAGGAAGGTAGCCCAACCCGGGCGATGGTTGTCCCGGGGCAAGTGCGTAGGCCGAC
>NZ_JBBCUU010000026.1:0-234 GCF_037147735.1 Microbacterium sp. MMO-20 | reverse complement strand
GCTTCGTCGTTTTCCCGATGGGGTATGCATTTTTTCTTTACGGAGAGTTTGATCCTGGCTCAGGATGAACGCTGGCGGCGTGCTTAACACATGCAAGTCGAACGGTGAAGCAGAGCTTGCTCTGTGGATCAGTGGCGAACGGGTGAGTAACACGTGAGCAATCTGCCCCTGACTCTGGGATAAGCGCTGGAAACGGCGTCTAATACTGGATACGAGCCGTGAAGGCATCTTCAA
>NZ_JBBCUU010000025.1:0-396 GCF_037147735.1 Microbacterium sp. MMO-20 | reverse complement strand
AGGCGTAGTCGATGGACAACGGGTTGATATTCCCGTACCGGCGAAGAACCGCCCAAACTAATCCAGTAGTGCTAAGTATCTGAATCCCACTGACGGATCCCTTCGGGGTGAAGCGTTGGGCCTAGCGTACGACCCCATTCTGGTGCGGTTAGCGTATTAACAGGTGTGACGCAGGAAGGTAGCCCAACCCGGGCGATGGTTGTCCCGGGGCAAGTGCGTAGGCCGACTCTTAGGCAAATCCGGGAGTCATACAGGCTGAGACACGATGCGGATAAAAAGTGGGTGATCCTATGCTGCCGAGAAAAGCATCGACGCGAGGTTCTAGCTGCCCGTACCCCAAACCGACTCAGGTGGTCAGGTAGAGAATACCAAGGAGATCGAGAGAATCGTGGTTAA
>NZ_JBBCUU010000024.1:0-629 GCF_037147735.1 Microbacterium sp. MMO-20 | reverse complement strand
ATCCTATGCTGCCGAGAAAAGCATCGACGCGAGGTTCTAGCTGCCCGTACCCCAAACCGACTCAGGTGGTCAGGTAGAGAATACCAAGGAGATCGAGAGAATCGTGGTTAAGGAACTCGGCAAAATGCCCCCGTAACTTCGGGAGAAGGGGGGCCATCCACTTATTAGGACTTGCTCCGAAAGGGTGTGGTGGCCGCAGAGACTAGTGGGTAGCGACTGTTTATTAAAAACACAGGTCCGTGCCAAGTCGCAAGACGATGTATACGGACTGACGCCTGCCCGGTGCTGGAAGGTTAAGAGGACCGGTTAGCCGTAAGGCGAAGCTGAGAATTTAAGCCCCAGTAAACGGCGGTGGTAACTATAACCATCCTAAGGTAGCGAAATTCCTTGTCGGGTAAGTTCCGACCTGCACGAATGGCGTAACGACTTCCCAACTGTCTCAACCGCGAACTCGGCGAAATTGCATTACGAGTAAAGATGCTCGTTACGCGCAGCAGGACGGAAAGACCCCGTGACCTTTACTACAGCTTGGTATTGGTGTTCGGTGTGGCTTGTGTAGGATAGGTGGGAGACTGTGAAGCGGTGACGCTAGTTACCGTGGAGTCATTGTTGAAATACCACTCTGGTCA
>NZ_JBBCUU010000023.1:0-951 GCF_037147735.1 Microbacterium sp. MMO-20 | reverse complement strand
TCTGGATATCTAACTTCGAACCGTAATCCGGTTCAGGGACAGTGCCTGGTGGGTAGTTTAACTGGGGCGGTTGCCTCCCAAAAAGTAACGGAGGCGCCCAAAGGTTCCCTCAACCTGGTTGGCAATCAGGTGGCGAGTGTAAGTGCACAAGGGAGCTTGACTGTGAGACTGACAGGTCGAGCAGGGACGAAAGTCGGGACTAGTGATCCGGCAGTGGCTTGTGGAAGCGCTGTCGCTCAACGGATAAAAGGTACCTCGGGGATAACAGGCTGATCTTGCCCAAGAGTCCATATCGACGGCATGGTTTGGCACCTCGATGTCGGCTCGTCGCATCCTGGGGCTGGAGTAGGTCCCAAGGGTTGGGCTGTTCGCCCATTAAAGCGGTACGCGAGCTGGGTTTAGAACGTCGTGAGACAGTTCGGTCCCTATCCGCTGCGCGCGTAGGAAATTTGAGAGGATCTGACCCTAGTACGAGAGGACCGGGTTGGACGAACCTCTGGTGTGCCAGTTGTTCTGCCAAGAGCACCGCTGGTTAGCTACGTTCGGGATGGATAACCGCTGAAAGCATCTAAGCGGGAAGCCGGCCTCAAGATGAGATTTCCATACCCTTCGGGGTGAGAGGCTCCCAGCCAGACTACTGGGTTGATAGGCCGGATGTGGAAGCGTGGTAACACGTGAAGCTGACCGGTACTAATAAGCCGATGACTTGATAACACTTTCGTTCGAAGCTGAACGATGCTTGCGTCCACTGAGTGGTTCTCGATGTACGGTCGAGAACCCCACAACACATCATTGTTGTGGACCGATGAGAAACATCAATAGTGTTTCGGCGGCCATAGCGTGAGGGAAACGCCCGGTCACATTCCGAACCCGGAAGCTAAGCCTCACAGCGCCGATGGTACTGCAGGGGGGACCCTGTGGGAGAGTAGGACACCGCCGGACTCCTTTTCA
>NZ_JBBCUU010000022.1:0-1247 GCF_037147735.1 Microbacterium sp. MMO-20 | reverse complement strand
TGGGCCGCCCCCTTCATTCGGTCCGGTCGCTGTGCGAGTCGTCGGTTTCCAGTTGATGGGTGCATTGCCGAGCGTAGTCGACCGGTGCGAGGTATCCGAGCGATGAGTGCCGGCGGTCATGGTTGTACTCGGTCTTCCAGTCGCCGATCACGACCTGGGCGTGCAGCAGCGAGTAGAAGCTGTTGATGTTCAGGCACTCGTCGCGGAGCCTGCTGTTGAACGACTCGACGTACCCGTTGTGCCAGGGCGAGCCGGGCGGAATGTAGAACAGGCCGGTGCGGGTGCCGGCCCAGTCGGCCATCGCGTCGCTGATGAACTCCGGGCCGTTGTCTGATCTGAGCACCGCGGGCGCGCCGCGGACGGCGACGAGGTCCTCGAGGTGGGCAGTGAGTCGGTCCGCGGTGATCGACCGCTCGACAAGCCCTCCGATGCACTCACGGGTGTGCTCGTCGACGATGGAGCAGATCTTGATCGGGCGGCCCTGCTCGTCGGCGTCGAACTGGAAGTCCACCGCCCACACGAGATTCGGTGCGACCGCTGCCGGGGCGTCGACGGTCGAGGATCCGACGCGTTTGCGCCGCCGCCGCTGGGGGACACGGAGGCCTTCCTCGCGCCAGAGCCGCTGGATCTTCTTGTGGTTCACGGCCCACCCCTCGCCGCGAGCGTCGTGGTAGGCCCTGCGGTATCCCCACCGCGGATGCTTCTTCGCGTACGCGCGCAGCCAGTCCCGCAACGCCCTGTCCGGGTCGGCGGTCGTGTCGCCCTTGAGCGGGCGACGGTACGCGGACCTGCTCAGCCCGGCCAGACGGCACGCCATCCGCTCGCTCACCTGCAGTGTCCTGAGCAGGTGCGAGACGGCGGCGCGGCGCCTGCCCGGGCCTAGAAGTTTCCCTCAGCCAACTCCTTCAGCGCGGCCTTCTCCAGCTCCGCTTCGGCCAGCAGCCGCTTCAGAGTGGCGTTCTGCTTCTCGAGCTCCTTGAGACGCTTCGCGTCGTCGGCCTTCAGGCCGCCGTACTGGTTCCGCCACCGGTAGTACGTCTGCTCGGACACGCCGAGCTCCCGACACACCGCGGCGACGTCCGCGCCGTCGGCGAGCATCCTGTCGGCCTGCCCGAGCTTGCGGACGACCTGCTCCGGGGTGTGACGCTTCCTGCTGTTCGTCATGATCTGACCAGTCTCCCTGCCCGAACCCTCGGGCGACAGGACGACTCACACAACGACTGGACCTACAAAACGGGGTCAGTCCA
>NZ_JBBCUU010000021.1:0-1440 GCF_037147735.1 Microbacterium sp. MMO-20 | reverse complement strand
GGTCAAGTCCCGTGGCGTGGTGTCATTCCGTTGTTCCCTGTGGGTGGGTGGTGGTCAGGCGGTGAGGTAGAGCTCGGGGCGGGCGGGTTCTGTGTGTTCGTGCAGGGTGTGGACGAGTTTGCGCATCGAGATGTCGGAGAAGTAGCGGCGTTCGCCGTAGGACCATTCCTCGTGTTGTTCCTGGAGGACCGCGCCGATCAGGCGGGTCACGGAGTCGCGGTCGGGGAAGATCTGGACGACGTCGGCGCGGCGTTTGATCTCGCGGTTGAGGCGCTCGATGGGGTTGTTGGACCAGACCTTCTGCCAGTGCTCCCGGGGCAGCGGGGCGAACCCGGTGAGGTCCGGCTCGGCGGCCTCGAGCATGGCGGTGATCTCGGGGAACGAGCCGCGCAGACTGTCGGTGACCTGGTGATACTGCGCGATCACCGCTTCGGGGGTGGTCTGCGCGAAGATCGTGGAGATCATCGCGTTGACCGGCTTGGAGCGTGCTGAGCCGAGCTTCTGGGTCACGTTGCGCGCGAAATGCACTCGGCATCGTTGCCACCCCGAGCCGGGCAGGATCGCTTTCACCGCGGCCTTGATGCCGGCGTGCGCGTCGGACGTGACCAGGGCAACCCCGAGCGGGTCGGCGTCGGTGGCGACCTTCAGGCCGCGGTCGCGGAGGCTGCGGAGGAACTCGGTCCAGAAGTCGGTGGTCTCCGCGTCACCGAGCGCCATCCCGAGGATCTCCCGCCTGCCCTCGCCGCTCACGCCGGTGGCGACGACGAGGGCCTGCGAGGCGACCCGGCCGCGGTGGCGGACGTCGAGGTAGGTCGCGTCGAGGAACAGGTACGGGAACCAAGTGTGATCGATCCGGCGGGAAAGGAACTCCTGCACCGCCTCGTCGATCTCACCGCAGATCCGCGACACCGTCGACCGGCTGATGCCGGTGTCGTTGCCGAGCGCCCGCACCAGCTGATCGACCTTGCGGGTCGAGACGCCGTCGATCCAGGCCTGACAGATCACCGCGTAGAGCGCCTTGTCGACCCGGCGGCGCGGGCTCAGCAGCGAGGGGAAGAACGACCCCTCCCGCAGCTTCGGGATCTGAAGGTCCACCTCCCCGGCCGGGGTCGCGAGGGTCTTCGGCCGGGTGCCGTTACGGCGGGTGGTCCGCTCCGGGGTGCGCTCGTAACGGGCCGCGCCGATCTTCACGGTCGCTTCCGCGTTGATCAGGTCTTGCAGGCCGGCCTGCAGCATTCGCCGGAACACGTCCGAGTGGGCCAGGTCGGGGTCGGCGAGGACTTCGCCGATCAGGGTCGTCAGGGCAGACTGGTTGTGGGTCATCGTGGGATCACTCTTCTTGCTTCTTGGCGGAAACAACTGGTCATCCCACGATGGCCCTTCACCGTCTACGACGACGAGAACCCCGCGGGAATTGACACCACGCTATTGGACTCACCC
>NZ_JBBCUU010000020.1:0-1633 GCF_037147735.1 Microbacterium sp. MMO-20 | reverse complement strand
AGCCCTGATCCACCGTCGCGATTCGGTTGAGCCGCGTTTCGCTTTTCGTTGAGTTGTTTCGGCGGGCGGGCGTGCGTGTTCTGCCAGCCGGGGCTCTGGCTTATCCACGTCGATCTCCGGTTCGTGCCCGTCGGGGCGATGCTGGTCAGGCGGCGGCGGCCGGGTGGGGCGGGCTGGTCGCGGTGTCCCAGAGCCTGGTCCAGGCGGTCGCCCACGGCCACGCGGCGGGCAGGTGTATCACGAGACGGCGGCCTGTGTGGGCGAGCCTCGCGGGCGTGTGCACGATCGTGCGCAGCAGTGTTGCCATGCGAGCTCGTCTCATGCCCGCGGCGGTCGCGGCGGCGCGGGAGAGGTTGTGCGCGATGACCGCGAACTGCAACCATGCTGCGTTCGCGGTGAACCGCCCGGAGGGCAGGTGGCCGAGGGGCCCTGCTTTGAGTTCTGCGATGACTTGCTCCACGATCGCGTGACCACGGTGGAACCGGTCCGCGTCGACCTTGGTGAGATCGCTGTTGGTGATGAACGCGTGATACCGGTAGGTGTCGAACAAGGTGTCCTGCCCGTGCTGCGCGTTGCTGTTCAGCCGCTTCACCCGCCTGACGATCAGTCGGGCGTGTACGTGCTCGGCCTTGGGGTGGGACACGAACGCGGTGAACGGTGCCTCCGCGACCTCGGCGTCGCTGATCCACTCGCCCGTGTCCTCGTCGCGGACCGCGTTCGGATACTCGATCCTCGTCCACGCGGCCTCATCGATCCCCGCGATCGCCCGCTGCACCGTCGGCCACTGCGGGATCGTGAACGAGTACCACGCCCCGTGCTTGATCGCCGTGGTCACGTTCTCGTGCGTGCAGAACGCGGAGTCCGCGCGAGTCAGCGCCCGCCGGTCAGGGGCGACCTGCCGGACCGTGCCCAGTGCGCGGGCGAGGTGATGGGCGGCGCCTGCGCCGGAGCGGACATTCCCGCGTCGCAGCGATGCTTCCGCGATGACCGGCGCCGCGTCTTGCCCGGTGACCGTCACGATCAGGGCGTTCAGCCCGCGCACTCCGGAGTAGCCGAACGCGGCAGCCTGCTTCCGGTAGCCGTGGACTTCCCGGATCGTGTCGTCCATGTCCACCATGACCAGCCCGCCCGCCGTCCCAGCCAGGGTCGGGAGGTCCCCGATCAGGCGACGCAGCAGCACCCGGTTCACCTTCCCGAGCTGGAGGACATGCCCGTGCGTGAACTGGCGCAGGAACGTTCCGACCGTCGAGGGAGCCCGCACTGCCCCGACCACACGCGAGGTGCCACCCGAGCGCAGTAGGTCCAGGTCATCGATGCTGTCTGCACCGGCGAGCATCCCACCGATCACCGTCCGCGCCTTGACCGGCACGCTCGCGGCCGGCAACGTCACAGCCTCCGCGATCAGTTCCGACAGGCCCGCCCGCTCCGCCAGCTCCAGCACCGGGACAAGACCCGCATGCGACACGAGGTTGTGGTCATCGAAGACCGGCGCAATACCGTGAGATGCTTTCACTTACGAGGTGTCCTTCCGGACTGGTAAACGTTGCTCTAGACAATCAACATTTTCCCAGACCAGAAGGACATTTCACTTCACGGCACGCCCACGAACCGCACCCGACATGGTGGATCGGGG
>NZ_JBBCUU010000019.1:0-1655 GCF_037147735.1 Microbacterium sp. MMO-20 | reverse complement strand
CCCTGAGGTTCATCGCCTCCGAAAAGGCATCCGGTCCCTCAGGACCCAACAGCGTGCATGTACCAAGCCCCTCACCCCCAGCTTTCCAGACCCAAAGGCCGTACTCACTCGAAGATCAGATCCTCAGCACCCCATCAAATGTTCCACCCATGAGCTCCCTGCAGAGACATTCGCTCTGATCAGGGTTCTAGAAGACCGAAGCCTTCAGATGCTCCTTAGAAAGGAGGTGATCCAGCCGCACCTTCCGGTACGGCTACCTTGTTACGACTTAGTCCTAATTACCGATCCCACCTTCGACGGCTCCCTCCACAAGGGTTGGGCCACCGGCTTCAGGTGTTACCGACTTTCATGACTTGACGGGCGGTGTGTACAAGACCCGGGAACGTATTCACCGCAGCGTTGCTGATCTGCGATTACTAGCGACTCCGACTTCATGAGGTCGAGTTGCAGACCTCAATCCGAACTGGGACCGGCTTTTTGGGATTCGCTCCACCTTACGGTATCGCAGCCCTTTGTACCGGCCATTGTAGCATGCGTGAAGCCCAAGACATAAGGGGCATGATGATTTGACGTCATCCCCACCTTCCTCCGAGTTGACCCCGGCAGTATCCCATGAGTTCCCACCATTACGTGCTGGCAACATAGAACGAGGGTTGCGCTCGTTGCGGGACTTAACCCAACATCTCACGACACGAGCTGACGACAACCATGCACCACCTGTTCACGAGTGTCCAAAGAGTTCTACATTTCTGCAGCGTTCTCGTGTATGTCAAGCCTTGGTAAGGTTCTTCGCGTTGCATCGAATTAATCCGCATGCTCCGCCGCTTGTGCGGGTCCCCGTCAATTCCTTTGAGTTTTAGCCTTGCGGCCGTACTCCCCAGGCGGGGAACTTAATGCGTTAGCTGCGTCACGGAATCCGTGGAATGGACCCCACAACTAGTTCCCAACGTTTACGGGGTGGACTACCAGGGTATCTAAGCCTGTTTGCTCCCCACCCTTTCGCTCCTCAGCGTCAGTTACGGCCCAGAGATCTGCCTTCGCCATCGGTGTTCCTCCTGATATCTGCGCATTCCACCGCTACACCAGGAATTCCAATCTCCCCTACCGCACTCTAGTCTGCCCGTACCCACTGCAGACCCGAGGTTGAGCCTCGGGATTTCACAGCAGACGCGACAAACCGCCTACGAGCTCTTTACGCCCAATAATTCCGGATAACGCTTGCGCCCTACGTATTACCGCGGCTGCTGGCACGTAGTTAGCCGGCGCTTTTTCTGCAGGTACCGTCACTTTCGCTTCTTCCCTGCTAAAAGAGGTTTACAACCCGAAGGCCGTCATCCCTCACGCGGCGTTGCTGCATCAGGCTTGCGCCCATTGTGCAATATTCCCCACTGCTGCCTCCCGTAGGAGTCTGGGCCGTGTCTCAGTCCCAGTGTGGCCGGTCACCCTCTCAGGCCGGCTACCCGTCGACGCCTTGGTGAGCCATTACCTCACCAACAAGCTGATAGGCCGCGAGCTCATCCCTGACCGAAAAATCTTTCCAACCGTTGAAGATGCCTTCACGGCTCGTATCCAGTATTAGACGCCGTTTCCAGCGCTTATCCCAGAGTCAGGGGCAGATTGCTCACGTGTTACTCACCCGTTCGCCACTGATCCAC
>NZ_JBBCUU010000018.1:0-1745 GCF_037147735.1 Microbacterium sp. MMO-20 | reverse complement strand
TCACCCCGAAGGGATCCGTCAGTGGGATTCAGATACTTAGCACTACTGGATTAGTTTGGGCGGTTCTTCGCCGGTACGGGAATATCAACCCGTTGTCCATCGACTACGCCTGTCGGCCTCGCCTTAGGTCCCGACTTACCCAGGGAAGATTAGCTTGACCCTGGAACCCTTGGTCTTTCGGAGGACGTGTTTCTCACACGTCTTTCGCTACTCATGCCTGCATTCTCACTCGTGTAGCCTCCACGGCTGGTTCACACCGCCGCTTCGCTGGCCACACGACGCTCTCCTACCCATCAACACGGCTGGACCACGAAGGCCTACCAATAATGTCAATGCCACAACTTCGGTGGCGTGCTTGAGCCCCGTTACATTGTCGGCGCGGAATCACTTGACCAGTGAGCTATTACGCACTCTTTCAAGGGTGGCTGCTTCTAAGCCAACCTCCTGGTTGTCACAGCAACTCCACATCCTTTCCCACTTAGCACGCGCTTTGGGACCTTAGTTGGTGGTCTGGGTTGTTTCCCTCTCGACTATGAAGCTTATCCCCCACAGTCTCACTGCTGCGCTCTCACTTACCGGCATTCGGAGTTTGGCTGACGTCAGTAACCTTGTAGGGCCCATCGGCCATCCAGTAGCTCTACCTCCGGCAAGAAACACGCAACGCTGCACCTAAATGCATTTCGGAGAGAACCAGCTATCACGAAGTTTGATTGGCCTTTCACCCCTATCCACAGCTCATCCCCTCAGTTTTCAACCTAAGTGGGTTCGGCCCTCCACGACGTCTTACCGTCGCTTCAGCCTGGCCATGGATAGATCACTTCGCTTCGGGTCTAGGACACGCGACTGAATCGCCCTATTCAGACTCGCTTTCGCTACGGCTACCCCACACGGGTTAACCTCGCCACGTATCGCTAACTCGCAGGCTCATTCTTCAAAAGGCACGCTGTCACCCCTGCTAAGGAGGCTCCAACGGTTTGTAAGCAAACGGTTTCAGGTACTATTTCACTCCCCTCCCGGGGTACTTTTCACCTTTCCCTCACGGTACTTGTCCGCTATCGGTCATCTGGGAGTATTTAGGCTTATCAGGTGGTCCTGACAGATTCACACGGGATTTCTCGGGCCCCGTGCTACTTGGGATACTCCTCGCACCAAGAGAGGCATTTCGACTACGGGGTTGGCACCCTCTATGACCCGCCTTTCAATGCGGTTCGTCTATACCTTCTTGTAACGCCGCCACCTCGGCAGAGATGACTGAGAAGTCCCACAACCCCCAACGTGCAACGCCTGCCGGCTATCACACACGCTAGGTTTAGCCTGATCCGGTTTCGCTCGCCACTACTAACGGAATCGCGGTTGCTTTCTCTTCCTGTGGGTACTGAGATGTTTCACTTCCCCACGTTCCCTCTACCCGCCCTATATATTCAGGCGGGAGTCACCAGGTCGGCACGCCGCCTGGCGGGGTTTCCCCATTCGGACACCCTCGGATCAAAACTTGCTTATCAGTTCCCCGAGGCTTATCGCAGATTGCTACGTCCTTCTTCGGCTCCAGATGCCAAGGCATCCACCGTTTGCTCTTAAAGACTTGAAATCACATGAGTTCGAATCGTCAATCGAAATTGACTAATGATCTTTAAGATCATCTTCACGAGATGAAAAATCATCTCGAAGATGCTCGCGTCCACTGTGTAGTTCTCAAAGTACGGGCGGTACCTCCCCCGCTGCCAGCACTGCCGACACCAGAAAAG
>NZ_JBBCUU010000017.1:0-2120 GCF_037147735.1 Microbacterium sp. MMO-20 | reverse complement strand
GTGAGGGAAACGCCCGGTCACATTCCGAACCCGGAAGCTAAGCCTCACAGCGCCGATGGTACTGCAGGGGGGACCCTGTGGGAGAGTAGGACACCGCCGGACTCCTTTTCAAAAGGGCCGCCCCTTCTGGGGCGGCCCTTTTGCATTTCACGTCGTGATGATCTCGACGATCGCCTCGCGGCCGGCGGGAGCGACGATGCGGGAGACGCAGCAGCACATCTTCCCTCGTGCGTCGCGCTGGCGCTCGCTGTAGAACACGTCCCGGTGGTCGATGTCTCCCTCGAGCCCCGCGATGCGCACCTCGCAGAGCCCGCATTCACCCTTGCGGCAGTCCGAGAGCATGTCCGCACCGGCGTTCTCCAGCGCTTCGAGCTGAATCGGCCTGACTTTCGTTCCTATCGGGAGCCTTGTCCGGCAGAGACCGGATTGGCTGATTCCAGGTCAGCGTAGTACGCGTTCTCGACCTCGAGCGGGGTGCGCATATCGAGTTCGCCGTGGAGGCGCTGGTTGTTCCACCACCACACCCACTCGAGGGTCGCGAGCTCGACCTGCTCGACCGTCCGCCACGGTCGGGACTGTCTGATTTCCGGTGTTTCGGGGTCGGCCTGACCGAAAGGAACAGGCCGTGATGGACACGACCGAGATGATCGATCCTGTGACGGGGGAGATCATCGACGAGCAGCAGCTCGCGGAGCAACTGCTGAAGCAAGCGAAGGAACAGGGCGTCGACCTGCTGGGCCCGGACGGGCTGCTGAACGGGTTGACGAAGCGGGTGCTGGAGACGGCGCTGGATGCGGAGATGACCGAGCACCTCGGCCGCGACAAGCACCAGCCCGCCGATGGCGGCAACATCCGCAACGGGACGAGATCGAAGACGGTGCTCACCGAAGTGGGTCCGGTGCAGATCGACGTGCCGCGGGACCGCGATGGGTCGTTCGATCCCAAGATCGTGAAGAAGCGGCAGCGGCGGCTGACCGGGGTCGACGAGATCGTCTTGTCGCTGACCGCTCGCGGGCTCACGACCGGGGAGGTCGCGACGCACTTCGACGACGTGTACGGGGCGTCGGTGTCGAAGGACACGATCTCGAGGATCACGGACAAGGTGATCGAGGAGATGACGGAGTGGCAGAACCGTCCGCTGGATCGCGTCTACCCGGTGGTGTTCATCGACGCTCTCGTCGTCAAGGTCCGGGACGGGCAGATGCGGAACAAGCCGTTCTACATTGCCGTGGGCGTGACCGTGAACGGCGAGAGGGACATCCTCGGGATCTGGGCCGGCGACGGCGGCGAGGGCGCGAAGTTCTGGCTCGGTGTGATGACCGAGATCAAGAATCGTGGCGCCGAGGACGTGTGCATCGTGGTTTGCGACGGACTCAAGGGGCTGCCCGAATCGATCAACACGGCCTGGCCGCTCGCGACGGTGCAGACCTGCATCATTCACCTGATCCGCAACACGTTCCGGTTCGCATCCCGGCACTACTGGGAAGAGATGGGCAAGGATCTCCGGCCTGTCTACACCGCCCCGACCGAGGCGGCCGCGGCGGAGCGGTTCCGCGAGTTCGACGCGAAATGCGGACAGCAGTACCCGGCGATCAGCAAACTCTGGCAGAACGCGTGGGCCGAGTTCGTCCCGTTCTTGGACTGGGACGTCGAGATCCGACGGGTGATCTGCTCGACGAACGCGATTGAGTCGCTCAACGCCCGCTACCGCCGTGCGGTGAGGGCTCGCGGACACTTCCCGAACGACGCCGCGGCGCTGAAGTGCCTCTACCTCGTGACCCGCTCGCTTGACCCGACAGGGCGGGGCAGGGCACGCTGGGCGACGAGGTGGAAGCCGGCGCTGAACGCGTTCGCGATCGCCTTCGAAGGCCGAATCAACTAATGACCGCCGGCCCAGAAACACCGTTCATCGGACAGACCCCTCCATCAGACCCAGGGCGCTTCATCTCTTCGTCCTCCCAGATGTTGGGATACGTGTTGCCGATATGCATGCCGAACCGTACCGCCGTTGGACTGACCCCGTTTTGTAGGTCCAGTCGTTGTGTGAGTCGTCCTGTCGCCCGAGGGTTCGGGCAGGGAGACTGGTCAGATCATGACGAACAGCAGGAAGCGTCACACCC
>NZ_JBBCUU010000016.1:0-30923 GCF_037147735.1 Microbacterium sp. MMO-20 | reverse complement strand
ACGAGGTTAATTGGCATTTGACAAGTGCACGCTGTTGAGTTCTCAAGGATCGGACGCTCCCCCCACCCAGCCTCACAACCAGACAGAAGGGCAACTTCTCAATCTTAGACCTTTGCCGCGATCTGTCAAATCAGACGATCACGACCCGGCCTGTCCATCCCAAGTCCAAGGACCCTGTCACTTCGGGGAGCTTCGTGGGATGAAGATGTTCACTGCTTGAGGGGGCGGGGCCTTCCGGCCCGCTCGCTCTCCCTTTGGGGCGAACAGGTAAAACATTACGCCGCTACACCCGTGCGGGCAAATCCGCTTCGCACCCCGGGCGTGTCGCGACGTCACACCCCGATGGAGGCCCGCTCGCGGGCGACCTGCGCCATTGCGCGCTCGACGGCGTCGACGTCGCGCACGGCTCCCTTGTCGGCCGAGAGCGCCATCGCTGCGTACGCGCGGAGCGCGGGCGTGACGACCCGCTCGCGATCGCGCGGGCGGTAGCCCCCGGCATCCAGCAGGCGCTCCCGGCGCTCGTCGAGCACCGCGGCATCCACCTCGAGCGTGAGGTCGCGCGTCGGGATGTCGATGGAGATCATGTCGCCGTCCTCGACGAGCGCGATGAGTCCACCGGACGCCGCCTCGGGCGACACGTGGCCGATCGACAGGCCCGAGGTGCCGCCGGAGAAGCGGCCGTCCGTGATCAGGGCGCACTGCTTGCCGAGCCCCCGGCCTTTGAGGAACGAGGTCGGATAGAGCATTTCCTGCATACCCGGGCCACCCTTGGGTCCCTCGTAGCGGATGACCACCACGTCGCCGGGCTGCACCTTCTTCGCGAGGATCTTCTCGACTGCCTCGTCCTGCGACTCGCAGACGACCGCGGGACCGCGGAAAGTCCAGATCGACGGGTCGACGCCCGCCGTCTTGACGACGGCGCCGTCGACGGCGATGTTGCCGCGCAGCACCGCGAGGCCGCCGTCGACCGAGTAGGCGTGAGCGACGTCGCGGATGCAGCCCTCCGCCGCGTCCGTGTCGAGGTCGATCCACCGCTCGGATTGTGAGAACGCCGTCGAGGAGCGCCGCCCACCCGGGGCCGCGTGCCAGAGATCCTCCGCCTGCGCGCTCGCCGACCCCCCGCGCACATCCCACTCGCCCAGCCACGCGTCGAGCGACGGCGCGTGGACGGTGTGGACGCTCTCGTCGAGGAGGCCGCCACGGTGCAGCTCCCCGAGGATCGCGGGGATGCCGCCGGCGCGATGCACGTCCTCCATGTAGTACATCCGGCCGTACGCGGGATTGGGGGCGACCTTCGCCAGACACGGGACGCGGCGCGAGATCGCGTCGATCTCGTCGAGGCCGAACTCGACTCCCGCCTCGTGTGCGGCGGCGAGCAGGTGCAGGATCGTGTTGGTCGATCCCCCCATCGCGATGTCGAGGGTCATGGCATTCGCGAAGGCGGCGGGGGTCGCGATCGACCGCGGCAGCACCGAGGCGTCGTCCTCGTCGTAGTAGCGATGCGCGAGCCGCACGGCGAGCGCGCCGGCATCCTCGTACAGCGCCCGGCGCGCGGTGTGCGTCGCCAGCGTCGACCCGTTACCGGGGAGGGAGAGCCCGAGCGCCTCGGTGAGGCAGTTCATCGAGTTCGCGGTGAACATGCCCGAGCACGAGCCGCACGTGGGGCACGCGTTCTCCTCGATGCGCTGGATGTCGGCATCGGAGATGTTCTCGTTCACGGCATCCGAGATCGCGTCGACGAGATCGAGCGTGCGCACGGACCCGTCGGTCAGCACGGCCCGGCCGGATTCCATCGGACCGCCGGAGACGAACACCACCGGGATGTTCAGACGCAACGCGGCCATGAGCATGCCGGGGGTGATCTTGTCGCAGTTCGAGATGCAGACGAGCGCGTCGGCGCAGTGCGCGTTCACCATGTACTCGACCGAGTCGGCGATGAGGTCGCGGGACGGGAGCGAGTACAGCATGCCGCCGTGGCCCATCGCGATGCCGTCGTCGACGGCGATCGTGTTGAACTCGCGGGCTATTCCCCCGGCGGCATGGATCGCCTCGGAGACGATCCGTCCTACCGGGGCAAGGTGCGTGTGGCCGGGGACGAACTCGGTGAAGCTGTTCGCGACGGCGATCAGAGGCTTGCCGAAGTCGGCGGCGTCGACGCCGGCGGCGCGCAGCAGTGCGCGTGCGCCGGCCATGTTGCGACCGTGTGTCACGGTGCGTGAACGGAGTGCGGGCATGGTCTCATTCCACGCCTCGCCGCGCGAGCGCACCAGACGGCGGTGATACTGGTATCAGCACTACCACCATCGACGAGCGAGGGATGCCATGAGCACCGAGACCGAGCAGCGACGCCGCGAGGAGCTGGCCGCCTTTCTGCGCTCCCGCCGCGCGAGGGTCGACCGCGCCGCGCTGCACCTTCCGCCGGTCGCGCGCAGCCGCGTGCCGGGCCTGCGCCGCGAGGAGGTTGCGGCCCTCGCCGGCGTCAGCTCGACCTGGTACACCTGGCTCGAGCAGGCCCGCCCGATCAACCCGTCTCGCTCGGTCCTGGAGGCGATCGCCCGGCTGTTCGGGCTCTCGGCATCGGAGTCCGACTATCTTCTGCGTCTCGGCGGGCACACCGGCATCCCGCTTACTGCAGAGGGGTCGACTGTGCCCGTGCACCTCCAACGGCTGCTCGAGTCGGTCTCGGGCCCCGCCTTCCTGCTGGCGTCGAACTGGTCGATCGTCGCGTGGAACGCGGCGTATGAGCGCCTGTACACGCGGGTCTCGACTCTGGAACCCGAGGAGCGCAATCTGCTCTGGCTCGTCTTCACCGACGCGGCGCTGCGAGAGCTCATGCCGGACTGGCACACGCAGAGCCGACGGTTCGCCGGCGAGTTCCGCGCCTCGGCCGGCCCCGCGATCGGCACGGCCGAGCTTTCCGACCTCGTGCGGCGGCTTTCTGCGGCGTCCCCCGAGTTCGCGGAGGTCTGGGCGGAGAGGGACGTCGAGACGTTCTCATCGCGCGAACGTGTCTTCGATCACCCGGTGGACGGCCGCGTCGTCTACGAGGAGCACAAGCTGCTCCCGGTAGACGCCCCGGGCCATCAGCTCGTGTGGTACTTGGAGACGGCGGCAGAGCGGCGCGAGCGGGAAAGACCTGAATAGGCAGGGTTCTGTGGCGGAGACGGAGGGATTTGAAATCGCGCCGATGCCAATCGAGCTGATCGAAACCGCATGATTCCGCAGGTTCTGAAGTCGCGGATGTGCTCCTCGATCAGGTGAGTTCGATTCGATTCGTGGCAGAAACGTGGCAGCCCGTATGGTGCCCGCTCGACCGGATTAGCCTCGATCCACCGATGAGCCTTCGGCGGGTGGCGTCGGCGTGATGGGCGCGGCGTGATCGGCTGCGGGCAGGGGTGAGTTCCGGGCGTCTCATCCCGGTTGTCCACTTCGTTGTCGGTCGTGCCGCTGGTGGCGGCGGTGGTCAGCTGGCCGCGGCCGGTGGTGGTGGTGCGTGCGTCGCGGTGAAGAGTCGGTCGAACGCGGTCTACCAGGGCCACGCGTCCGGCAGGTGCAGGATGATGCGGCGCGCCATCCGTGCCAGTCGTGCCGGCACTGAGATGAGGGTGCGGCGAATCGTCGCGGTCGTTGCCCGGGCGAGCCGCCCGCCTCGGTCGGCGATGAGTCCAGCGGCGCGAGTGAGGTTGAATGCGATCACGGCGAGGACGAGCCATGCGCTGTTCGCGGTCGCGGTACATTCAGCATCCCCGGGCGGAACTGCGCACGAAGTGAGCACTGGGTCGCCCTCCAGTCCGCGCGCCAGTGCTCGAGCGCTCACAAAGCGCAGCATCCGCGGGGGAAAGAGCGCACGAAGTGAGCGGTCGAGCATGCAGGTCACACGGCGAAGGCGGCGACGACGAGGCCCGTGCCCGAGACGGCGACCGCGCCCTCCGTGGGGGCGACCACGACGGCCTGCCCGGGATCGAGCTGCTGCGACTCGACGGACGTCGCGACCTGCACGCGACCGCTCACGCCGAGGACGATCGCGGGCACCTCCGACGCGAGCGGGAGGAGCGCGGTCGACCCCTCGAGGGTCGCGGAGACCAGCCGCAGCGGGCTCCCCTCGGGCGCGATCGTGCGCACCGGCCCCTCGACGAGAGGTCGCTCCACCGCGACGGCCCGCTCGAAGTCGGTCGCCTCCAGGAGCGCCCGCCGGTCGACGTGCTTCCGGGTGAGGCCCGCACGCACGACGTTGTCGGAGTTCGCCATCAGCTCCACGGCGACGCCCGACAGGTAGGCGTGCGGCACACCGGAGGGGACGAAGAGCGCCTCGCCCGGCTCCAAGCTCCACACCGCGAGCAGCAGGGGCGCCAGCGCGCCCGCATCCCCGGGATGGTGGCCCGCGAGCTCGGCGACGACAGCACCGACCTCGTCACCCCGCGCCACCACCTCCTCGATGAGCGGCCCGGGATCACCGTTCACGAGCACCAGCGCCTCGAAGGCCGAGCGGAGCTCCCCCGCCCGCAGCCGCTCGAGCACCGCGGGGGCGGGCGACGACTCGAGCCCCGACAGCAGGGCGACCGCCTCGTCGAGCGGCCGGAATCCGACCATCCCCCGGAACGGCGTCACCGCGAACACCATCTCCGGCTTCGCGTGCGGATCCTTGAACGTGCGGTGCGGCGCATCCAACGGGACGCCCGCACTGTTCTCGTCCGCGTACCCCGCCGCTGAGAGCTCGGTCGAGGGATGGACCTGCAACGAGACCGGCTGGCCGGGGGCGAGCAGCTTCAGCAGGTACGCGAGCTCCCCCGCGCCGCCGGCGAAGTACTCGCCTGCGCGGTCGGCGAGCAGCCGGTCGAGGGTCGTCCCGGCCGCAGGCACCGGGCTCGGTGCGGTCGGATGCGCGCCGTACCAGACCTCGGCGACCGGCTGCCCGTCGGGCTCCTGCCCGAGGAGGGCGGGGATCGCCTCGCGCGAACCCCAGTCGTATGTCTTCGACACTCCGTCGATCCTCAGCATCGCAGGCCTCAGTGCTCGCTCGTGGACGGCATGAAGCGGATGAGGGCGCGCACGAACCAGCCCGGTCTGCGGTTGCGGATCTCGGCCCGATTCTTGCGAACGACCGCCCAGCGAACCACGTTGGCCCCGATCCAGCGGATGGGCTCGGGCGGCAGGGTGGCGGGGTCCGGCTGGTCGATGAGCCGGCTGCGGCCCCACTCGTCGTCGTCGCCCGCGAGCATCGCGGCGATGATGCGCGAGCACGCGGGGATCTGCGCCAGGGCGGTCCCGTTCCAGCCGTAGGCGTAGAACACCGACCTCGCGCCGCGCAGACGTCCGATCTGCGGGATGTGGCTCGGCACGCAGTCGATGCCGCCGGTCCAGCTGTACTCGATCGGCGCATCCGCCAGCTGCGGATAGACGCGGGCCAGCTCGGCCACGGCGAGCGGCGCGCCCTCCGGCCTGCGGTTGAACGCGGCGGTCACGCGATCGCGGAACAGCGTGCGTCCACTGCCCCGCCCGAAGACGACGCGGCCGTCGGAGGTGCGCTGGTAGTAGAGCACCTGCTGCTGCGCGTCGCAGATGGCCTCGCCGCCGCGCCAGCCGAGGGCGTCGAGGCGATCGGGGATGGGGGCTGTGGCGACGACCTCGCTGTCGACGACGAACATGCGCTTCCGGAGCTCGGGGATGGACGACGCCCAGATGTTCGTCGCCACCAGGACACGGTCCGCGTCGACGGTCGCGCGGTCGGTGACGAG
Source organism: Microbacterium sp. MMO-20 (assembly GCF_037147735.1). NCBI lineage: Bacteria > Bacillati > Actinomycetota > Actinomycetes > Micrococcales > Microbacteriaceae > Microbacterium > Microbacterium sp. MMO-20. The sequence continues at coordinate 25,188 of NZ_JBBCUU010000016.1, read as the reverse complement.
GCGAGCGCGGGCCCCGTCCGTGATCGAGCGGACGGGGGTGTGCTCGTGGATGACGACGCCGAGACGGTCGGCCCACCGCGCCAGGGAGCGCATCATCCGACCCGGATGCAGGCTCCCGCCACGCTCCTCGACGACGCCGACGTACGAGGCGCTCGGCCCCACCCGCGCGGCCAGGTCGGACGCGCTCAGCCGGGAGTACGAGTCCTCCCCCACCTCCGCGCCGCGGGCGAGAGCCTCGTCCCACGCGCCCTCCTGCGCTCTCGAGCTGGCGGTCCAGACCCAGCCGTCGAGCCTGAGGCCGAGATCGAGCTCGCGGTCCTCCTGCAGCTGCCGCAGCTCGCCGATCGCCTCGGCCGACGCGCGGGCGAGGCGCAGCGCCTCTTCGTCGCCCACCACCGCGGAGAGCTGGTCGAGCCGCTCGAACCAGGAGTGCACCTGACCGCCGTTGCGGCCGGACGCACCCGACCCGCAGGTGCTCGCCTCGAGCACGACGACCGAGAGCTCGGGATGCCTCTGCCGCAGCCGGATCGCGGTCCACAGCCCGGTGAGGCCGCCGCCGACGATCGCGACATCGGCGGTGATCCGCTCGGTGAGCGGCTCGAAGGACGGAGCGGAGGAGTGGGTGTCCTGGAGCCAGAAGGCCTGGTCCTGGAGGGTCGCCTCGACGGGCGTGCGGAGTCGGTAGGTGGTCATGATGTCCGTCTCGTCGGGGCGCGCGAGAGCGCGCCGAGGGAGGGTGAGCGTGCGGCCGGAGGGGCCCGGAGCGGCCGGAGGCCGAGAGGTGTTGGAGGTGCGCGGCGCGGGTCAGCGACGCAGCACGTTGAAGCTGAAGATGTCGCCGCGGTGGTAGTCCTGGGCGTAGAGCGTCGGCTCGCCGGCGATCGAGTAGGCGGTCTCGGTGATGTAGATCCAGGGACCGAACCCGCCGAGGGAGTACTTGGCGGCGGGTCCCTCGGGCATCTCGACGGCGTGGATGGCGGCGGTCGAGAACGACAGCTCGCGACCCTGGTCCTTGAGGAACGTGGTCAGCGATCCTGTCCAGTCCACGTGCTTGATCGGACCGGGGACCTGGGACCGAGCGATGGTGGCCACGCTGTAGACGAGGGGCGAGTCGCCCTCCGACCGGAGCCGCTCGATCCGCACGACGCGCTCGTCGTCGGCGAGGCCGAGCGCCTCGCGCTCGTCGAGGTCGTGGACGTCCTCCTCGACCGACAGCACGAGGGTCTGCGGCGAGTAGCCCAGCTCGCGCAGCATGTCGGTCGCCGACTCGAAGCGCGTGATCGGGCGGTTCACCTTCGCCGCCGAGAGCGAGGTGAGGTAGCGGCCGAGGCCCGGCCGCACCTCGACGATGCCGTCGTGCTCGAGCAGCTTCAGCGCCTCGCGGGCCGTGCTGCGCCCCACGCCGAACTGGTCGACGATCTCCGGCTCCGACAGCACGCGGTCGCCCGGCTTCGCCCCGTTGCGCTCGAAGTACTCGACCAGCGCGTCGCGCACCTGGACGGACATGAGCCTTCGGACGATCGGTGTCTCGATCACGCGCCTGCCCCTTCTCGAACGATCTGCGGGACCTGATCGAACCCACCCCAATGCTGGCAGGTCAGGGCGGCCACGCGCGATCCTTCGATCATGCACGTCTGGACATCGGCTCCCTGCGCGAACCGGTGGACGAACCCCGCGATGTAGCTGTCGCCGGCTCCGGTGGTGTCGACGACCTCGATGGGCTGGGCCGCCGCCTCCCACCACCGCTCGCCGTCGTGCGCGATGCTGCCGGCGGGCCCGCAGGTGACGACCGCGAGGCGAGCGCCTCCGGCGATGGCCTCCCGGGCCAGCCGCTCCGCCTCGGGACGATCGTCGCCGGCCGAGCAGAAGGCGACGTCGAGGTCGGCGTATCCGGAGCTGACCGCGCAGTCCTGGCTGACGAGCACCCCGCGCGCCCGCAGCTCGCGGCGGATGCGGTCGGCGAACGGGTTCATGCCGATGTGCACGAGACGGCGACGCCCCAGCACGTCGAGGTCCGCATCGCTGGGCTGGTAGTCGGCAGAGGTGGCGAAGTCCTCGAAGAAGATCACCCTCTCGCCGTCGTCCTCGACCCGGATCTTCGACACCGAGGTGATCCCCGGCAGCTCGACGAGGAGGGATGTGTCGACCCCTTCGCCCTCGAGCGTGCGGCGGATGCGCTCGCCGTCCGCATCCGGCCCCACGGCCCCGGCGTACGCGACGTCGGCGCCGAGGGTGCGGAGCTTGACGGCGACGTTCACCGCGTTGCCGCCGACGAAGCTCGTCAGGTCGGCGCCGTAGTACTGGTCGACCGTGTTGTCGCCGATGGTGGCCAGCCCGGAGTGATCCGTCTGCTGGTGGTGCATGCTCATCTACTTTCCGATCCCGTCCGACAGCCCTCGGATGAAGTATTTCTGACACAGGAAGAACAGGGCGATCATCGGCACCGCGGCGATCGTCATCCCGGCGAACACCGAGGGGAAGTCGGTGACCGCCCTCGACGACAGGGTCGCGAGCCCCACGGGCAGCGTCTTCAACGAGTCGCTGCCGATGAAGATCAGGGCGAACAGGTACTCGTTCCAGGCGAACAGCACCTGCAGGATGACCGCCGACGTGATGATCGGCGCCGACATGGGGAGCACGATCCGCCAGAAGATCTGCGAGCTGCGCGCCCCGTCGAGCACGGCCGCCTCGTCGACCTCGATCGGCAGGTCGATCATGTACGACCGGATGAGGAAGGTCGTGAACGGGATGCGGAACGCCGTGTAGAGGATGATGAGCGCCCAGTAGGTGTCGTAGATCCCCCATCCCTGCATCAGCTTGACCAGCGGGACGACCGCCACGGTCGGCGCCAGCATCAGCCCGCCGATGATGATGTAGAGGATCGGCTTGCTGAACGGGATGGTGACCCTGGTGAGGCCGTAGGCGGCCCAGGCGCTCAGGAGGGTCGTCGCGATGACGCTCGCGACGGTGACGATGACGCTGTTGAGGAAGTACTCCCCCACACCGCCCGCGAACGCCCTCCCGTAGCTGGAGAGGTCGAGCTCGGCCGGCCAGCCGAACGGGCTCGACAGGATCTCGCTGTTCGACTTCAGCGAGCTCAACGCCATCCAGAGGATGGGGTAGAGCACGATGATCGCGAGCGCGGCGAGAACGCCTATGAGCAGGAGCCGGCCGACGATGCGGCCGAACCCGAGGGCGCCGATCGGCTTCGGTCGCCGACGGGTCGGCGTGGCCTCGATCGCTCCGAAGGCTGTGGTGACGGCCATCAGACCCTCCTCCTGTTGGCGTAGACGACCTGCGCGATGGCGAGGGCGAGCGTGATCACGAACATGACCACGGCGATCGCCGCCGCGTACCCGAAGTCGTTCTTGACGAACCCGCTGCGGTAGAGCCAGGTGCCGAGCACCTGGGTGGAGTTGTCCGGTCCGCCGCCCGTGGTGACCATCACCTCGTTGAACACCTGGAAGGCCCCGGACAGCGTGACGATCATCATCAGGGCGGTCATCTCGCGCACCAGCGGGATGGTGATCGAGAAGATCCGACGGAACGGGCCGATCCCGTCGAGCGCGGCCGCCTCGTAGATCTCCTGCGGGATGCGCTGGATCGCGACGGCGAACAGGAGCGCCGAGTAGCCGAAGCCCTGCCACTGGCTCATCATGATGATCGCCGTCATGGCGGTCTTCGGGTCTCCCAGCCACGCATGCTGCAGCGAGTCGAGCCCGAGGGCGCCGAGGACTCCGTTCAGCAGACCGCCGTCCGGTTGGTAGATGAACGTGAACAGCAGCCCGATTACGGTGAGCGACATCGCCGAGGGGATGAAGTACACCGATCGGAGGACGGCCCGCCAGCGGTGGCTGCGCAGGCTCTCGATGATCGACGCGAGCACGAGCGCCAGGAACACCTGGAACACGATCGAGATCACGGCGTAGAGCACGTTGTTCCCGAGCGCCCGCCAGAAGATCGGGTCGCCGGCCAGCTTGACGTAGTTGTCGGCGCCGACGAACGTCTGCTCGCCGGTGAAGATGTTCGACTGCTGGAAGCTGTACCCGAAGTTGAGCACGAGCGGGTAGTAGACGAACAGGAACAGGACGACGAGACCCGGCAGCACCCAGACGAGCCCGCTCCAGCGGGGACGCCTGCGGCGGATGCGCGGGGAGGCCCCGCCGGTGCGCTCGCGCGCACCGGCGGTGGAGGAGGCTCGCGTCAGTTCGAGCCGGTTCTCCTGGCCGACGATGACCCCCTCCGACACGGCTCAGCCCTTCGCCTGCTCGGACGCCGCCTTCACGCCGTCCATGACGTCCTGCGGAGTGCGGTCACCGGAGATCAGGCCCTGCACCCCGGAGAGATACGCGTCGGCCACGTCCGGCACCGTGACGGTGTCGAGCCAGATGGAGAGGCTGTTCGCGTCCTGCAGCACGTCGATGCTCTCGCGCAGCTGCGGTGTCGAGTTCTCGTCGGTCAGCGAGTCCTTGACGGGGCTCGGGATGCCGAGCTCGGCGGTCAGCGCGGTCGCGTTGGCCTTGTCGGTGACGAACTTCATGAAGTCGACCGCGAGGGGCAGGTTCTTCGCCTTCGGGTTGATGAGGAAGCCGTCGGGTGCGCCGGTCAGCGCTCCGAGGTCGCCCTGGGCGTCGGATGCGGCGGGCAGCTTGAAGATGCCCCATCCGTCGTTCGCGGCGACCGAGCCCTCAGGCACGGTGGCGCCGAACTCGAGGTTCTCGACGTAGAACATTGCCGACTGCCCGGCGCCGAAGGCGTCGCGCTGCGAGTAGTAGTCGGAGCCGTTCGCGCCCGATCCGGTGGTCGTGCACTGGTCGATGATGTCGGAGAACTGCTCCAGCGCCTTCACGTAACCGGGGTCGTCCCAGGTGGCGGTGTCGGGCTTGTAGTCGGCCGCGAGCACATCGGCGGGGACGTCGTAGCTGTTGAGCTGGGTGATGTAGTGGATGGCGGGCCAGCCGTCGACGTTGCCGAACGACATCGGCGTGATGCCGGCCGCGCTGAGGGTGTCGCAGGCCTTGAGGAGCCCGTCGAGGTCGGTCGGCACCTCGACGCCGGCCTGCTGGAACAGCTTCTCGTTGTAGACCATGAACTTCGCGTCGAGTCCGAACGGGATGCCGTAGGTCTTGCCGTCCTTCGACAGTGCGCCGATCGCGCTGGGCGCCATCGTCTGGCCCCACTCGGTGTCGGGGCCGATCACGTCGGTGAGATCGAGCGCGACACCGTTGTCGTAGAACTGCTCGGCGTAGTTGCCCGGCCAGGTGAAGTACACGTCCGGAAGGCTCTGCGACGCGGTGAGCGTCTTGATCTTGTCCTTGTAGCCCTGGTCCGACTCCTGCTGGAGCTCGACGGTCACGCCGGGGTGCGCGGCCTCGTACGCGGACTTCATCTCCTGGAAGAAGGCCTCGTAATTGCCGGCGTAGCGGGTGATGACGCTGACGGAGCCGCTGTAGTCGACGTTCGACAGGTCGACGTCGGCGGTGGCGGGCGAGCCGCTGCCGCCGCCGCTGCAGCCGGCCAGGGCCATCATGGCGATGACGCCGCCCGCTGCGAGCGCGGTAGTCCTTTTCCTCACGTCTTCGTTCCTCTCTGGATGATGGTGCGGTGGAAGTGGTGCGGGTCGGTGCTCGGGTGCTGACGGAGGCGGCCGGCTCGTGTGGTGGTCGAGCCGGCCGCGGCCCGACTAGTAGACGAGCTTCTTGTAGTAGCGACGGGTGGTGAGCGGGTGGTCGCGCAGCACCTCGAGGTGGGCGCTGAGCCGCTCGAACACGGTGGCGAGCAGGATCGGCGAGATCAGGCTGCGGGTCGACTGCGAGATGCCGGGCAGCTCGAAGTCCTTGGTGTCGAGGATGCGCACCTTCTCGGTGAAGCGCGGGGCGAACTCGATGACCCGGTCGACCAGTCCGCGCGACTCGTCCTCGCCGTTCAGGATGATGATGCTCACGCCGTCCTCGAGCAGCTCGAGGGCGCCGTGGAAGAAGTCGGACGCGTGCACCGGTCGGGTGCGGATCCACTGCATCTCCTCGAGGATGCACATGCCGTAGTAGTGCGCCTCGGGCCAGGTCGAGCCGGCGCCGGTGATGAGGTGGTAGTCCTCGTCCTTGATCTCCTCGGCGAGCGCTGCGGCCCGGTCCTCGAAGGAGGCCTTGACGTCGACGAGCAGGGCGGGGAGCTGCTTCAGCTCGGCCACGGTCTCGTCGTAGGCGTCGTACTCGCCGCGGGCGTTCATCAGGGCGAGCGCCACGAGGAGCGTCTCGAGGTAGAACATCTCGGAGGAGGTGTCGTCCTCGGCGAAGGTGGTGAAGTTGTGGTCGGCCATCTCCGCCAGCGGGGTGTCGGCGTGACCGGTGAAGGTGATGATCGTCGCACCGGCCTTCTTGGCGTACTCGAGGGCCGCGATCGCCTCCTTCGTCGTGCCCGACAGCGACGGGGTGACGACGATCGACCTCTCACCGAGACGGGGGTTGCCGCGCTCGACGAGCTCCGCGCCCATCTCGTAGTACACGGGGAAGAGCGACTTGGCCTGAAGCAGCTGGAACGCGGGCTGGGTGAGGAACATCACTCCGCCGGCACCGAGGAAGAAGAGGTTCTCCGCTCCGCCGTTCACCAGGTCGGTCACGACCTCCTTCAGTCGGGGCTCGACTGCGAGAGCGTCCGACTGGATCCTGACGAATCTTTCGACATCGAAGTTCAGCATGGGGTTCTTTCGTTCGTGGTTCGTGTCCGAGGTTGTCTGACATCTGCTTGGACGCTTCAGACGTCGTGACAAGAATGCAGACACGCGACGGCGCTGTCAAGGGCGTCCGGCCCTTCGAAACAGACTCTTCACACGCTCGAAACGCGAGCACCCGGGGCGGGAGACCGAGCTCAGGAGAGAGAGCAGGGCCCAGAGCCCCGCCCGGGCGGGGAAGGACTCGAGGTCGAGGTCGAGCCGTGCGGCGAGACGCTCGACACGGGTGCGCAGGCTGCGCCGGTGCATCCCGGCGGCCTCGGCGGCCGCCTCCCAGCGGCAGCCGTGCTCGAACCACAGCGCGGCGAGGCGCACCGACTCCTCGCCCTCCTCGGTGGACCGCACCTCGGCGAGCCGCAGACGCGCGACCGCGGGCAGCCCGCTGTCGGCGAGCACGTCGAGGAGCCGGCCGTCGCTGGTGTCGGCGAAGCCGACGATCGCGGTCTCCCCGCTGCGGTCTGCTGCGGAGGTCGCCGTCGCGAGCGCGGCTCGCGCCTCCTGCACCGCCACGTCGAAGCGGTCGATCAGATGCGGCGCCGACAGTCCCGCCACCGCACCCTCCGCCGGATCAGAACTCTCCGATCGCCAGACCGAGCCGCAGGTAGAGGTCGGTGATCGCCTCGTTGTCCGCGCTGTATTTGACCCAGACGCCCTTCCGCGACTCCCCCGGCACCATTGGCGGATCGGCGATCACGAGGCCGGCGGCCTCGAGCTCGTTCAGCCGCGGCTGAACAGTCGTCGGGCCGAGATCTAGCGCATCGCAGATCGGGCCGACCGTGACGTCGGGATTCGAGCGCAGGTAGCGGAGGATCGCCGCCTTGACGAGGTTGCCGAGAAGGCCGATCGGATCCTGGGCATCTTCCGAGCCCGCTGGTTGCGCGAGACGAGGCATGCTCTAAGTCTCGCGCACCGCCCGACGCGAAGTCCAGCAAAGCACACAATTTAGTTGTTTACTTTTCGCGCACACTGCTATACCGTGTGGGCATGTCCGGTCGGCGAACTTCCGCAGCCACGAAGCGCACCACGCGCGTCACGGCGCAGTTCGCGCAGCGAGCGGGTCGCGACCGGATCAACGGCGTCAACGGCACCTCAGTGCGACCCCAAACCATCCCCTCCTCCACTGGCGTCGATTCCTCGTCGGTTATCCACATCCTCGCCAAAAGTCGCTATCGGGTCTCCGTCGACGTACTTAAGATGCCGACACGGCGACCGACGCGCGAGCCGTTCCACCCGTGCCCGGTGGCCGTCCTGAAAGATCAGGAGGCCTGACCGGTGATGATGAGCCAGAGTTCGGGACGCCGTGGAGTCGCATGGGCGATCATCGGCGGGATCGTGCTGCTCGCCGGCATCGTCGCGATCATCGTCAGCGCGGTACTCGCTCGTCCCACGCCGACGCCGTCGGAGACCACCGGAAGCACTGCCTCCGCAGACCCCACGGCATCCTCCGGCCCGGATCCCGATCCCGGCGACGCAGTCGTCGACCCGACCGCCGCCGATCGCGGATGGACGCCCGAACCGATCACCGCGGATGCCGACACGTACATCCGCGCGGCGCTTGCGGCGGCATCCACCTTCGACACTGCCAAGAGCACGCGCGCGGAGTGGCTCGACTACCTCGACACGTGGTTCACGCCCGATACCCGGTTCACCGACGAGGCTGACCAGCGGGCCGCGATGACCGACTCGCAGACCGAGTTGCGGCAAGGTGTCGTGCTGCCCCAGGACGAATGGGACTCGCTCGCGGGCGAGGACGGTCGCGTGGTGGCCGTCCTCACCAGCGAGATCACCAACGTTCCGGTGACCGACGACCCGTCGGGCGACATGTCCATCGGCACCGCTGATGTCACGCTGAGCTTCACCCGGTCCGACGGATCCGGCGGCGAGACCTCGTACGACGACCACGTGCGCGTGAGCGTGCAGGTGCTGTGCGGCGCGGCATCCGTACCCACCCCCGACACCGACCAGCGGTCAGGAGACTGCAAGGTCGTCCGCTACTTCACGGAGCCGTTGGAGCCCTGACATGGGAGCCCCGGTGATCGCCGCCGCAGCCCTCAACACGAGGACTGGTCGGAAGATCCTGGTAGGGGCGCTCCTCGTCTTCCTGCTCGGCACGGGGTTCATCCTCATGCCTCTCATCGCGATCCCGTTCGCGATTTCCGGCGCCAGCGCGACGGCGAACCAACCCGTGAGCGATACGGAGCTTCCTGCGGTCAGCGGAGAGTGGGGCTACCCGCTCGCGGGCGACTACGCGAAGGGTCGTGGGTTCGGGTATCACCCGGTCGAGGGGTGCAGTTACTGCAAGTCCGACCACCGCGGTTACGACATGGACCAACCCTGCGGTGCGACCGTCTTCGCCGCCGGACCCGGCCGCGTGACAGTCGCCGGCGCGTATTTCGACTACGGCAACGCTGTCGTCATCGACCACGGCGGCGGTGTCCTCACAATTTACGGACACATGCAGTGGGAGTCGCTTCGAGTCAGCGTCGGCGACACAGTTTCGGCCGGAACACCTCTCGGCGCTGAGGGATCCACGGGCCAATCGACAGGCTGTCACCTCCACTTCGAAATCCGCGAGTTCGAGCAGCGCATCGACCCTGAACCGTTCATGGCCAACCTCGGCCTCCCCCTGAAGTAGTCAACGAAGGAGAGCGATCATGTCCATTCACACCGTGCCGACGGATGTCGATGTTCCCGACATCCAACCGGACTTCTCCGCCCCGTTCTTCCAGGGCTTCCAAGTGATCGCGTCGTACATCCTCGCTGGCGCCATGCTCGTCGTGCTGATCATGTTGATCATCGCCGGCGCAGCGCTGGCGTTCCGTGGCCTCGCGTCGGACCGAGTGCGCACCTGGGCCGGCGAGAACATCCTCTGGATCTTCATCGCCGCGGCCGTGCTCGGCGCAGCATCCGGCCTGTTCCAGTGGTTCATCAACTTCGACTTCGGATTCTGATGAACATCTCGCGCGCTCTGCGGATCGGCTTCGTCGTCGGGCTGTTGCTCGTTGTCGGGTCGGGTTCCGGCGCGCACGCCATCGAGACGGATGCCGCGCGGATCGTCCCGCTGGATGCCGTGAGCGGCGAGCCCTGGTCGGCTCCGGCATTCGACGTCGACTGTCAGGGCGCGAGCGATCAGGTCACGTGTACGCCGAACGACCCGAACAACGTCACGGCGCAGCAATGCTTCGTCGGTGTCTCCATCGACGGAGCGCGCGCAACCGTCTGCACGACCTACGAAGGCCACGTGCAAGCGATCCAAGCTGACGGCGGTCGTGCCCTGATCGTGAAGTACGGCTGCAGTCTCGGCGACGCCGTGTGCGTCACGTTCGAGAATGCCGGCCGGGGCATGGCCCTCGCCGCCACCGGCATGATGTTCCTCGTCGCCGACAACATGCGCTTCGACACCTCCACTCTGCTGTGGACGGCAGCTGTCGACCAGTGGTCCTTCTGGCAGTGGGCGATCCTCGTGGTCACCTTCGGCGCGATGGTGTGGGCAATCGCCGCGGCCGTCGTGTCCGGCGACAGAGAAGAACTCGTCGGTGCGCTCGTGCGATCGTTCATCGCCGTTCCGGCGGTGCCCATCTCACTATGGTTCATCGGGCACCTGCTCAACGCCGTCGACGACATGACCTGGTACATCATGGCTCAGGACGGCCACGATGGCCTGTACTCGACGCTGCAGTCGGTGATGTGGGCGGGCGGCCAGGCGAACTACTTCTTCGCCTTCCTCATCCACTTCCTGCTCATGCTCGGGATGCTGCTGCTGATGCTCGTGTTCGCATTCCGCAACATCGTGCTCGCTGCCCTCATCATGGTGGGCCCAGTCGCCTGGATGCTGTTCCCCGTCCGCGGGATCGGACCCCAGTGGGTGGTCCGCTATGTCTCGGCGATCTTCGTCCTACTGCTCACCGGTCCACTCACGATCGGCTTCGTCACGCTGATCATCAACGGCCTGGCATCGGTGAAGACCATCTGGAACCCGCAATCCTGGCCGCTCATCGTCGGCCTCGTCCTCGTCGCGTTTGCGCCGTTCGCGATCTTCGGGTTGTTCAGCTTCGCGGGCGCTGTTGCGGCAGACGGCATCGGCTCACGACTCGGCTCGCACGGCGGACGCATCGCAGCGGGAGCTGCGCGATCGGCGGCGCGCATACCGACGCGACTGGGCTCACTCCCCTCGGGCATGCACTCGTCGAGCTCCCGCCCTGGCTCGACGTCGCCGACCTCGAAGCCGGCCACGGCCCGCGGAGCGACAGGTGTCGCCGCGCGGGGTGGCCCCACAACTGCACGCCCGCAAGCCACCATCTCACGCGCATCACAGACGACGACCCCCACGTCGCCCGCAACGCCGGGCACCGCCCAGACGCCGTCTCCGCAGCCCGCGGCATCCCCACCTCGCTCTCCGCAATCGACATCCGCCCCCAAGCCTGATCGGAGCTCGTCATGACCGATTCCACCGAGTACGCGCGTCCCGTTCGCCTGCCGCGGCGCTCGCGACAGGGCGTCGTCATGGGGATGGATCCGTGGCAGCTCACGTTCATCACGGCCGCCGCAGTCGCGCTGCTCATCTTCGTCAACCGCTTCGGCCCGCTGGGGCTCCTCTACGGCGCGCCGATCTACCTCGCGTTCGGCATCACCGCGCTGACGACGATCCGAGGCATGTCGACGCCGAGGATGGCGGGACTCTGGCTCATGAAGCAGGTCCGCCACGCGACAGGCGCGACGACGGAGAAGTTCCGTCCGGAGCGACCACGGCTGACCGGCACGCTCAACCTGCCCGGCACGCGCGCCTCGATCCAACTCTGGGACGTCAACAACGTCGCGGCAACCTACAACCCGCAGGACCGCTCGGTATCCGTGATCGCGGAGCTCGAGGTACAGGGCTTCCTCATGCACGACCTGCCGGAGCGGTTCGACCTCGCGGAGCAGTTCGACCGCGTGCTCGGCCCGTTCACGCAACGCTCAGGCGTGAAGCGGGTCACGCTGCAAGAGCGCACACTGCCGACGACGATCCGCGCTGCCCGAGAGCACTACGACACCGTGCGCCGAGTCCAGAACCTGAGCGCCGACTCCCCCGTCGCGCACAACTACCAGGACGTGATGGACCTGTCCGAACGGTTCGAAGTCGCCCACCGCAACTACATCGTCCTCACCCTCGACCTCGTCGTTCTCGGCGGCCAGCTCAAAGCGCTCGGCGGCGGGAAGGAGGCGATCGTCACGCTCGCGCAGATCGAAGCGGGGAATCTCGCGGACGCCCTGACGTCCGCGAAGATCACGGTCCGTCGCTGGCTCTCCCCACGAGACGTCGCCGCGCTCGGGCGGCTCGCCTTCGATCCGGAGTTCGCTTCCACTGTCCAGAACCGGCCGGAGGCCGTCGCCGGCGTCGATCCCGTGGCCGTCGGGCCGATGTACCTCGAGGAACCGAAGGGGCGCAACGGCATCGTCGTCACCGATTCGGGCGTGCACACGACGATGTGGGTGCACGAGTGGCCACGGTCCGACTCACCCGTCGGGTTCCTCTCCCCCGTCGTGTTCGCGCGGCATCCGCACACCGGCGAAGCGATCACGCACATCTTCTCGATCGTTCTCACCCCGGTGCCCGTAGGGAAGGCGCTCAAGCGCATCCGCGACGAGAAGAAGGTGTGGCGCGGCAACGAGTCGCTGCGGGCGAAGCGCGGCGCCGACGGATCGGCAGCGGATGCCGCGGACTGGCGCGCCCTCGAGCAGCGCGAGCAGGAGATCGCCCGCGGCCACGGCGAGTTCCAGTACGGCGCCTACCTCACCGTCACCGCGCCCGATGAGGAACGCCTCGACCAGGCCATCGCCGGGATGCGCAACGCGCTCTCTCGCGCGGGCATGGAGGCGCAGGTTCTCTACTGCCAGCAGGCCGAGGCGCTCATGGTCAACGCGCTGCCGATCGGGATGGGGATGAAGTGATGGTCAAGCACGCGGCATCCTTCACTCCCGTCGAACTCAGCCGGCGCGAGAAGCGCGACCTGCAGCGCGAGATCAGTCGCGCCCAGCAGGACCAGAAGCCCCTCCGGACATCCCGACACGATCGTGGCCTGCCCGAGGCCGCCGTTCCGGGGCCGTTCGGGCCGGGGCTGGTGCGCGGCGGCTATTGGAATCTCGCGAAGGCGTGGATACCGCCGCACCAGGCGACGTCGCAGCACATCGCGGGCATCTACCCGTTCGTCGCCGATTCTGGGCTCGGTCATCGCGGGCCGATCCTCGGCGTCGACCTCAACGCCGACGCGTTGTGGCACTTCTCGCCGTGGGAGGCGTACGTCGACTCGTCCGAGCGAGGCACCTTCTCGACGAACATCCTCGTGTTGGGTGCGTACCGCGGTGGTAAGTCCGCGACCGTGAAGACGCTCGTGACGAGGTCGATCGCGTTCGGGCATCAGGTGGTTGTCCCCTCCGATCCCAAGGGCGAGTGGGTGGCGGTGGCCGAGGCGATTCCCGGCGGTCGGGTCATCCGACTCGGCGGAGGCACAGGCACGCGGCTGAACCCGCTCGACCGCGGTCCGCGACGAACGGGCGCGACGGACGAGCAGCACGAGCAGATGGTGAAGCAGCGGCGCATCGGCACGCTGATCGCGCTCATAGAGATGACTCTCGGCGCACGTCTGTCGGCGGTCGAGCACGCAGTCCTACTCGATGCGCTTGACCGCTGCATTCTCCGCACGGACGACCACCCGACGTTGCGCGGAGTGTTCGAGGAGCTCGGCGAGATCGCTGGCGAGACGGATGCCGCGTTCCACGCCGCCGAAGGCGCGATTCAGCCGCGGTTCGTGCTGCGCCGACTTGTCGAGGGAGACCTGTCAGGCCTCTTCGAAGACGAGTCCACCGTGGAGTTCGACCAGGAAGCGCCGATCGTCGTCACCGACACGTCCGAGCTCTTCGCGCGCGGTGATCTTGCCGCGCAGCTCACGCAGGTGTGCTCGACGGCGTGGATTCAGGCCGTGATCTCGGACCGCGCCGCGCATCGCACGCGCTACGTCGTCCGCGAGGAGGGCTGGCGCGACATGACGTCGCTCTCGTCGCTGCAGATGTTCCAGCAGTGGCTGAAGCTTTCGCGTCACTACGGCATCAGCAACATCGTCATCCTGCACAAGATGGGCGACCTCGACGCGGTCGGCGACGAGGGCTCGCTCGAGCGGTCACTCGCGTACTCGATCGTCGGCGACATCGAGAACAAGTTCATCTTCCGTGTGAACAGCCAGGAGCAAGCGGCGCTTCGCGCGCGACTCAACCTGCCGGCGCCGCACGTCGAGATGGCTCGGCATCTGCGCAAGGGCGAATTCCTCGCGTACGTCGGTCAATACTCCTACCTCGTCGACTGCTTCGCGACGTCGACCGAGTGGGAGTACGAGTTGTTCGCGACCGACGATGCGTTGGCCCCGGCGGACCGCGAAGAGACCGACGTCCGCGCGATCGACGCGGCGACGCTCGACACGCTGTGGCCGGAAACACGTGAGATCGACACCGGGATCGAGGGCTGGCTCACTGCCGGACCTCGCGAGAACACCGAGGAGCAGTGAGCATGAGCACGATCATCACCTACCCCCGCGCGTACGCGACGGTGAGCGGCGCACACGTGACTTTCGTCACGCTGGACGGTCATGCGGAGTCGATCCCCGCAGCCCCCGACGAAGACGTGCGGCACGCGATCGTCAGACGCGCGACTGACGAAGCCAAGCGCACGGGAGGGACCGTCGAGCTGATCACCTCGGGCGATCGAGGCGACCACCGCCTACTCGTCGCGCCGGACGGGCACCTCACACCCCTCGAGCCCGCGGAACCGGTCGCCACCGCGACCACCCCGACAACGACGTATGGAGAGGAGGTGAGCGAAGAAGCTCCGCAGCCGACCGCGCCGGACACCCCCGACACGGCGGCTGCGGAGCCGCCCGCTCGCCACTCCTTCCTCGCGCCGGCATCCGGTCTCACCACAGGCGCGGGTGGTTGGCGACGATTCGCGCAGCGGTTGGGGATCACAATCAAGCCCTCGGCGGCCGAGCGTCAGCGCACAGAGTGGACGTCCGTCGTGTCGAGGCAGTGGGCCGGATGCCGCACGATTGCGATCGCAAACGGCAAAGGCGGCGTCGGCAAGACCATGACCACCGCGATGCTCTCGGCGGTCTACGCCCGCGAGGGCGGCGGCAATGTGCTCGCGTGGGACAACAACGACACCCGTGGAACGCTCGGGTGGCGCACCGAGCAAGGCCTCTACGACACAACGTTGCGCGACCTGCTGCCCGAGGCATCCCGCCTGCTCGCACTCGGCGCCGGGATCTCCGACATCACTCGCTTCGTGCACCACCAAGCCTCGGACCGCTACGACGTGCTTCGCTCGAACCCGGAGCTGCTCGCGACCGATCAGCGCATCGCATCGGCCGAGTTCGACCTGCTGATGCAGGTCGCGGCACGGTTCTACCGCCTCGTCCTCTTCGATTCGGGGAACGACGGATCGGCCGAGCGCTGGCTGCGCATGGTCGACAACTCGTACCAGCTCGTCATTCCGACGCTCGCGACACCCGAGTCCGCAGAGTCCGCCGCCTTGCTGCTCGACGCACTCCGCGGACGCGACGAGCGATCCAGCCTCCTCGCCGACCGGGCGGTCGTCGTCGTGACCCAGTCGGAGCCCTCAGCCGCTGCCGCGTTCCGCATCGCGGACGGATTCCGGGATCACGTGCGCGCTGTGCAGATGATTCCCTTCGATCCCGCCCTCAAGGCCGGACCGCTCCGATTCGACGCGTTGCGGAGACGTACGCGCGACGCCTGGCTCGCAACCGCCGCAGCCGTTGCCGAAGCGCTGTAGGTACCGATCATGAGCCAGGGGATGCTCGGCAAGGCGATCGCGATCCTCATCGCGGCCGCGGTGATTCTCGCGTTCGCGTTCGGCTTCCTCGCCGAGCTCGTCACGCAGATCGCCTGCGGCGCACGACCGGTTCCCGAGCACCTGTTCGCCGGACTCGGCCTCGCGATCACCGGCGATACCTCTGCGTACGCGGCACCAGCGCAATGCGCGATGCCGGTCGCGGCGATCCGCATCGTGGATGCCGCAGCCGTCGTCCTGATCGTCGCCGCGGCCGTCTGGATTCTGGTCGCCGCGCGTCGCTACCGGGAGTCCGACCGCGCCTTCCTTGCCGACCTGCGCACCAGGCCGGGATTCGCGACCTCGAGTGAGATCCGCGACCATCTCTCCGCCAAGGCCGTGCTGCGTCGAGCGGCGCAGCTGCGCCCTGATCTCGCTCGCCCGCAGGCGACAGACGTCGGGTGGAGAGTCGGCACGGCACGCGGACGCGACGTGTACGTCTCCATCGAAGACTCCGTCGCGCTCGAAGGCCCGCCCCGCTCGGGCAAGGGCTACCGGATCCTGATCTCGGCGATCCTCGACTGGTCGGGTCCTCTCATCACGACCTCGACGACGAACGACAACCTCACGGCGACCATGCGGATGCGGCAGGCCCGCGGTGACGTCCATGTGTTCGACCCGCAGGGACTGTCCGGCGTCCGGCATCCGCTCCGCATCTCGCCGATCGCCGGATGCGAAGACCCGCTGGTCGCGATGCAGCGCGGCAGCGCGATCATCACTGGCACCGCGCTCGGCTCCTCGACGACGAACGGCGAATGGGCACAAGCGTCCGGCGTCGTCCTCGGACGACTCCTCCACGCGGCCGCCGTCGGCGGCATGTCCATCGCAGAGCTCTACGACTGGGGCACGAGCCCGGCGCAGACGCGGGACGCGGTCGAGATCCTCAAAGCCGACGGCGCGCCGGGCTGGGGCGACAGCCTCGATGCCACCATCGCCGGCGACGAGAAGCTCGTCTCGTCCATCTGGTTCGGGGTCAGCGGTGCCGTCGCTCCACTCGCCGTGCCCCAGATCCGCGACGCGCTCTCTCCCCGCCCGGGGGACCCGGCGCTCGACCCGATGAGCTTCCTCGACGCGGCGAACACGCTCTACCTGATCGGTTCGTCGTCCGGCGCGGCCGCGATGGGTGGATGGCTCGGCGCCGTCCTCGACGACATCGTCGAGGTCGCACGCAAGCGCGCACTCGCTCTGCCGGGGGCTCGGCTCACGCATCCGCTCGGGCTCATCCTCGACGAGATCGCCAACATGTTCCGGTGGGGCAGCCTGCCACGGATCATGGCCGACGGCGGCGGCCGCGGGATCTGCACGTTCATCGTGTTGCAGGCGCTCTCGCAAGCCGAGACGTCCTGGTCGCGGGCGGAGGCAGACACCATCTGGGCCGCAGCGACCGCGAAGGTGCTACTCGGCGGAGCGAGCCACGTCGATCACCTTCGCGACATTGAGTCGCTCCTCGGCACCCGCGACACCCGTCGCGAACAACGGTCGTGGTCGACGCGCGACGCCGGCCACTCGACCAGCGAGCAGCACGAGCGGCGACCGCTGATGTCTGTGGACGAGATCCGCCGGCTGCCACCGACCGCCGGCCTGCTCGCGTACCGCAACCGTCGGAGTGTGCTCCTCGACCTCGCCGGCTGGGACGAGCGCCGCGACGCCCGCGCGATCCAGCTCGGCAAGCGCGAGACGGAGCAGGAGCAGCGGAGCACCTTCGAGGATGCGCACCGAGCACCGGCGGCACCCGAGCCAGGCGCAGCACCCGTCAAGTCCGCAGAGGCGGTGAGCGAGGAGTGAGCAATCGCCGCACGCCGCTCCGCGCGAACGCTTACCGATCGACGTTCCTTCGTTCGCGGGCATGGTTCGCGCGACGCGACGCGTGGTTCGCCCATGCATCGATGACCACCCACCCGCTCGCGTGCGTGGCATGCGACATCCCGGCGACCAGGCGCGACCTCGAACTGCACCACTTGGACTATGCCGGTGTCCAGCAGCTCGAGGACGGCCGCTGGATCGCGCGTGAGTCGGACGGCGATCTCATCCCGCTGCATCCGTACTGCCATGAGCTGCTTCATCGACTCATCGACCGGGATGCCGTGTTGTCACGGCATCGGAACCGGCGCGTGGCATCCGAGCTCGCCCTCGACGCCCTGCGTCGCACACTCACGCACGCGGAAGGAGCAGGGACGTGACGTACGAACAAGAGCCGGAGGATCTCGACGATGCTCTCGCGGCTGATCTGACGGAACTCAACCCGCCTGACCGGTCAGGGTCATCCGCTCCCATCGGCGCACACATCGTGAAGTGGCGCTCGTTGACGGACGCCGACGCGCGCACCGCGTGGATCCTGCTGCGCGACTGGGTCGAGTGGTTCACCGTGCGGTACCAGATCTCGGAGTCGGTCGTCCCGGCGTGCTGGTTCAAGCACGGCGACCTCGTTGAGGAGCTCTCCGCGCTCCACACCGCGCACACGGTGGCGTTCCACCCCTCCGATTCGGGGTTTGGCCCGATCGGCTGGCATGAACGTCTCACCCTCGCGTTGCCCCGCCTGCGTCGGGCATACGCCGGCGGATGCTCGCGTGGACACAGCCGCTACAAGCCTCGCTCGTGGACGGACGTCGTCGACGAGCAGGAATGGGAGGCGTGGACCAGCCGGGCCCACGCCGAGTGAGGCGCCTCGGCGTCTCTGATCGAAGGAGAAAGCATGACCACCAGAATCCCGGTCACCATCGAGGGCAACCTCACCGGTGACCCCGAGCACGGCGCGAGCGAGTCGGGCAACGAGTACGCCCGCTTCACGATCGCCGTCAACGATCGCCTCCTCAACGAGACGACGAATCGATGGGAAGACGTCGGCACGGTGTTCCACCGCGTCGTCGTGTTCAACCAGCAGTCGCGGAACGTCGCGAACTCGCTGCGCAAGGGCGACAGCGTGATCGTCGCCGGCGACCTGCGGTTCGGCACCTACACCGACAAGGAGACGGGCAACACCCGAGAGACGCGCGACATCGTCGCCGACAACATCGGAGCGTCGCTCAAGTTCGCGACGGTCTCGGTGGACCGCACCCCAAAAGCTAACGGCCCCGCCGCGGACAGATCCGCCACGGGGCCAGTAGCCCAGCCGGTCTCGACCACCGGCGTCGGGGTTGCTCGCTGACCGATCGCAACAGGAGAGCGGCGTGGGAGTCATGGTACTCCCGCGCCGCTCTCGCGTGCTGGACACTCGATCGCGTCAATTACCTCCGGTAGGCAAGTGGGAATGCCGCCATCGCTTCACCAGCGAGCTGCTCTGTGCGCGCGGAGATCGCGTCGACTCCCCATGATTCGCGAACAGCGAGATCAGCATTAAGACTCAGCCCGTTTCGATACCCGATCGAGTTGCCGTTCGAGTCGACCCGATCACGCTTCTCGATGAAGCTACGGTTGCCGAGGGAGCTGTTGAACCCAGTAATCGTCAAGTTGCCGAGATGGTGTGCAAACCGCTCGCGCGCTTCTGCGGCGGCCTCGGCCCCACCCAGCATGGAGACCCAACCGGCCGGCAGGTTCTCTCCCTGAGGCAGGATGTGCTCGATTGACCATCGGTAGACGGGCTTGCCTTTGGTCTCGATGCGATGCCACAGATCCTGTTCGGTCTCAGCGGTCATTCTCCGCTCCGCAAGCGAGGCGAGGATGAAGCGAACGACGTCGGAGTTGACCTCGTAAACGGGTCCCGAGAGAACTCGGTGAAACCCCTCGTCGGTCTCCGACACCGCGGTGAGTGCGTCCAAGATCAGTTGCTTGCGATCTTGCGTCGGGCTCGTGCGCAACCGCGCGACCAGGTCCATGAACAGACGGACTAGGCCGTACGTCGCCGGCGTTCCCGTCAGGTTGCGGCGGACGAAGAACGCCGTGAGGAGATCAACGATGTCGACGAGTTCGTCCTCTCCGAGGTTGATCTCCGTCCTCTGAATGACGAGGTAGAGAAGCAAGACGTGCGCCGGCACGCCCTGCGCTCGACGCAGTCGCTGGAAGGCACGTGCCAGTCTCGTTCGTCCTTCCGGCTCCCCGGATCCGATCAGCTGCCCGAAGGCCTCGACGCCCACCGTCACGTCGTCGAGGAGCTTGACGAGGTCACGGTCGATAAGCGTCTCGTAAATCTTGATGAGGTTCGTGCGAGTTGCCACGGGGACGCCCTGCAACCCGATGTCGAACTCGTCCTTCATCGCGTTGTAGAAGTAGCGGAAGAAGCGCTCCTGAGTCCCGTAATCGTCCCCGAGGATCGCGAGCCATTCGCGCCAGCGCGCATAGGCGCCATCGAGCGATACGTCGCTGCGGTGATCCGCTCGACCCAGAAGCGTGTTCTTGATGAGGTCGATCGGAGTCAGCGGCATGCCGCGGTTGTTCAGCGACTCGAAGAGAGTGAAGGCATCCGCATGGGTAGCAACCTCCAGCTTCACGATGTTCGCTCGCTTGACGCGTCCGAGCAGATCGAGCGCGGTCGCGGCAATAGATGACTGTGTCTCGGCCGCACGTGCAGTGATCCGGGAACGGAAGTGGGCGTAGGCCTTCTTGACACGCCGAACGCCGGCCCATCGAGGCTTGGGGTCCGCAACCCCGAGGCCCGCTTCGGCGAGAACGTGAAGGAAATCCTCGGCGTTGTCGTTCTGCGTTTGCGGGCGCAGGCGCGCACGCACCGGCTCACGCAATATAAGCATCCGGCGGAGGTTGACGAGATCGACTGCGTCGTCGTCGCTGAGGTCGGCACGGTGTTCCTGAAGCAGCGAGTGAATCGCAGCGAGCATCAGCGAGATCGTTGTGAGCCGCTGCTGCCCATCAATGACCTCGAGAACCGACTCGCTGGTTGTGTTCGCTGTGTTGTTGACGCAGATTATGGTGCCGAGAAAGTGCCCGTCAACATCGGCATGATCGAGGAGGTCGTCGACAAGCTCATCCCACTGATCCCGACCCCAGGAATACTCCCTCTGGTACTTCGGAACGGTGTAGACGACGTTGTTCTCGGAGCTGAGCAACGCGTGGACAGCGTCGTTGCTGAGGGACTTGATCACTTGCACTCTCCGCAATCATCTGAGCTTGTCGCGATCCTATCCGTGGCGCACCCTGAGGCGCCTCGGAGGCGGCGCCCGCCGGCGGTCAGTGGTTAGGGCAGACGCCGCTCGCCGGGAGCTCCAGCCAGCATTCGGTGCAGACTTCAGCGGGTTTGCGAGCTGCCGCGTTGCGCGAAAACCCGCTACGGCCGAGCTGATTGATGGGCAGCTCGATCAGCTCCCCTCTCCCATCCTCATGCCGGAAGTAGATGGAACCACGGTTGACGTAGTGAACGAGGCCGCCACCTGCAGGGACCATCGCGATGTAGCTGCCGCTTCGAGGGATATAGGCCTCACGGAGTTCGAACCGCGCGAGGTGCTCTCGGATGCGAGGGAGATTCTCCATCGGGATCCGAAACTCACGAAGAGCCGCGTCGAAAGTGGTGAAGGTCCGCCGGCCTCGTTCGTCGTCAAGACCCTCCACGACGAACCCCAGCTCTTGAAGGCGCTTCGCCGCGCCGTTCTTACCGCCGCTGATATCGCTGTTCGACACCGGTACGCCGTGCTGGGCCTCGTACGCGGCGGCGAAGATCGCCTTGGAGTCGTAACGGCCAGTGTCCGTGACGAGGAAGTAGTCTCTCGCTTCGCCGAAGCCGTACTTCTCCAGGAATGTCCATCGCCCGAGTTGATCGAACTCTTCAAGCGCGGCCTCGACAGCTCTCGGGTCGGTCAGATCTGCGTAGGACACCATGACTGGACCATATCGGTGGGCACCGACGTTGCCGTATTAGCGCATCCGGAGATGGCCGGTCACCTCGGGGCGCATGAGCGGTGCGGCTTCGTCTGCCGCGTTCCGGCCGCCAGCCCCAGGCGCCGGCGCTCGATGCTGACGCGAGAGATTCTCGTATCGATCGGACGCGTTGCCATATTCTGCGTCGAGGGCCGCGCGCTTGTCCACGAGCGGTGAGCCGTCGCGCATCGGCGACGGGCGTCCGTGCGCTTCGGCATCTATCGCGCTGATCTCTCTGTCTAGCTCGAGGAGCTTCCCCCTCGTTCGCCGCATCCAATCGTTAAGCTCGGCAAGCTCTTCACGGACGGCATCTGCGACCGGCCGCGCCGCCCTCCCGAGTTCGCTCCGCGCCGCGAGCACCGAGTCGTCGATGCTGACCTCGAGGATGCCGCGCATCATGCTGTCCGCGATCTGATCACGCGCCACGGCATCCGTTCGAGCGATCGCGATCGCCTCGTTGTGCGCACGCCCACGCGTCATGCCGACGTACAGCCCCGACGCGTCGACGCCGGGTCCGACGATCGAGGCGCCGGTCGTCTCGCCCTGGATGCCATGCACCGTTGACGCGTACGCGAGGTGCACGTGGTCGGCCGCGTACTCGTGACTCACGACGCGAGTGTCGATCGCATCGTTGACGCTGCGTAGCTCGAGGCCCGCTGATGTGATCCGGTGAACAGTCCAGACCGCGCGATTCTCAACGCCGGTCGCGCGGTCGTTCCGGCGCGTCTGGACGACGTCGCCTTCCAGCAGCCGCTGCTCCCCCTGCCCGACCGCGATCCGATCAAGGGTCAGGTCGCCACGATCGACTCGCCGTTGCTGGATCGCCTCGTTGATGGCATCCGCCTCTTCGTTCGTGCTGGTCACGAGAGCCACGCGCCGCTGACCGGCGGCCCAGCGGAAGTAGGACTCCACCATCACGTCGCGCGCTTGGACGTGGTCGGCTACACGGTGAATGAGCCCTCGATCGGCGAGTTCGGTCGCCGCGGCGAGCGCGGCGTCTCTCGACGCCGGCTCGCGCATCCGGAGTGTGAGCGCGGCGTAGTCGGGATCGGTGAAGCGATGCACCGCTGTCAGCTCCACGACGGCCGTCGCGCGCCGAGTCATCGTGGCCATCGCCCCCGAGTGCCCGACGGGGCGCGCTTGCATGTGGTCGCCGACCATCGCGATGCCGGCGCCCGACTCCGCGGCGATCGTCGCAAGGGCATTCGCTGCGTGGAGGTCCACCATGCCGGCCTCGTCCACGACGACTCGATCGCCGGGAACGAGCCGGTACCGCAGCGGCCCCGCATAAGCGGCCCCGGTCGCAGGGTCGATCTCTCCAATCGTCAGCCGTGTCCAGATCTCCGCACCCGCGAGGTCACGCCCCCACCTGAACCCGTGGTCGCCGAGCAGCGCGTGCAGGCTGGATGCCGATGTGCCGATCTCGCGGCCGGCGACGGATGCCGCCTTCTTGGTGGGAGCAACCACGACCATACGGCGTCCGCGATGCGCGAGCGCCGCCTTGGCCACCCGCAACATCGTCGTCTTGCCCGCTCCCGCGGGCCCTGTGATCGAGACCAACCGGTCGGCGCCGGCGATCGCCGCCGCAGCCTCGACCTGGCGCCCCTCGAGTTGGATTCCGTTCTGCAGGACCCCAGAGGCGGCGGTCAAAACCTCCGCCTGATCCGCCGAAGCGCCACCGACGGCGAGCTCGTCGAAACGAGCAGCGAGCTCGACCTTCGCCGCAGCGGTGCTCGAGGCCATGTACCCCTTGATGTGCGCGGGTCGATCAAGCTCGCCCTCGAGCAGGTCGATCGTTTGCGCGAGCGCGCGAACGATGACGTCGTCGATGACCGGTTGCAGCAGCTCTCGCGGAGCGACGACGCCGGATGCCGCGATAGCTCGCGTCGCGCCGGCTCTGACATCGAACATGCTGAACCGTCCGCCGCAACAGGCTGAGCGTGCATCCGCCTCGACGACGGCTTGCGCGGCCAGCAGGTCTCGGTCGAGCTTGTCGATCGGCATCCTGTCTGCCGGCACGGCGTCCCGGTCGCGCAGTATGGCGGGGTCGATCGCCGCAAGTTCGTCGGCGATCAGTTGCTCCCAGGCTCCTTCATCGACGTCACCCGGCTTGTTCGGTCGCGCTCTCGCCCAGGCGAGCCGATCGATGCGATGCAGCTCGTCGGGGCTCGGCTCGAGGCCGGGGTGGTCGCCGTGCCAGGAGGCGAGGAGCACCGCACGGTTCGCCTCGATCTGCGTCGAACGACGGGAGAGCGGGCGGACGGCGTGCGCGAGCTCCGCGATCTCGCCGCCCTCGTCGAGGGTGAGGCCGTTCCGAGCCAGAGCGTCGAGCCACTGCGGATCCGTGCGCGCAGCGAGCTCCCCCTCGGCGTTGATGACCGTCTGCATCTTCATCGCCACCCGGGAGTCGACGTTCGACCACTTACCGTCCTCACCGAGCACCTTGACGTTGAGCCACAGGTGACGGTGGATGTGCGGATCAAGAGCGCGCGACCGGCGGTGCTGGAGCTCGACCACTTCGATGCGACGGAGCGACTCGCGAATGCACCCGCCAGCGCCTCGGCGCGCGTTCAGTTCGCTCTGCCACGTCGTGATGATGCGGTCGCGGAGACGATCCTGGAGCGCCTCAAACTCGGCCGCGAGATCTGCGTCGAGCATCGCTGCGATGCTGTAGGACTTCGGGGCGTTGATCGTGCCATCGAGGATCAGGTCAGCGTCGGGCGAGGTCAGATCGCGGCCCCGGCGGCCGTTGGTCGCCGGGTCGCGGCCGTCGACCCAGCGACGAAGTTGCTCCTCGTCGAGCGTGTCCGCGTTGATGGCGCCGTCTTCGACGACGAAGCGCGTGGCGCCACCCCCACCAACCGCACTGTAGGCAGCGAGCGCCTCAGCGCCCGCGGTGGACCGAAGGTGGGAATCGCACGATCCCTGGAACGCGTAAGAGAGCGCCTGTCGAACCCCCTGCGATCCGACACCCCGTTTCCAGCGCTCCAGGCCTCCGCGCACGGGCTGAGTCTAGCCGCAATATGTATAACTCGGTACTAGTTCCACAGAAAGTGCCTGCGTGCATGCAGTTCATTCGTCGCTTGGTGACTTGGCGCTCGCGGCCGTGGGGCGCCCAGTAGGATCTCACTCGACATCTGACGTTGATTGGACGGCCGCGACATGAGTTCACTCGAAGCCGAACTGGAAGCCGCGCGGAGGACAATCCATACCGACGGCTATCCGATGAGCATCGGTGAGCTCACCAATCTCTACCGGGATGGCGAGTTGATAATTCGCCCACCGTTCCAACGGCTCTTCCGGTGGAGCGACGAGCAGAAGTCGCGCCTAGTCGAGAGCGTGCTGCTCGGAATCCCCCTGCCGTCGATCTTCGTCGCACAGGATGAGAGCGGCAGATGGGAGCTCGTCGACGGCCTACAGCGCATGAGCACGCTTCTTCAGCTCCAGGGACTGCTCGATAGCGCGGAGTACCCACCGCTCGTGATGACTGGCACGAAGTACTTGCCATCGCTTGCGGGCGCCACCTGGGACTCCGAGGGCGGCCCAACGCTAAGCCCCGCGCAACGCAGAGACATCAAGCGCGCCAAGGTGGACCTGAAGATCATTCAGCGCGAATCGGACTCGAAGGCGAAGTTCGACCTCTTCCAGAGGCTGAACTCTTTCGGCTCTCAGCCCCGATCCACCATGTCGGGTGCGGTTCGTGGGCGTGCCGTGAAGTGAAATGTCCTTCTGGTCTGGGAAAATGTTGATTGTCTAGAGCAACGTTTACCAGTCCGGAAGG
>NZ_JBBCUU010000015.1:0-31562 GCF_037147735.1 Microbacterium sp. MMO-20 | reverse complement strand
CACCCTGCACGAACACACAGAACCCGCCCGCCCCGAGCTCTACCTCACCGCCTGACCACCACCCACCCACAGGGAACAACGGAATGACACCACGCCACGGGACTTGACCGCACCCCAGTCGGTCATCCCGTTCGCGCCGTGGATCATGCCCTCGTGCGGCACCCGCAACAGCGTGAACCCTGCCGCCGCGACCTGCGCGGCCAGGCCATCCCACAACCCGGAGGGCGCTTCGCCTTCCAGCAGTGTCGGAGCGGGTGGCTCCGGGATCGGATCGCCGGCGGTCTGGGACACGTCCCACACGTAGGCGGGTCGGGCACCGACCATTCTCGAGCGCACGACCTCGCCAGGGTGCGGCTTCTCCCGCGGATCGAGCCGACGCCATGAACTCGCATCCGCGGGCGTCGAGGACGCGAAGCGGCCAGTGACCGGGGCGAAGATCATGTAGCCCGACTGGCCCTTCCCCACCTGCCGGCCGAGTTGCTGCCACTGCCTGTAGCCGGCGACGTACGACGGCATCGGCTCGGGCACACGACCGGCCCCGAATGCGGCCTCGTGCTGAACCCAGATCAGCAGCGTGTTGTTGAACGAGCGCGAACGGAACCTGGCTGCGAATGCCAACGCCCGCGCCCAGTCCTGCCCGGACACTAGGGTCTCGACGGCGCCGGTCAACCGCTCGTGTAGCTCATCGAGCTTCGCATCTCGCGCCGCCCGCGCGTCCTCGGTCACAGCCATCGTCAGACCTCCCTCCGCGAAGACCACACGTGCGTGGTCGTGCGACTGCGAGGTACGCCGAGAAGATCAGGAAGACAGCACGGACAGGAACCGAGATGGCGACCGGCAGGCTCCGTGACGAACCCGACGAGTCCTTACCGGCCTACACGATGCGCAGGATCGGCGCTGCGGCAAGAGCGCCAATCTGCGGGTAACACCCGGACATTCGCGCGCATCACCCGGATGTCGGCTCTTTGACGGATCGGATCATCGCTCGGTATCGACTCGGCGTAACGCCGACGCTGCGCCTGAACTGCAGTGCTGCGAAATCAGAATCGCTCCAACCCACCTCACGGGCAACCACCGCGATCGGACTGTCCGAGGCGCGCAGGCTTGCGGCCATTTGCTCGACGCGAAGCATCGTCAGATAGGCCATCGGAGGCTTGCCGTATGCATCGACGAACAGACGACCGAACTGGGATTTCGACAGGTTCGCCCGCGCGGCGAGACCGCCTACCGACCATGGTCCGGCAGGGTCAGCGCGTAGCATCCGTTCGGCTTCACGCACTTCGACGCGCAAAGGCGCGAGTCTCCGCACGCGGGGCAAGGCTGGATTCCTGGTCTGCCTTTGCGTTCGCGATGTTCGGACTGGCGAAGTCTTGATGAACGGTGAGATCACGTGCGTGATCGCGAACCACAGCGCCTGCATTCGGTAAAAATTCGACACTGGCTTGTTGGCGGTGCTTAGCATTACCAGCTCGTCCAGCCATGGCGACAAGAGTTCGAGGCGGTCTCGCCCGATCCGAATGACCTGGACGGCCTCGGTGTACAGCTTGACGGCGAAGTCCTGAGCAGCACGACGGTCCTCCAAGAGACCGACGTTCTGCCAGTAGATCTGATCGATCACATAATCCGCGTCCGCGAACATCGTCGTCACGGTGATATGCGCATCCGGTTCGATCCCGCAGAGCGTATTCGCGCTAAGCAGCACCACGTCTCCTGTGCTAAGCGATTGCTGCCCGAACCCGCTTAGGAGGGTCGCGCTTCCACTACGGATGACGATCATCTTTACGTAGTCATAAGCGATCGGCCTCACCGGATCGCGGACCAATTGCGTTCGTGCAGCGATTGGCGAGAACAGGGGTGCCTGTTCACGCTCTGGTGCGGGTTGTTCGTTGGGCATTCGATGCCCTATTCGAGCGCGCGCGAGGAAGAGCTGCGGAGACCCGCCCTACCGCGTGATTCGGAGGCGCTGAACAAGTGCGCGTCGTCGCGGCGCGCCGGGACACGAGCAAGCAAGCGCCGCCTGTTCATCCGCCAGGCGACGCTTGCTTGGTGTTTCGGCTGCGACGTATCAGGTGATCGCCTTGGCCTTCAGGCGCTCAAACTCCGCTTGGGTGATCGTTCCCGCGTCGAGGAGCTGACGTGCCTGCGAGATTTCCGCTGCGGGCGACGCCTGGGCGACGGAGCGGATGTACTCGTCCGCCGCCTGCTGCGCCTCGCGCTGCACCGTGGAGGATCGCTCGGCCATGCCGCTGCCACGCGCTATGAGATACACGAGCGCGGTCAGGAAGGGCACGAAGACGAGAAAGATCAGCCAAACGGCCTTCGCGACACCGTGCAGTTTTCGATCACGGAACAGATCTCCGATGATCGCGAACAGCGCGAAGAGGTAGGCAATGAAGACGAAAACGGTGAGGAACCACCAGATGGTGTCCCAGATGGTCGACCAGAAAGGCATGGACGCTCCAATAAGCTCGTGGGCGGATTCGTTCAGAGCCTAAGGTGACCAGGATCATCGCCAACACGCGTGGAATTGGACACCCCTAGATATGGGGTCGGCTCTATGCAGGCCATTCCGGGTCGGCATCCGCCGGAGCCGGACGGGTGCCCACGGAATTCTCCTCGAAGTAGGGGTGTGAGTGTGACATCTGGTCGGGTTCCGGGCTCCGGTATCCTCGTAGACGGGATGTCGAACAGTGGCGTGCCTTCGAGCGAGACCATCTGGGAGGCGGGCATGAGGGCACGAGTTGGCATCATCGACGACCATCCTGCGGTCATGCTCGGGGTTGCGTCGGTGCTGAGCGCGCAGCATGACCTCATGGTTACCGCGACCGTCACGACGGCTGATGAGCTGCTCGCGCTTGACCAGCAGTTCGACGGGATCCTCCTCGATCTGACCTTGGCTGACAGGTCCACACCGGCTGAAAACCTTCGTGCGTTGGGCGCTCTGAATGCTCCCGTACTTGTCTACACATCCGGCGACCGTCCTGGGCTCATTCGGGAGGCCGCACGTGCGGGAGCTGCCGGCATGGTGCGCAAGTCCGAGTTCCCAGATGTCATCGTCGAGGCTGTGCGCGGGATGATTCGCGGTGAGGTGGTCGCCTCCGCCGATTGGGCAACCGTGATCGACTTTGATCCCGACTTCGTCGACGCGCACCTCTCGCCCCGCGAGGCAGAGGTGCTCGGACACTACGCAGCGGGCGAGACGGCAGAGCGCGTGGCGTCACTCCTCTTCATCTCACGGCAGACCGTGCTCGACCACATCACCCGCATCCGCGCCAAGTACGCGAGCGCCAACCGCTCAGCACCGACGAAAATCGACCTCTATCGTCGCGCGGTCGAGGATGGCCTCATCCCCGCGGGCGATGACACAGCTCCCTGACGTCCGAATCTCCTCGACGATCGACCGCCCGCTCGGCTGGCTGATCGCCGTCGGCGGCTGCATCGTCATCCTCGATCAGACCGCGTTCAGGTTGCAAGAACTCGGCGACTGGGCGTCGTGGTGGAATATCGGAGCATTCGTCGTTGTCGCGGGGATCGTTGTCCTTGCGGTAGGCGGACTCGTGCTTCCGACGCGCCTCCTCACGATCGTGTGGTGGGGGCTTCCGACTCTGTACATCGCGTTGCAGGCAACATGGATGCTGGGGTACCACGGGACTAGCCTCGACGCTGCAGTTCCCTGGCTGTGGACGGTCGAGCCTCCGATCGTCACACTTCTGCTGCTCTTGATGCGCCCGGTTGCCGCGGTTATCACGACGCTGATGATCTCCTCCGTCCCGGCGCTCTCCAGCCTGATGATTCTGGGCACGGTCCCTTATGGGGTGCTGCACGAGACGCCGATTCAGCTCGGGAACGTGGTCTACGTGGCGGTATTCATCGGCGTCCGCTACCAACTCACACGGCTGCGAGCGCTTGAGCGGGAGGCCCACCGTCAACAGCGTCGGCAGATACGGGCTGCGGTCGTCGCCGAACAACACGCGAAGCTCTCCCGCGTCGTCCACGACGAGGTGCTGTCGGTGCTCTCCTCTGCGATGCAGACCGTCGGTGGCCCGCCGACGGTGCTTCGGCGGGCGGCGGCTCGCACGCTCGTCGCACTGGACGAATCGGCTGGCGGGGACGAGCCCGGTGCGGAACTCATTCCCGTACGCGAGGCGGTCGCCCTGGTCGCTGGTCGTCTTCGCATGATCGATGAGGACTGCACGCTGAACACGCGTGCTTCCGAGGGGGCTGTCCGACGGGACCTCGCCGAGACGGTTTCGCTTGCTGCGGCTGAGGCGCTTCGAAACAGTGTGCGGCATGCGGGCCATGATGCGACCCGGAGTGTACGGCTTGCGCTGTCGCCGGAACGCGTGAGGGTTGTCGTCGAGGACGACGGTGTTGGTTTTGAGGCGTCAGCGTCACGATCGGGGATGGGGATTCCTGAAAGCATCATGGGCCGGATGAAGGAAATCGGCGGGTCTGCTTCGGTGCGGTCGCACCCGGGTCAGGGGACGGAGGTGGTCATCTCGTGGCCGACGTAGTCACCGCATCCACCTCTGCAGGCGGTCTAGGCACGAAGCCAGCACGCTGGGCTTTCGTGTTCATGTGGGCGACCGGGGTCTGGCTGGGGCTGATGGGTCAGATCACTCCGCTCGAACTTTTCAACGCGTCAGCGTACGCCGCCGCACCGATCGGCGGATTGTTGCTCACGACTCCAGGCAACCAACCGTTGCCACGGCACAAGGTCTTCTGGCTGCCCGTGATCGCGCTCTACGTCACGGTTGTGGTCCTCTACCGCACCCCAGAGGTGTCGACAGTATGGGCGCTAACCTTCACGGCCTACCTCGTCGCCTTCCTCATTCCGCGAGGCAACCCCGTGGCTGGCGGAGTCGGCAGTGCGCTCGTCATCGGCTATGCGCTGGCCTGGGGTCTCGTCCGAGATCCGTCTGGCTCCGGTCTGGCCCTCCTTCTCGGGATCCCCGTCGGCTGCTTGGTCGCGGGTGTGGTGTGGCGGCTCGTACTGGGTTGGATCGTGCACAAGGAGCGCGCGCACCGCGGCGCGGCCGCAAACGCTGCGGAGCACGCGGCAGCATCAGACGAGGCCGTTGCGGCCTCGCGGCGTGAGCTTGCCGATATCCGTGCGGCGGTCACGCCCCTGTTGTCAAGAATCGTTGCGGGTGAGACCATCGACGATGCGATGCGCACGGAACTGACGCTGACCGAAGCCTCCATCCGCGACCGCATCCGGGCGCCCCATCTTCAGCACCCTCTCCTCCTTGATGCGATCGCGCGTCTGCGCGCTCGTGGTGTGATCGTCGTCGTACTCGGTGAGCCGGCCGCTTCTGGCGCGGTGATCGCGACGTCGCTCGCCACACGGATCGTTGAGCTGATCTCAGGAACATGCGAGGGTCGCGTCACCGTTCGGAATCTTCCGGAGGGCAGGGCCGCAGCGGCGAGCGTTGTCGTCCAAACTCGGGACACCTCTGAGCAGGTGCTGCTCGCCGCCGACGGTCAGGTGCGTGCCCGCACGTGAGGCCGCGAGGGACGGCCGAGATCACCGCTTTGACGGAGTTGATCGGCGAGTTCAGCTCGGACGCGCAAGTACCGTTCCCGTACAGATGGCCCGGACGTCTTCAGCACCCGAGCGATGACGTCGAGCTCGAGCCGCTCCCAGGCCACCAGGCGCACGATCTCGGCGTCGAGCGGTTCTCGGTACGAGATCAGCTGGCGGACGTGCCAATCACGGTCATCGGCGTCCAAGTCTCGCTTGCCGTCATCCGCCGCGATCATCCGCAGCGCCCGATGGAGCGCCGGCGCCTCGGCACCGAGGGGTTCACCTCGACCCGCGGCCGTTAGCACTGCACGCGCCGCCCGGAATACGCGAACGGTATTCTCCGCACCATCGTGCACGGAGTCCGGGAACGAGCTCCGTAGCCGTCGGGCAGCCACAACGAACAGCGGCGCGCCGTCCTCGAAGTGATCTAGACGACGCACCAGGTACAGGAGCAGACTTCGACGGTGACGGTCGAGCGCGCGCAGGCCGGCGGACGGAGCGCGCGGGGAGCCGGGCTCGTCGCGGATCCAGTCAACGACCTTGCGTAGTTCCACCTCGACTGTCCGAGGCAGCGCGATGAGCGGCGAGGACGCCGTGAGAAGGTCGTCGATAGTCGGGATGGCGCACCTCTCAGGAGCCGATCTCGAGAAACGGATGCTGCCCTTGTCGGCAACATCTCCACGCTAGGTCTCGGCTCGCCCGCCATGGCATCCCTCGTAGCAGGGGAAGAGACAACGGCAGGAACCTAGGTCTTTCGGTGGAGTATTCTCCACCGAAAACGATGGAGAGCGGGCAGCGAACTCATGACCAGCACGGAGATCATCGGCGTTGTCGTGCTGTGTGTTCACATCGTCATTGGCTTTGTCGCCGCGGTGGTGATCTCCTTGCGTCGCAAGCCCGCGACCGCAATCGCCTGGATTCTGGCGATTGTCTTCATCCCTCTCCTCGGCCTCGTCGCCTTCTTTCTCGTCGGGTTCGGCCGTCTTCCTCGGGCTCGACGCGACAAGCAGCGCGCTGTCAATGCGATGATGCTGGAACGCTCCGGCGTGACCGAGCATCTCGCGGGGTCGGGTGACCCCGAGTGGCTCGGTACGGCGGTCAGGCTGAACGAACGGCTCGGCGCGCTCCCCATGGTGGGGGGCAGCACCGCCGCTCTGATCGAGGACTACGGGGAGTCGTTCGATGCGATGATCGCTGACATCGATGCGGCGGACGAGTTCGTGCACGTCGAGTTCTTCATCCTGGTCCTCGATCAAACCACCCGCCCGCTCTTCGACGCACTGGCTCGCGCCGCGGCGCGCGGTGTACAGGTACGAGTGTTGTCCGACTTCGTGTCGGGGCACATGTTCCCGCATCGGAAGGAAACCGTCGAGTCGCTTCGTGCGATGGGGGCGCAGTGGCGGCCCATGTTGCCGCTACGGCCGTGGCGCGGGCAGTGGCAGCGACCGGATCTACGCAACCATCGCAAACTCGTCGTGGTCGACGGGCGGGTGGGATACACGGGGTCGCAGAATCTCATCGATGAGTCATATCTCAAGCCGAAGAACCTCGCACGCGGGCTGCATTGGCTCGAGCTGATGGTCCGGCTCGAGGGTCCCATTGTCGGCGAGCTTGATGCCGTCTTCGTCACCGACTGGTACAGCGAGACCAGTGAGCTCCTGGCTGTGCGCACGCACCCGGCTGCGATGCCAGGGGCCGTGTCGTTCGGCTCACCAGCAGGCAGCGGCGCGGTGGTGCGGGGTGTCGACGCGCAGGTCATCCCGAGCGGGCCGAGTTTCGAGAACGACAACAATCTCAAACTGTTCGCGATGCTCATCCAGAACGCTCGAAGGAGGGTGAGTATCACGAGCCCCTACTTTGTGCCCGATGAGTCCACGTTGCTCGCCCTGGTCACCGCGGCCTCTCGTGGGCTGGAGGTCGAATTGTTCGTGTCGGAGGTAGCCGACCAGATACTGGTCGCGCATGCACAGCGTTCGTACTATGAGGCGCTGCTGGACGCTGGCGTGGTGATCTGGCGCTATCGTGCGCCGACAGTGTTGCATTCGAAGCATTTCACGATCGATGACGACGTCGCGGTCATCGGCTCGAGCAACATGGACATCCGCTCCTTCAGCCTGAACATGGAGGTGTCCGTGCTCGTTCGCGGCCAGGAGTTCACCAGCCGCATGCGCCTCGTCGAGGACCACTACCGCTCGAACAGTGCTCGGCTTGATCCGGAGACGTGGTCCCGGCGACCGCTAGGAGGCAAGGTGCTCGACGCGATAGCGCGCCTCACCTCTGCGCTGCAGTAGGAGGAATTCCCTACATCGAGGGACATACGCCGCGCACGCGCGCGCCCTAACGTCGGTGAT
Source organism: Microbacterium sp. MMO-20 (assembly GCF_037147735.1). Classification (NCBI taxonomy): domain Bacteria; kingdom Bacillati; phylum Actinomycetota; class Actinomycetes; order Micrococcales; family Microbacteriaceae; genus Microbacterium; species Microbacterium sp. MMO-20. The sequence continues at coordinate 23,684 of NZ_JBBCUU010000015.1, read as the reverse complement.
GCCGCCACACAGACAGTAAGGACCACCGTGCAGATCGACATGCCCACCCGCGCCGACATCGAACGATTGGCTGCTGCCCGGGACCCCCTGAGCATCAGCATCTACCTTCCAACGAGTCAGGTTCCGGCGCATGACGAAGAGAACCGGCTCCGAGCACGCGCTCTCTTCGAGCAAGCGATCGAGCGGGTGGGTGAGCTGACCGACAAGCGCACACTGCAGGCGCTCAAGGACGACCTATACACGCTTCTCGACGACCGGGAGTTCTGGATGGATCTGGGTCGTAGCCTTGCGGTGTTCGTCACACCGTCGGGCGTTCTTGAGTTCCGGCTCGCGAACGAGCTTGCCGCCTACGTGGCCGTGGCCGACCGGTTCGCGATTAGTCCGCTCCTGCGTGCGGTCACATTCCCGCACGCCGCTTTCGTATTGGCCATCTCCCAGAACGGCGCTCGGCTGGTCGAAGTGAGCGCGGACCAACCGGCTCGGGAAGTCCACGTTCCCGACTCCCCGCGCAACGCAATGAGCCCCTTTGGCCTTCGTTCGATTGGAGGTCGCTCACCATACGGCCGCCTCCAAGGCGACGAAGGACGCAAAACCCGTCTCACGCAGTATGCGCGAGCAGTCGACCATGCGCTCCGGCCCGTTCTCAACGGTGAGTCGATCCCGCTCATCCTCGCGGCGACGGAGCCGTTGGCATCCATCTATCGCGGCGTCAGCGGCTACGCGGGGCTCGCTGCGGAAGGTATTCACGGGAATCCCGACGAGTTGACCGAAACGCAGCTCGCCGAAGCCGCCCGCGCGGTACTCGACGGCATCTACGACGCCGAGCTGGCGGAGCTCGCCGAACTGTTCCGCGACAGGCGGAACACCGGACGAGCAGCCACCGATCTCAGCGATCTCGCGCGGGCGGCAGCGTTCGGGATGCTCGACACGCTGGCGGTCGACATGGACGCCATCGTGCATGGGCATGTCACCGACGAGGGCGACCTTGTCCTCGAAGACGTCGATGGCTTCCCGACCCCGGGTCACGACGCCATCGAGGAGATCACCCGCCGGGCACTCGCAACTGGCGCTCGAGTTCTCGCCGTACGCGGCGCCGATCTTCCGGAGAGCGTGCAGGCCGCGGGAATTCTGCGCTACGCGCTGTAGACGGTTCCAAAGCCCCGCGGACTTCGCTGAGCTGCAACCCGAACCGAGAGAAGGACGCGCCAATGTGTACTCGTATTCTGTGGAACCGCTCGACGCCGTACGTTGTGGCCCGCACCATGGACTGGCCCGACTCGACGATGCCTGTGCTCACGGTCCTCCCACGCGGACTCACGCACGACGGCTCACTCGTCGCCGGGCAACCGATCACCGACAATGGCCTGATCTGGACATCCCGGTACGGTTCGGTCGTGACCACGATCTACGGCGTCGGTACCGCCGATGGATTGAACGAGAAGGGCCTCGGCGCGCATCTGCAGTATCTCGAAGGCACCGACTTCGGACAGCGCGATGCGGAGGTTCCGGCACTTGGAGCTCACCTGTGGGCGCAGTATCTCCTCGACATGGCGGCGACGGTCGAGGAGGCCGTCGCTCTCCTCGACCACGTGCAGCTTGTGATGATGGAGTCGCACGGTCACCGCGCGACGGCCCACCTCGCGATCGAGGATGCCACAGGAGACTCGGCCATCATTGAAGTGCTGGGCGGGGTCGTGACCGTGCACCGCGACCGGCGTTTCACCGTGCTGACCAATGAGCCGCCCTTCCTCGAGCAGGTGCGACTGCTGCGCGAGCAGGACTTCTCAGCACCGAACGACCGATCGCCCCTCGACGGCAACGTGAACCCCGAGGCCCGCTTCCAGCGCGCCGCGTACTTCACCAACCTGCTCCCGCACCCTCAAGAAGAACGGGAAGCCGTCGCCGGGGTGCTCGCGATCGCGAGGAACGTGTCGATCCCGTTCGGCGCGCCGTACGAGGGATTCGGGCTCTACAACACGGAGTACCGGACGGTGGCGAACCTCACTGCTGGACGGTACTACTTCGAACTCACAACGGCGCCGAACGTGTTCTGGGTGACCCTTGCCGAACTGGACTTCTCCGTCGGCGCTGCCGTGGGCTCACTCGACCCTGACGACATCACCCTGACCGGCGACGTCAGTGCACTATTCCGAAGCGCTCCCGCACCGTTCTAACCAGGCGTCTAGCGCAACGGTTCCGGTCGTTCGAGGTCGCGTGGATCGAACCGAATCCCCTACGTGTAGGGGTGAGGCCAGATCGGGAGCCTCGTTACTCTGGCCGCGGCAGCTGCTTTCAGACTGCAGATTGGATAGCACATGTCATCGATAGCAGCGGCAAAACCGGACAAGTCCAAGGGGTTGCTCAACCGGATCGAACGCATCGGTAATGCGGTGCCGAACCCGACGATCATGTTCGTCTACCTGATCCTCTTCATTGCTGTGCTCTCGGCGGTGCTGTCTTGGTTCAACATCAGCGTGACGGACGACGTTGTCGTCCAGGTGCCGAAGGATCAGTTCCATCAGATCAACGAGCAGATGGGTGGCTCATGGTCGATCTACGACTCGACCACGGGACAGCCCGCCGACGTACCGGACTTCGTGATCAAGAAGGAGACCTTCGAGATCCGCAACCTGCTCTCGATCGACGGCATCCGATTCTTCTTCAGCAACTTCGTCGACAACTTCGCCGGATTCGGCGTGGTCGCCGTGGTGCTCGTATCGATGGCGGGCGTCGGGGTCGCAGAGGTCGCCGGGCTCATGGGCGCGCTCATCCGCAAGACCGTCAAGGTCGCGCCACCCAAACTGGTCGCCTTCATCCTCATCTTCGTCGGCGTCCTGTCCTCGGTTGCCACCGACGCCGGCTACCTCATCCTGGTGCCGCTCGCTGCGGTGGCGTTCAAGACCGTGGGTCGCAACCCTCTCGCAGGACTTGCCGCCGCGTTCGCAGGCGTCGGAGCCGTGTTCGGCGCGAACTTGCTCATCACGCCGTCCGACAGCATGCTCACGGAGATCACGAACGAGGTGCTCTCGAAGGCAGGGATGCCGACCATCACGGTGACCCATAACTTCTACTTCAGTATCGTCTCCGCCATCGTCATGTCGGTCATCGTGCTGCTGGTCACCGTCTTCATCACCGAGAAGCGCCTCGGTCCCTGGGATGCGGCGGAGAGCAGCTACACAGACCCGGACGCCGCGATCGACCACACCGCCGAGGGCCGCGGACTGAAGTTCGCGGGGTGGGCGCTCCTCGGATACCTGGCCGTGATCGCGCTGCTGACGTTCCCACCGGGTGCACCGCTGCGCGACCCGGAGGCAGGCGCCATCATCGGCACAACCCCGTTCATGTCGAGCCTCATCTTCATCATCTCCCTCGCGTTCCTCGTATGTGGCATCGCGTACGGCGTCGGCGCGAAGACGCTCCAGGGCGGAGACGCGACAGTCGGCGCCATCGCTAAGACATTCGGCAGCCTGGGCGGGCTGCTGGTGATGTTCCTGATGATCGCCCAGTTCATCGCACTGTTCAACTGGACGAACATGCCCACCGTCGCTGCGGTATCGGCTGCGGATCTGCTCGAGAAGGCGAACGTGCCCACGGTGGTTCTGCTCGTTGCCTTCATCCTGGTGATCGTCGTGCTCGACATCATCCTTCCTGGGCTCCTGCCGAAATGGGTCATCTTCGCGCCGGTGTTCATCCCGATCTTCGCGTCGCTCGGCGTCGCACCACAGACGCTCCTCGCCGGCTACCGGGTCGGAGACTCGCCATTCAACGTCATCACCCCGCTGATGGTCTATCTGCCGTTCATGGTGACGATCGCCCAGCGGTACAAGAAGAACGCGGGCATCGGCACGATCATCGCCCTGATGATGCCATACGCGATCACGGTGCTCGTGGCCTGGACCCTGCTCTACGTCGGCTGGTTCCTTCTCGGCATCCCCTGGGGACCCGACTCACCTGTCAACGTCCCTGCCAGCTGAGCTCTCTTCTCGAAAGGACCCTGCCGTGAGTACCCTCTCCGTTGCTCCCTCCCTCCAAGCTGAACTCGACATCCGGGTTGTCGCGCAGGACGCGACCATCGTGGCCGACGCGCTGGCAGTTCCCGTCACGACCGACGGACCAGTGCCTGATATCCTCGGCGTCGACCTCGAAGCGCTCGAGCGAGCGGGGTTCACGCCGAACGTGGGGCAGTCGATCTCGTTCCCGTCGTCCCGGCCGCCCGTACTCGTCGCCGTGGGCGTCGGTACGGTGATAGATCTCGATACCGCGCGGCTGCGGGATGCCGCCGCCGCATTCGCATGCGCTGTACCGAAGGACGCAAAGCTCGCCACTCGAGTGCCTGTCACGGGCGGGCTGCGGGCGGATGATGCGGCCGCGGCCATCGTCGAGGGCATCGTGCTTGCGCGCTACCAGTTCTCGCTACGCAGCGAGCCGAAGGGGCCAGTCCCCGTCACCTCTATCGTCCTCGTGGCCCCTGACGGTGAAGAGACCGCGGTTGCCGAAGGCGCGGCGAAAGGACTCGCCACCGCGCGGGCTGCGGCATTCGGGCGAGACCTCGCCTCCTGCCCCGCCGGGATCCTCACCGCCACGCGACTGGGCGAGCTCGCGCTCGAGGTCGGGGCGACAGCTGGCCTTCACGTGGAGGTGTTCGACAAGGCGGCGGTCACCGAGATGGGCCTTGGTGGGCTGCTCGGCGTCAACAAAGGCTCGGTCGAGGAGCCGCGCATGATCGTGCTCAAGTACGTCCCCGAAGGGGCGCCAACGGGACACCTCGCCCTGGTCGGCAAGGGCATCATGTATGACTCCGGCGGCATCAGCCTCAAACCTGGTGACCTTGCGCATTCACAGATGAAAAACGACATGACCGGAGCAGGCGATATTCTCGCCGCGATGTCCGTGCTCGCCGAACTCCGGGCGACGACCTCTGTCACCGGGTATCTGATGTGCACCGACAACATGCCCTCCGGATCCGCAATGCAACTCGGTGACGTGCTCACCATGCGCGGAGGCAAGACCGTGGAGGTACTCAACACCGACGCTGAAGGCCGACTCGTCATGGCAGACGCACTCGTGCTCGCCGTCGAGGAGGGGGTCGACGCGATCCTCGACATCGCAACGCTCACCGGTCAGGCGCTACGCACGCTCGGTGAAGATGTCGCCGCAGTCATGTCGAACTCGGACGTCTTCGCGGCCCAGGTGGCCGCCGCAGCCGAGACGGTCGACGAGCCAGTCTGGCGATTGCCGCTCGTGCGCCGCTACCGAGAAGAGCTCGATTCCGATATCGCCGACCTCAAGAACATCGGGGGAGCGAACGCCGGATCGATCACCGCAGGGCTGTTCCTCGAAGAGTTCGTCGGGGATACTCCGTGGGCTCACGTCGACATCGCAGGCACGGCGCAATCCTCCACGGCACGCCGGTGGATCAACCGAGGACCGACTGCGTTCGGCGTCCGGCTCCTGATCCAGCTCGCCCTCTCCTTCCGCCCGCCCGAGAGCAGCTAATGCCCGGCGTACGGCGGGTCGGGCAAGCCTCCACGACCCTACTGGTCTGCCTGGCAATCGGGCTCGGCACTGCAGGGTGTGGCGCCGTCGAACTCCCCGAGCGAACAGCACGTCCGACCATTTCACTGCCCACCAGCCTGCCAACGCGAGACCCAGGTGGTGGATCGCAGGAGGGTGCTGGCGAGGAGGCAACCGACCCCGCCGCGCCGCCAGCCGAATCATCCCCGGAACCCGAGCCCGAATCGTCCGCGGAACCCGCGCCCGAAGCTGGATCGGAGCCCGATCCTGGGGCCTTGCCCGAAAGCCCAGACGCAACCGCGCCCGAAGACGAGGAACGCAGTACACCTGACGAAATCCAGCCTGATTCGTCGCGCACCACATGGTGGCCTTTCGCGATCGTGCTGGTCCTTGGGGCCGCGCTCCTAATCGTGCTCGCACGTCGCGGCCATACAAAGCGCGCTTGGGACGAACGCCTTGAAGCCACGCATGCCGATCTTCGATGGCTCGAACAGACCCTCGTCCCGCAGGTTCTCGCACAAGCGACATCGGCCGAAGCCGGTGCCGCGTGGTCCGCCGGGAAGACACGCGTGCTGTTGATCGATGAAGAGCTGTACGCGTTGCAGACCGCGGACATTGATGAGAACCGTGTCCGGCGCGCGGCCGACGACCTGCGGGCCCTGCGTGACTTGGTGGACGCCGTTAACGTGGAGACTTCGGCGGATGAGGCCCTCGATGCTGAAAGTTTGCGAGTGCGGCGGGCCACTGTAGAGCTAAAGCGCGCTCACGTACGCGCCCGTCTGGGGGGCGCATAACGATGGAGACCACACGTCGAAGCATTCGGCGCCACATCTCAACCGGCGCGCTGCCTGAGCCTGGGATCGTGACCGACGTTTTGGAGCGCACCCACCGCAGATACGGCAGTGTCGAAGACGGGAACTTGTCGTCCGTGTACCCGGCCCTCGAGCGCGCCGACCCGGCGCACTTCGGCATCGCGCTGGTGGGCGCCACCGGGTCTGTCTACGAGGCAGGGGATACGCGGGTTCCGTTCAGTCTGATGAGCGTCGCAAAGCCATTTGTGTTCGCCCTCGTATGCGATCGAGTCGGGGCAAGCCGCGTGCGCGAACTCGTTGGAGTCGATGCAACCGGGCTGCCCTTCAACTCGGCATATGCCGTCGAGCGCAGCCAACACGGTCGCACCAACCCGATGGTGAACGCGGGCGCGATCGCCGTCACCAGTCTGCTGCCCGGCACGTCACTGGAGAGACGTTGGGAGGTCCTGGCAGAAGGCCTGTCGCTGTTCGCCGGGCGCGTTCTGGCGCTCGATGACGACGTGTTGAGCTCCGCTCGCGAGACGAACCTCCGGAATCGGGCGCTGTCTCTGTTGCTCGCTGAGACGGGCGCGCTTGAGGGCGACCCATTCGACGCGACCGACTTGTACACGCGTCAGAGCTGCCTAAGCGTGACAGCAACCGACCTTGCCGTCATGGGGGCGACGCTCGCAGACGGCGGAGTAAACCCCGTGACAGGCGACCAGGTCGTCAGCGGCGAGACAGCACGGGCCGCGCTCGCAGTCATGACCGTCGCGGGGCTCTACGAAGCATCCGGGTCGTGGCTGTGGGACGTCGGCCTTCCCGGCAAGAGCGGCATCGGCGGCGGGATTGTGACAGTGTCACCCGGCAAAGGAGCGGTAGGCACGTTCTCTCCCCGCCTCGACGCCGAAGGCAACAGCGTGCGCGGATGGCTGGCGACGCGCGCCGTCGCTGTGGAGCTCGGACTCGACATCCTTGCATCAGAACCCCTCGCGCAAGACCGAAAACACCAATGACGGGTGGAGCGTCGTGAGCAGCACACCTATTCAGCGCGAGGCGCTGGATTCGCGCCGTCGGCGAGAACGCCGTGCCTTGACGGCGTCACTGATCCTCTCCGTGGTGCTGGCGATCTCCGCGCTGGTCGTCGGGATCCTGGCAGGCATCCGCATCATCGTCTTCGACGGCGCATACATGGCGATCGGTTGGATTCTGTCCTGGGCGTCCCTAAGAGCCGCTCGAGCCGCAGCATCCGGACCCACGCGACGGTTTCCGTTCGGGCGGGACGCGCTCGCCCCGCTGATGGTCGTGATTCAGGGGCTGGCTCTGGCTGGAACGCTCGTGCTCGCATTTGGGGACGCTCTTGTAGTCATCCGCGATGGTGGAAGCGAGGTGAACGTCCTTGTTATCTCCATCTACGGACTCATTACCGCGCTGCTTGGGTTTGGTGCGGCGTGGTGGCTCCGCCGGTTGGCAGCCGGTTCTGATCTTGTCGCCGCTGAGGTGGCGCAGTGGCGTGCGGGATCGGTGCTCAGCGTGATCATGGTCGCGGGCGCGATCGCGGTAGCGGTCCTTGCCTTGACACCCCTGCGGGACATTGCAAGATTTGCGGATCCGATCCTTGTTTTCGTCGCGTGTGCGGTGCTCGCCCCAGTGCCCGTGCGGCTCATCCGGTCGGGTGTGAACGAATTGTTGGAAGGCGCACCGCCGCCTGAGCTCGCGGCCCGTGTCGCCGAGGTCGTCGAGAAGGCGCGCGCCGAGTTCGGGCTTCCGACCCCTGTCGTGCGGGCGGGCAAGGTCGGGCAAAAGATCTATGTCGAAGTGGACTTCGTCGTCGGCTCCGCCGCGTGGAGTGTTGCGCAGGAAGACGAGGTCCGCCGCTCGATTATCGATGGGCTGTCTCGATTGGAGTTTGACGCGTGGGCCTCTGTCGCGGTGACCTCCGACGCGACCCTTGCTGACTAACCTGACGCTGCCGCTGTGTCGATCCATCCCTATTCCAATAGCGAAAGCGATTCACCATGAGTGCGATGAAGGTGGTTTGTTGGGCTACTCCTCGTGACTTGCGCGGCCAGCAATGATGTTGGTGCGTGAGGAAGTTCCGCCCGCGGTAGTGGTCAGTCCGGTCGGGACCATGTCATGGACGATCGCCATCGCGGTACTCGTGCTCAGCGTTCTCGTGGTCCTCGTCGTCCGCCGCCGCGACCGGACGCGTCGCATGCGGCTGCCAGCGACCACAGCCCCGCTGTCTGCCGGTGCGGTGAGCTTCGCGGCTCTCGAGACCGTGGGTGAGGCCATGATCGATGCTGGGTACACAGTGAAGACCGTGCACTCCACACTCGAAGATATCGCCCGGGTCAACGGCTACCCGCGCACTGAGATCGTCGTCATGCCGACGGCCCTGTTCGTTTCCACGCGTGGCGGCGGTGAGTTGCGCACGGGAGCTGTGTCGAGCGGTCATACGCCGTTGCTGCTGCATCAACTCGACGACCTCGACCGGATCGTCGGGCAGGCGAGGACCGGCGGTGTGGATGCCAGTCGGGCGCGGGCGCTCATCAGACTGATGCGCATATCTCCGCCACCGTTCTCCGCCACGGCCCGTGTCATCGCCTACGTGTTCTTGTGCGCGGCGCTGGCTGTGCTTCTCGGCGCGTCATGGGCCGGCGTCGCCGTCGCTGCAATACTCGGCAGCGTCGTCGGCGCTGTGCTGCTGCTCGCGGCGGGTCTCCCTCGTCTCCACGAGCCGATCCTGACCGCAGCACTGGCGTTTACCTGCTCAGTAGCTGTCTTTCTCCTAGCACGGACGGAGCTCGACCCAGGAGTGCTGCCATCGCTCATCGCTCCGATCGTCGTGCTTCTGCCCGGTGCGCTGTTGACCACCGGTGTCATCGAGCTAGCGACTGGTCAGATGGTCTCCGGGGCCGCCCGGGTCGCAACGGGGTTCATGCAACTCGTCCTGCTCGCTACGGGAATCGTCGCGGGTGCTGCGCTTGTGGGCATCCCTCACATCGACCTGACCGAAGCCGATCAGCCCCTCGGGCCGATCGCTCCCTGGATCGCGGTGGCCGTGTTCGGTGCAGCCGTCGTCATCAATCGCGGTGGGCGGGCGCGGTCGATCCCGTGGATTGTTCTCGTCCTCTATGTCGCATATGCCGCCCAGGTCATTGGCGACATCTTCTTCGGGGGCGTCCTGTCAGCCTTCGTCGGCGCCCTCGCAATGACCCCGATGGCGGGATTCGTATCGCGATTGCCTTCTGGGCCGGCTGCGCCGGTCACCTTCCTTCCAGGGTTCTGGATGCTGGTGCCTGGTGCTCTGGGCCTGGTTGGCGTCACAACGATTCTCGACGGCGACGGGAGTGGCGCTGCGACCATCGTGACGACTGTGTCGACCATGGTCGCTATCGCACTCGGCATCCTGTCCGGTTCGGGGCTCAGTGGACGCTTCCGCTCACCCCGAACGCTCATCTGAGTCTCGGTCCAAAACTGAGCAACAGACAGTGGCCCCCCATCGACATCATGGAGTTCGGGCCGATCACCCGAAGGAGAGGAGCTGTGGAATGACCGCTGATTCAGGGACCGTGGTGTCCCTTGTGCTCGAGGACCTGGACGAGCTGTTCACGCCGCGGCCCGTTGACCCGCTCCACGGCAGGTTCGATGACAGGACGGGATTCGAGTACCTCGTTGAGACCGTGGATGGCTCCGCGGATGGCCTGCGGATCGACATCACCGTGACGGGGTCTACGGACGAGCGGCGTTCGGAGAGGCAGATAGCGGACGCCCTGGGAGGGTTCGCTATTGCCCACTCGGAGCGCCTCGAGTCGGAGAAGGCGCGGATACGACGTCTCGGGTTCAGGGAGCTCTTGTTCGGTCTCATCTTCCTTGCGGCATGCCTGCTGGGTGGCAGCGCGGTGGCGGTGCTCGACATCGGTCCCCACTGGGTACGCACCTTCCTCGGGGAGGGCCTCGTGATCGTCGGATGGATCGCCCTCTGGCATCCTGTCGACATGCTGTTCTTCGAACACCTCCCTCTTGCACGGGAGCAGCGGGTCCTCGCCCGACTCGCAGCCGCGTCCGTACGATTGGTCGGCGCCGATGACTGACGTGCACCGCCCTCTGACCGAGGCCGCGGAGCCTGCGCGATCCTTGCGCGTGGAGTCGCAGGCAATCTACGTGGCACTCATCGCGGGATCACTCGGCGCGCTCGCCGGGCTTATCCTCGCGCTCACCGTGCCGCCGCTTCCCATGGCCGGCGATTGGTCGTTCGGGGCTGTCCTCGCGGTGATGGCCGCCGCCACGGCAGCGGTCGCGGGAACGATCGGCTATTGGGGTGGCCGCACTGCGCACGGACAGGAATGGCGGCAGAACCTGTCTTCCGTCACGTTCACGATCAACACGATCGCGGTGGTCCTGGTTCATGTCGTCCTGGCCGCGCTGACCGTGCTCGTCGTCTACATCGTTTTGGGGCTGGGGTTCGTCGGACTCCTGGTCGATCTGTTCTGGTCGGTCGTTTTGGCGGCCGTGACGCTCGGCTTGACCGGCTACATCACTTACCTTTCGGTGTCTCGGATGACGACGCAGCGGATGTCGACCCTGCTGATGGCGTTCGTGGCTATCGGCACCATCGCTGCGATGATCACCACAACTGATAAGTCGTGGTGGGGGACGCATTTCAGTCATCTCGGGACGTTCTGGTCCGTCTCCAGTCTGCTGTTCAACGGGACACTCGTGGTCGGCGGGCTTCTCGTGACCGCGTTCGCTGTGTACCTGGCGAACGACCTCCGTGCACTCGTGAAGCGTGGGATTCTGCAACGGGCGAGCAGTTCCCGGGTCATTTCGATCATGTTCATCGTGATGGGCGTCATGCTCGCCGGCGTAGGGCTCGTCCCGGTGAACGTGAGCCGGCCGATCCACAACATCTGTGCGAGTGGCATGGCCGTCATGTTCATCGGGCTGCTCGTCGCGGGCCCGTGGGTTGTTCGTGGGATGCCGCGCGCCTATTTCATCGCGTCCGGGGCGTTCCTGGCGGCGGTGCTGCTTTCGACGGCGTTGTTCGTGGTCGGGTACTTCGGCCTGACAGCATTCGAGATCATCGTTTTCGCTCTGGTCTTCGGTTGGATCGCCGTGTTCATCCGCTTCCTCGGCGTCGCCGACCAAGCCACCGAGGCGACGTCCGGACTCGGCGCCTGACACCCGTCGACCGCGCATCACCCACATCGCGCCGTCGGCCCGTGTCGACCGAAACAGAGTGCAGCGCCGATACCATCGCCTCGTTCTCCCGAAGCACGGTCGGCGTCATCCAGTCTCGTCAGCTGAACGGCCAGATGAGCGGTACGTAGTAGACGGCCATGGCGCCGAAGAAGATCGCGAGGGGGAGTCCGAGCTTCCAGTAGTCGCCGAACCGGTAGCCGGCGGGCTTCATGACCATGAGGTTGGCGGGCGTCGCGATCGGAGTGAGGAAGGACGCAGCGCCGGCGACCGTCAGTGCCATCATGAACGGCTGTACCGACGCGTGCAGACCTGAGGCGACGGCCACCGCGACCGGTGCGACGATCAGCACGGTCGCGGTGTTGCTGATCACCTGGCCGAGCAGGATCGTCAGGACGACGACGGCGAGTAGCGCGGTTCGTGGGCCGGAGTCGCCGACGACCGTGATGAGCCAATGGGCGACGAGTTCGGCGGCGCCGGTGGTCAGGAACGCGGTCGACAGCGGGATCATGCCGGCGACGAGGACGACGGTCGTCCAGGAGATCGACCGGTATGCCTGGTTCACCCCTACTACGCGGGTGACCACGAGCGATCCCGCGGCGAGCATCGCGGCGGCGGCGGGCGGGACGAGCCCTGTCGCGAGGAGTACGACCATGAGCGCGAGGATGACCATGGCACGCTTGGCGCCCCTCCCGAGCGGGACGGAGCGGCGCAGGGCGCTGGGCGCGTCGACGACCATGACGTCGCTGGACTCCGTGTGGCGGGTCAGGTCGTCCCAGGAGCCCTGCAGCAGCAGCGCATCGCCCGCGTGCAGGGTGACTTCGCGATCGTGCAGGACCTCCGCGCCGCGGCGTGCACCGAGGATCACGAGGTCACCGCTCGGGCTTGCCATGCCGGGGAACACACGGGTGCCGATAAGTGGTGAGCGGGGCGGGATGACGATCTCGCTGACGCCGCTCGCGGGACCGATCAGCGTCTTCGTCTCGAGAGTGACGTTGTAGTCGATCTTCAATCGTCGGGTGAGCCTGCTGAGGTCCGTGGGCATGACAGCGCTCGGACGCAACGGCAGCAGCATTCGACCGAACAGCACGATGATCAGGATCGTGCCGATCACGAGCGGGATACCGACGAGCGCGAACTCGAAGAACCCGAACGGGCGGCCGCCGCTTTCCGCCGCGCGCTCCGACACGATGATGTTCACCGGTGTGCCCGTCAGCAGCAGCATGGAGCCCGCGTGCGCGGCGAACGCGAGGGGCAACAATAGCTGAGACGAGGCGATCCCTGCGCTGCTCGCGACCACGATGACGAGGGGAAGTAGCGCCGCAACGGCTCCGTTCACGCTGATGAGCGCAGTGAGCCCCGCCACGAGCAGACACACGACGAAGAGGATCGGGGTGCGCTTCTTGCCTGCCGCGCCGATGACCTTCTGACCCGCCCACGCCGTGACCCCGGTGGCGTCGAGCGATTCGCTCACGATGAACAGTGCCGCGATGAACAGCACGGTCGGATCTCCGAACCCGGCGACCGCCTGTGGGAACGTCAGGACGCCGGTGAAGTACAGCGCGAGGGAGACGCCGACCGCAACGATCCCCAGGGGGATCCGGTTGCTCGCGAACGCGATGATGGCGAGCAGGAGGATCCCGAAGGTCGCCGCGATGGGATCCATCGCTAGCCCGGCAGCGCGAAGTCAGCCGCGACAGCCGCGAGCAGGCGTGCCCCGAAGCCAGTGGCGCCGGACGCGCGCCACGAGTCGTCCTTGTCGGACTGCATTGTGCCGGCGATGTCGAGATGGGCCCACGGCGTCGCCCCGACGAAGTGGTCGAGGAACAGCGCCGCGGTCGTCGCGCCGGCGTACTTGCCGCCGAGGTTCGAGATGTCGGCGATCTCGGAGTCGAGCTGCGGCCGGTACGTGCGCTCCAGCGGCATCCGCCACACCTGCTCGCCGGTGGCCACGGCGGCGGACTCCACGAGCGCCGCCATGCGGTCGTCGTTCGCGAACACCGGTGCGGTCGCCTGTCCGAGCGCCATCAGCGCGGCACCGGTGAGGGTCGCGATGTCGATGATGGCGTCCACGCCGTCCTCGTTGGCGAGCGCGATGGCGTCCATCATCACCAGGCGGCCCTCCGCGTCGGTGTTCTTGACCTCCACGGTGGTGCCGTTGCGGGCGACGAGGACATCGCCCAGCTTGTACGCCGTGCCCGAGGGCATGTTGTCCGTGCACATCAGCCAGCCCGTCACCGCGGCCGTGGCGCCGAGGTCGGCGAGCACGGTGAACGCGCCGAGAACCGCCGCCGCGCCGCCCATGTCCATCTTCATGAGCAGGTGCATCGGGTCGCTCGGCTTCAGGCTGATGCCGCCCGAGTCGTACATGATGCCTTTGCCGACGAGCCCCAGATGGCCGCTCGGCTCACCCGCGGGCGTGTAGGACAGCTTGATCATGCGCGGCTCTTCCACGGAGCCCTGATTGACGCCGAGCAGGCCCCCGCAGCCGAGCTCGATGAGCGCCGCCTTGTCGAAGACCTCCACCGCGAAGCCGAACCTGGCTCCGAGCCCTTCGGAGATGCGGGCGAGGTCCGTGGCGGTGAGGTGGCCAGGAGGCGTGTTCGTGACATCGCGTGCGACGACGGCCGCACGGGAGGCGAGCCGCCCGGCGGTAAGGCCCGCCCTCACCTCGTCTGCATGGGCGCCCGCAAGGTCGATGGTGAAAGACTCGAGCGGGATGTGCTTCGACGCGCTCTGCAACGCCGTGTAACGGTAGCGCGCGAGCACCGCGCCCTCGGCGATGGCCGCCGCCGCCGCCGCGCGGGGCTCGGCGGTGCTGCGGTCGACGACGAGCGCGACGCGCGCGCTGCGGGGTGCGGCGCGCACGAATGCGGCGGCGAGATCGCGCAGCTTCGCGGTATCCAGTTCCGCGGCATCCCCCGCGCCGACGGCGACGACGTCGGGGCCTTCTTCTCGAGGGACGAAGAGCGTCTTGCCGACCGCGGTGGTGAAGCCCGCCCGGGTGAGCGCGTCGCGGTCGAGCCCCAGGGCGGGGGCGACGTCGCCGTCGAGGAAGACGGCATAGCCGACCGTCTGCACGTCGCCGGGCGCATCCCCGGCGGTCAACACGATGGCGTCGAGCGCGTCGAGACCTGGTGTCGTTGGGAAGTCGGCAGGGATCAGCTTGTTCGCGCTACGGGTCATCGCTTCGTCTCCTCAGCAGTCACAGCCGCGGGATTCAGCGGCACGGATTCGTCGATGTCGTCGGGGTCGTCCGGCTCGAGCCGCTCCGGAAGCTCGCCGTCGATGCGTCCGGGCATTCTCAGCGCAGGCACGATGGCGAGCGCCGCGAGCAGTGCGAGGCCCATCAGCGACCACTGCAGCGAATGCAGCCGCGCATCCTCGTTGATCGCGATCGCCGCGGTCTTCTCCGCCTCGGAGGCGGTCGTGCCGTTCAGCACCGCTTCCAGCTGGGCGTTTGTGAGGAAGTCGGCTTGGTCGATGCGCACCTCGCTGATCAGCTGTTGCGAGATCTCCGGATGCGCGACCGCGGAGCTTGCGAGCGTGGACGCGAGGATGCCGACGGCGAATGCGCTGGCGACGGCGATGCCGACCGAACCGGACAGGTTGTGGACCAGGCCGCGCCAGGCGCCGACGTCGCCCGCGAGCTGCTTTGGGGCGGCGGAGAGGAGCGTGTTGAACACGAGGGCCACGATCGATCCCTGGCCGAGGCCGAGGAGGATGAGGCCGATCACGATGAACGCCTGGCCCCAGTCGCCGCGGATCGTAGAGGCCAGCAGGGTCAGCGCACCCGCGACGACGATGAAGCCGGCCGACGCGAGCACGCGCGGGGGGAAGCGCTTGTACAGGTATGCGACGAACGTTGATGCGAGGAAGATCGAGATCGTGTAGGGGATGATCGAGAACGACGTCTGGATGCCGGACAGCCCCTGGACGACCTGCATGTACAGCGGGATGAGGAAGTTCGCCGCCGTGCCGACGAACAGCATGATCGCCATGCACGCGGTGACCGCGAACTCGCTGCTGGTCGCGAGCACGCGCAGGTCGAAGATGCGCGAGCGGTGTTCGCGTTGCCGTTTGGATACCCAGAGGAAGAAGAGTTGTCCGATGATCAATCCCAGGACGATCAACACCGGCGCGGGGGAGATGCCGGCGATCGAGAACGGGGCCTGGTCGGTGGCGCGCCACACCCCCCACGAGTTCAGGCCGGAGAACCCGAAGCTGAGAAGGATAATCGCGACCGCGGCGAGCACGGCGCCTGTCCAGTCGATCTTCAGGTTCGGCTGGGCGGGGACCTTGCGCACGCCGAAGCTGAGCACCAGGTTCAGGACGCCGAGGGCGACCATCAGAGCGAACGACCAGCGCCATCCGATCGTCTCCGCGAACCATCCGGCCAGCAGCAGGGCGAGAATGCCTGCAAGCGGGATCGCCGCCGCCAGGAGGCCGATCGCCTTGCCCTGACGCTCGCCGTGGTAGTTCGTCGCGATGAACACGGTCAGGGCAGGGGCGATCAGGGCGATCACGGCACCAGAGGACGCCTGAGCGATGAACAGCATCGCCGGACTGACGCTCAGCGCCACGCCGGCCATTGCCGCCGCGTGGATCGCCACGGCGATCTGGAAGACGCCGCGCGTGCCGAAGCGGGCCCCGATCTTCGCGCCCAGCAGGATGAACGCCGCCATGGCGAACGTGCCGGCCGTGATCGCGGTGCCGACCGACGTCGCCGGGGTGTGTAGATCTGTCGTGATGCCGGCCATCGACACGGTGAGGGCGTTCACTGCGAAGGAGGCCTGGATCTGCGTCAGCACCACCACGATGAGCGGTAGCCATGACGCTCGTGGTTCCGCCGCTACGGTCGTTGACCCTTCGGGTGCAGGTCTGGTCATCTCTTCGTCGCCTTTCGCGCGGTCCTTCGCAGGGTTCCGTGTCCGGATTCTCCGTGGGGGAACTGCGCCTCGCGCTCCGCTGGCCCGATCCTATGGGACGAGAACGACGGCAGCGGATAGGCACTTGTAGGGGTTATGACGCTGACGTCCGGGCATCCTGCCGCGGCACCACGACCTGTCGCACGACGATCAGAACAGAGGCGGTGACAGGAATGGCCACGAGGGCCCCCAACAGCCCCATGAGTGCGGCTCCGACCATCGCGCCGATGATCACGAGAATGCCCGGTACCGCCACCGCCCGGCCCATAATCCGCGGCGTCGTGTAATACGCCTCGACCTGGATGAAACCGAGGTACAGCACGCCGAACACGAGCGCGGCCCAGGGACTCACGAACAGCGCCGCAGTGGTGCCGATCACGAGGAAGACCAGCGAACCGATGAGCGGGACGATCGTGATGAAGAACGCGCCGATCGCGAGTAGGAGTGCGATCGACGATCCGATCGCGAACTGCAGGATGAAGACGACCACGGCGTTGATCGCCGCAACGGTGATTCCGCCGGACACGACACGGCCCACCAGCGAGGTGATCTGATCGACGAGCTCGCCGAATTGCACGCGGCGGTATGCCGGGACGATCTGGGTCAGGGCCTGTTTCATCGGCTCCAGCGCGGACACGAAGTACACGGTCAAGACCATCACGATGACGGTGGATGAGACAGCTCCGATTGCGCCGGTCCCGATCTTCAGCAGGCCACCTGCGATTGCGACGAGGGATGTGAGGTCGGCAAGGCTCCGGACGAGGTCGCCGATGATCGCATGGACGTCGATTCCCCAGATCTCCCGGATTTCCTGCACCCATGCGGTCGCGCCGAGCTGTCCAATCTGGGCGGGCGCATTGTGTACCGCGTGTACAAGTTCCGCGACGAGCGGCGGGATGATGAAGAGGATGATGGCTGCGAATACCAGCACGACGGCTGTCACGACCAGGGTGAGGCTCGCGGTCCGGCTCAGCCCGTGTCGGCCGAGGAGATTGATGAGGGGCAGGAGCCCGAGGGCGAGGAACAGTCCGAGGAAGACGGAAAGGGCGACTGCGCCGAGCGACGCGAATGTCAGAGCGAGGCCGACCGCGACGAGCACCCCCAGCGCCACGACGAGCCCGGATGCGAAGGGTCGTGCAGGCACAGTGCGGAAGAGGCGGTGTGCTTGTTCCGAGGCGTCATCTGTGCTCGCTTGGTGCCTCGGCGCTGCGTCAGGAGCGCTCACTCATGATCCCCTTCCGGCGTGCTGGTTCTTTGCGCCAATTGCGTTGTGTGGACTGCGCTTGGCGGGGCTCGAGGGGTGCCTTAGTCGGTGTCGAAACCGGGTGTTACTGTGAGGCATGGAAGATTCCCTCTGGGTCCTGAAGCGGTCAGAACTCGACCTCATTCGTGAAATCGAGCCGGATCGGATGGAGCAGCTCGACGAAGACGAACTCCTAGCGTTGCACAAGCGCATCCGGAGGGCGCGTAACAAGCATGTCAGCAACTACCGCCGTAAGGGCGCCAAGCGCGTTGCTGAAGAAGGCGGTCGCGGCGCCGCCCGACCCGGCAACAAGAAGTCCCTCCTGCGGGCGGAGGTCTTCGAAGAGGCGTTGGCGCGGGTCTCCGACCGGCTCGCTGTCGTCGCTCACGAAGAGGCGGAGGCGCTCAAGGCCGAACGTCTGGCGCGGGCGCAGAAGGGCAAGTGGTCCGGTCCCGAGTCCCTCGGTGTAACCGACGGGGGAGTTGCGGATGCCGGCCGCATGCGATCGCACGAGAAAACTACCGGCGGTCTAAAGCGTGACGCATCCAGCCGTTCCCAAGGCGCTGCCCGCCAGGCCAAACGCGATTCGCGGTAGGAAACCCAGCTCCAACGATCCATGAGGTCGCCTGCCTTCAGGAAGTGCTTGCCGCAGTCTCCGGAAGTTCGGCCTGCGCCTGCCCTCACGAGGATGAAGCTCATGCAGTCGTGTGCTTCGGGTGACGCGGGGCGTCGATAGCGACGGGTCTCCGCGCGCAGGGGCCACCGCGTCGCTTGGCGAACGCCGGTCTCGCGGCCTCCAGGTGCGCGAGCGCTCCGAATCGCGATCCGGCGATCCATGGCGCGCCGAGGCGATCCCGGTTCCACGCACCTTCGAGCGCGGCGGCGATGACCTGGCCTGCTCGGAGTCACCTCGGCCCATCTGAGCCACCACACGTCTTTCAGACGAGGACCGAGCAGGCTTCCCGGAGGTGTCCGGGCTCCGTGAGACCCTTGTTCTTGACAGTCAACGAACGGAGCAGACCAGTGGCCAGCGGCTTCAAGATCAATAAAGAAGGCATCCGCCAGTTCACGCGCGAGCTGGAGCGGGAGTTCGCGAAGAATCCGGTCCGCATCCCTGTCGAGGCCGACTCATCCACGGTTGGCGCCGCTGGCGCGCTGACGGTGAACAACTACCACGGGCCAGTCGTTACGGTCACTGGAGGCAATGCGCAACTCGCGTGGAACAACGCCGGTGATGTATCCCAGACCCAGAAGAAGGTCGAGCAGATCGCACCCGGCTACGAAGACCTCGCGCGGGCCCTGACGGATCTGCTTGCCGAACTTACATCCTTCGGCCTTGGAGACGATGAGCAAGAGGCGCGATCGCAGGCAGAGGCTGTCTTGGCAGAGGTCGTCAAGACTGACCCGGATCAGGGCGTGATCAGGCGAGGGCTGACGATGATCAAGGGATTGCTCGCTCCGATCGCCGCGGGAGTCACAGCCGCGGTTACCGCCGAATCGACCGAAGCGGCGCGTCATACAATCGAGGTACTTGGCAGCAGCCTGCCGCTCTGACGACTCGAAGCTGACCGACCACGGCGGTTGCCGTCGCAGTCTCACACGATCGGCTACCCGCCGCGTGACCTGTTCGGTTCTCCGCACCTGCTGTGCGTGACGGTTTCGATGCGGGTGATGTCGGCGGGCGACGGCTACAGGTACCTCTTGAAGTCTGTCGCGGCCGGCGACGGTGACCGCTCGTTGTCCACTCCGCTGACCCGCTACTACGCCGAGGCGGGCACCCCGCCGGGGTTTTGGATGGGCTCGGGGCTGGGCCGGCTCGGCCACAGTGAGCTGGCGCAGGGCGCCCGGGTCTCCGAAGCCCAGCTCCAGCTCTTGATCGGGATGGGGCACGATCCGCTCACCGGCGACCCGTTGGGCCGCGCCTACCAGCAGTTCGATTCGGTCGTGGAACGGATCGAGCAGCGCGTGAATGCCTTCAGCTCCGAGCTGGGGCCGGCCGCGCGGGCGCAGGAGGTCGCCGCGATCGAGGCTGAGGAAGCCGAGCGTGGCACCCGTCGCGCCGTGGCCGGTTATGACTTCACGTTCTCGGTGGCGAAGTCGGTGTCCGCGATCTGGGCGGTCGCCGACGCGGGCACGCAGACGTTGATCGCGGACGCGCATCACGCGGCAGTTGCAGAGCTGGTTGCGTTCCTCGAACGCGAGGTTGCAGCGACCCGCGTGGGCGCAACCGGCCCGGACGGAGCGGTTGCGCATGTCGATGTCGCCGGCGTCGCAGCGGCGGCATTCGACCACTACGACAGTCGATCTGCCGACCCGCAGTTGCACACGCACGTCGTCATCAGCAACAAGGTGCTGACCGTGCAAGACGGCCGCTGGCGCACCCTCGCCGGCCGGCCAATGCACTCGGCGGTCGTCGCGGTCTCCGAGCTATACAACGCGGCACTGGCCGACCGGCTCGCGCGCACGCTCGGAGTCGAGTGGGCAACGCGGGAACGCGGTCGGGATCGGAACCCGGCCTGGGAAATCGAGGGCGTGCCGGACGAGCTGATCGGTGAGTTCTCCACCCGCTCCCGGCACATCGAGGCCGAGAAGGATCGCCTGATCGCGGAGTACGTCGCCCGGCACGGCCGGCAGCCGTCCGCCCGGACGGTGCTGAAGCTCCGGGCGCAGGCGACGCTCGCCACCCGGCCGGACAAGCAGCTCAGGTCGCTGGCCGACCTCACCGGCGAGTGGCGACAGCGCGCAGGCCGGGTGCTCGGGCAAGACGCGACCGGCTGGGCGCGCACCCTCACCAGTACCGCCGCCGAGGCACCGCGCGCGGCGCTGCGCGCTGACGACGTGCCGCTGGACGTGGTGGGCGAGGTCGGGCAGACCGTGATGGAGACGGTCGGTGAGAAGCGTTCGACCTGGACTCGCTGGAACCTGCACGCCGAAGCGTCCCGGCAGTTGATGGGGTGGCGGTTCGCGAGCATCGAAGATCGCGAGGCGATCACCGGGCTCGTGGTCGACGCCGCCGAGCGCGCCTCCCTGCGGCTGACCCCGCCCGAGCTCGCGACCAGCCCGCTCGAGTTCCGCCGCCCGGACGGCACGACCCGGTTCCGCCCACGGCACTCGACCCTGTTCTCATCCGAGACGCTGCTGGCCGCCGAAGACCGCCTCCTGGCCCGCGCCGCCGACACCGGCGGCCCGGTCGTGTCGTTGGAGGTCGTGGAGAAGGTCACCAGCCGACCCGACTCCCAGCACCGGATGCTGGGCGAGGATCAGGCCGCGGCGCTGGCCGCGATCGCCCTCTCCGGCCGGGTCGTGGATGTCCTGGTCGGCCCGGCCGGTGCGGGAAAGACCACGGCGATGAACGCATTGCGCCGTGCCTGGGAGAAGGAGCACGGCCGCGGCTCCGTGGTTGGGCTCGCGCCTTCGGCGGTCGCCGCGCAGGTCCTCGCCGACGACCTCGGGATCGCCACGGAGAACACGGCGAAGTGGTGGGACATCCACATTCGCACCGGGGCGACCTTCACCGCCGGGCAGCTCGTGGTCATCGACGAGGCATCCCTGGCAGGCACCGCCTCCCTCGACCGGATCACCAACGAGGCGGAGCAGGCCGGCGCGAAAGTGCTCCTGGTCGGAGACTGGGGCCAACTCCAGTCGGTCGATGCCGGCGGCGCGTTCTCGATGCTCGTCCACGCCCGAGACGACACCCCGGAGCTGAGCGACATCCACCGCTTCATCCACGCGTGGGAGAAGACGACCTCTCTGCAACTCCGCCACGGGCGGCCCGAAGCGATCGACACCCTCATCGACTACGACCGGATCACCGGCGGCGAGGCTGAGGCGATGATCGTCGCCGCCTATCGGGCGTGGCAGCGTGATGTTGCCGCCGGGCTCGCGTCGATCCTGGTGGCCGAGACGCACGAGACGGTGACCACGCTCAACGCGAGGGCGCGGGCGGATCGGATCATCGACGGCGCTGTGAACCCGGCCCGGGAACTGCCCCTGCACGACGGCACGGCTGTCTCCGCAGGCGATCTGGTCATCACCCGGCACAACGATCGCCGGCTTCGCAATGGCCGAGCCTGGGTCCGCAACGGTGCCCGCTGGATCGTCACGCAGGTCCGCGAGGACGGATCGGTCAGCATCCGCCCGGCCGGCCGCCGGTTCGGCGGCGGGATCGTCCTGCCCGCCGACTATGTGGCCGAGTACCTGGACCTGGGCTACGCGGTCACCGCGCACCGCGCGCAGGGCGTCACGACTGATACCGCGCACGCGGTCGTCACCGCGACGACGACGCGGGAGAACTTCTACGTCTCGATGACCCGCGGCGCCCACAGCAACCACGCCTACGTCGCCGTCGACCGGGAGGACTACGAGCACGCGACCCCGCATCCCGGCGACAGCCCGAACGCCACAGCACGCAGCGTCCTCGACGGCGTGATCCAGCACGTCGGCACCGAACTGTCGGCGCACGAGACGATCACCGCCGAGCAGGAACAGCTCGGCGGAATCGCGCAGCTCGCCGCCGAGTACGAGACGATCGCGCAAGCCGCCCAGCACGACCGCTGGGCCGCCCTCCTTGCCGCATCGGGTCTGACCGGCGAGCAGGTCGATGCCGTGCTCGACTCCGACGCCTACGGTGCGCTGTCGGCCGAGCTGCGCCACGCCGACGCCAACCATCACGACCTCGACACCCTGCTGCCCAGGCTCATCGCCGCGCGCACACTGGACGACGCCGCCGACATCGCCACCGTCATCCATGCCCGTCTCGCCCGCGCCACCATCCGGCCGGCCGGGTCCGGCCGCGCCCGCAAGCCGGCCCGCCTCATCGCAGGGCTGATCCCGCACGCCGGCGGCCCGATGGGCGAGGACATGCGCCGCGCCCTGGACGAGCGTCGTGACCTCATCGAGGCCCGCGCTGACGCCGTGCTTCGTGGAGCCCTCGCCGACAAGAGCCCTTGGACGGCGAGCCTGGGTCCCGTACCCGAGGACGAGAGGCAGGACGGGGCGTGGTGGCGCGCCGGCCGCATCATCGCGGCCTACCGCGACCGGTACCAGATCGCCGACGACCGCTCGCCGCTTGGTCCGGCACCGGAGAGCACCAGACAGAAGATCGACCGCACACGAGCCGAAGCATCGCTCAGTGCACTCACCCCGAGCACGTCGCGTGAGCCTGAACGCGACATGGCGCGGGTCGCGGATCGCGGCTTGCGCTTGTGAGTATCCCCGATCCGACACGCGACGTGGTGCAATGCCGGACCGATCACGTTGCTAGATCGAGCGGGGCGGCATTCCCGTCCCGGAACGGTCGATCCGGTGTCCGCGCCCGAACTCCGCTCGGTTCAACACGTCGGGAATTGTCGAGTCGGTGTCGAGAAGGGCGACGACGTCGCTGGCCTGGGTGATGACAGACGCGAGCCCTTGCTTGATGAGTTCGTTCGGGCCGGTGCTGGCAACGCTTGTCACAGGGCCGGGCACTGCTCCGACACCCCGCCCGAGACTCCGGGCATTGCGGACCGTCGTGAACGAGCCGGAGCGCACCCCGGCTTCAGGTATGACGACGGCGCTGGTCAGCGCCGCCATCAGCCGGTTGCGAGCCTCAAATCTGTGCTTGGTCGGCGCGGTTCCAGGAGGCAACTCGCTCACCAGCAGGCCAGCGTCCCCGACCCGGTCCAAGAGTTCACTGTGTCCAGCCGGGTACCGTCGATCCAGGCCCGTCGCGAGCACTGCGATCGGCTGGCCCGCTGCTGCGAGAACGGCACGGTGCGCAGCTCCTTCGATGCCGTAAGCGCCGCCTGCGACAACCACCCGCTGCTCATCGGCGAGGCCCGTTGCCAGTTCGCGCGTGACATGCTCCCCGTAACCGCTCGACGCCCGAGCACCGGTGATCGCGACCCGCTCACTCAACCCCGATCCACCATGTCGGGTGCGGTTCGTGGGCGTGCCGTGAAGTGAAATGTCCTTCTGGTCTGGGAAAATGTTGATTGTCTAGAGCAACGTTTACCAGTCCGGAAGGAC
>NZ_JBBCUU010000014.1:0-40592 GCF_037147735.1 Microbacterium sp. MMO-20 | reverse complement strand
GTGAGGGAAACGCCCGGTCACATTCCGAACCCGGAAGCTAAGCCTCACAGCGCCGATGGTACTGCAGGGGGGACCCTGTGGGAGAGTAGGACACCGCCGGACTCCTTTTCACGGAAAGGCCACCCATACCCTGGGTGGCCTTTCCGCATTTACAGGACATGAGAGGATGCAGCCATGGCTGACGAGCGACGACCGCATGATGAGAGCGAGCGCCAATCAGCCGAGGGTCGCATTCCCGCTCGACGCGGCGAGAAGAAGCCGTACGGTGCGCGCGACGCTGAGCGCAAGCCGTATGTGAAGCGTGACGGTGACAAGAAGCCGTATGTGAAGCGTGACGGTGACAAGAAGCCGTATGTGAAGCGTGACGGTGACAAGAAGCCGTATGTGAAGCGTGACGGTGACAAGAAGCCATATGCGAGGCGCGACGGTGACAAGCCGTACGCGAAGCGTGACGGTGACAAGAAGCCGTATGTGAAGCGCGACGGTGAGCGCACGCCGTACGCGAAGCGGGAAGGTGATCGACGCACCTCGCGGCCCCCGCAGGGATCGGAGCGCCGCACGTCGGCGCCGGCCGGCCCGGCACTTCCCGACGACATCACGCCCCGAGACCTCAACGGAGCGGCACGCAATGAGCTGAAGACGCTCAGCAAGGAGAATGCCGAGCAGGTTGCGCGTCATCTGGCGATGGCGGCGCGGCTGATCGACGTGGACCCGGAGCTCGCACACGCTCACGCTCTCGCGGCCTCGCGCAGCGCCGGCCGCATCGCGATCGTTCGCGAAACAGTCGCGATCACGGCCTACGCGACCGGAGACTTCGCTTTGGCGGTGCGTGAGGTGCGCACTTTCCGGCGCATCTCCGGTCGTGACGACCAGATCGCGCTCCTCGTCGACAGCGAGCGCGGGCTCGGCCGGCCCGACCGCGCCCTCGAAGCGGGACGCGCCGTCGACCGCGCGTCGCTGCCTGTCGAGGTGCGCGTCGAGTTGGCGATCGCAATGTCCGGCGCCCGCTTGGATCTCGGTGAGAACGAGCGCGCGCTGCAGGAGCTCGACATCCCCGAGCTCGACCCGGATCGCGCATTCAGCTGGAGTCCCGGACTGTTCGCCGCTCGCGCCGCCGTTCTCGAGGAGCTCGGTCGCTCCGACGAGGCCGCCGAGTGGCAGCGCCGTGCGGTCATCGCGGAAGATGTGCTGGATGCCGCAGATGCCGACCTCGAGACGGTGGAGATCGACGAGATCGAAGAGCTCGACATCGAGCTGGACGACGACGGTTCTGCACCGGTGGAGCCGGACGCGAGGGCGGGAGCCGACGACTGATGGCGCTGTTCTCGCGGCGCCGCGTCGCCTCGACGCCGCTTGACGGGGTGGATGTCGTGCTCGCCGACCTCGATGGTGTCGTGTATGCCGGTCCGAAGGCGCGCCCTCACGCCGTCGAGAGCTTGAACCGCGCGGGCGAGACGCGTCGGCTCGGCTACATCACCAACAACGCCTCACGCCGCGACGCGTCGGTCGCCGCACACTTGCGCGAACTCGGGCTCGCCGCGACGCGCTCCGAGGACGTCGTCACGAGCCCGCAAGCGGCGATGCGCCTGCTGCGCGAACGAGTTCCTGCGGGTGCGACCGTCCTCGTCGTCGGGGGAGACGGCCTCGTCTTCGAGCTGGAGAAGGCGGGCTACATCGTCACGCGCAGCGCCGACGAGGGTCCGGCTGCCGTCGTGCAGGGGTTCGCGCCCGAGGTCGGCTGGGGTCAACTCGCCGAGGCCGCCTACGCACTTGCGCTGCCGGAGGACGAGGGCGGGATCCCGTGGATCGCGACCAACACCGACTGGACGATCCCGCAGGCGAGGGGCATCGCGCCGGGCAACGGCACACTCGTCTCCGCTGTGCACACCGCCGTAGGCAGGCTCGCGGTCGTCGCCGGCAAACCAGAGCGTCCGATCTTCGACGAGGCCGTCGACAGGTTCGGTGCGCGCCACCCGCTCTTCATCGGTGACCGCCTCGACACCGACATCGCCGGTGCCCAAGCGGCCGGGATCGACTCCGTGCTGGTCCTGACCGGGGTGGATCGCCCGAAGCACGTGCTCGCCGCGCCCATGACATCGCGGCCCACCTTCATCGTGGGCGATCTGCGCGAACTCCATGAGCCGTACCCGGAGACGATCGTCGACGGCGACGTCACCACTGTCGGCGACGCGTCGGTGCGCATCGACGGTCCCGATGTGCGCATCCTCAGCACGGGCGAGCGCCCCGTCGATCTCGTCCGCGCCGGCGCCGCCGCGATCTGGGCGACCGGGCGCGCCATCTACGGCTTCCGAGTGCCTGAACGGCTGTACGCGGACCCGTTCCACCGGCCCTGACGCGTATCGTGGACACATGTCCTTCGATACCGCCGACGCCGCCGGCGCGGATGCCCTCCGCGAGGATCTCCTCTCCACGCTCGAGGTGATCGAGCAGCAGCCGCTCGCTGAGCGCGCCTCCGCCTACGCGGCGTTGCACGACGAACTCGCCCGGCGGCTCGAGTCCGGTCCGCGGGACGGATCCGCGTGACGAAGCGCCTCGACGCCGTCGTCGCCGAACGCGGGCTCGCACGCTCCCGCACCCACGCCGCCCAACTGATCGATGCCGGTCTCGTCTCGGTCGACGGCCGTCCCGTCGTCAAGGCCGCGACGCGTGTCGGAGACGAGCAGGACGTGGTCGTCGCGGCATCCGACCATTACGTCAGCCGCGCGGCGCACAAGCTGATCGCCGCGCTCGACGCCTTCCGGATCGATGTCTCCGGTCGGCTGTGCCTCGACATGGGCGCATCGACAGGAGGATTCACCCAGGTGCTGCGAGAGCGCGGCGCGGCGCGGGTGCTGGCGGTCGATGTGGGGCACGGCCAGCTGGCGCCGCAGATCGCCGCTGACTCGGGGGTCTCCGTCGTGGAGGGCTTCAATGTGCGGTACATGACGCCCGAATCCCTGGCGAAGGCGATCGGCGGCGGCGTCGACGCGCCGAGCGTCGACGCGCCGAGCGTCGTCACCGGTGACCTCTCCTTCATCTCCCTGACGCAGGTGCTGCCCGCCGTCGCCGCGGTCGCCCGGGCAGACGCGGACGTCGTGCTCCTCGTGAAGCCGCAGTTCGAAGTAGGGCGTGCCGGCGTCCGCGAAGGACTCGTCACGGATGCCGCAGCGCGCGCCGATGCCGTCACAGGCGTGCTGTGGGCGGCGTGGGATGCCGGCTTCGGCACCCATGGAGCGATCGCATCGCCGATCGCGGGCACGCACGGAAACCGGGAGTTCCTCGTATATCTGCGCCGCACCGCTGCCTCCGGCGTGCCGGGCGCCGACGGAAATCCGACAGAATACCTGGAAGTCGTGAACGAACTGGCGGGAGCGAAATGACCACCGAAGGGGCAACCTCTGCGCCGCAGCCGGAGCAGCGCGAGATCCTCGTCGTGGCGCACGCCCGCCGAGACGACACCGTCGCTGCGGCGCGTCGAGTGATCTCCGCCGTCGCGGCGGCAGGCGCTCGGCCCGTGCTGCCCGACGGTGACGACGAGCTGCGAGCGGCGCTCGGCGATGTGGGGTCGATCGCGACGCTCGGCGTCGACGTGACGGTGGCGGCGATCGACCTCGCCATCGTCCTCGGCGGCGACGGCACGATCCTGCGTGCGGCGGAGCTCGTCCGCGAGGGGACCGCGCCGATCCTCGGGATCAACATGGGTCACGTCGGCTTCCTCGCCGAGATCGAGGCCGACGTCATCGACGACGCGATGCGGCGCGTCATCGCGCGCGCCTACGAGGTCGAGGAGCGCATGACGCTCGCGGTCGAGGTCATCGACGCCGCGGGCGCCGTGATCTACGACACCTGGGCGCTGAACGAGGCCACCGTCGAGAAAGCCTCGCGCGAGCGCATGATGGAGGTCGTGATCGAGATCGACGGGCGACCGCTGTCGAGCTTCGGCTGCGACGGCGTCGTCATCTCGACGCCCACCGGATCGACGGCGTACAACTTCTCCGCGGGGGGGCCGGTCATCTGGCCCACCGTGGAAGCGATCGCCGTCGTGCCGTTGTCGGCGCATGCGCTGTTCGCCCGGCCGCTCGTCGTGGGACCGGAGGCAGCGGTCGCGATCGAAGTGCTCGCACGGACCGACGGAATCGGCATCCTGTGGTGCGACGGCCGTCGTTCGCACGACCTCCCACCCGGCGCGCGCGTCGTCGCGCGTCGCTCGACGACGCCTGTGCGGCTCGCGCGACTCCACCCGGCGCCGTTCACCGACCGGCTGGTGCGCAAGTTCCAGCTTCCGGTCGCCGGCTGGCGGGGGCCGGACACGCACGGTCTCGGCGAAGGCGCCGCATGATCGAGCAGATCACGCTGCGCGATCTCGGGGTCATCGCGCGCGCGACACTGCCGATGGGGCCGGGATTCACGGCGATCACCGGCGAGACCGGCGCCGGCAAGACGATGGTCGTCACGGGGCTCGGTCTGCTCATGGGCGCGCGGTCCGATGCGGGTGCCGTTCGCGCCGGCGCCGATCAGGCGGCCGTCGAGGGCGTCTGGATCGTGCCGGAGCCCGGCGCCGTCGCGGAGCGGGTCGCGGATGCCGGGGGCGAGGTCGAGCCGATCGGCGGCGGCCGCGGCGAGCTGTACCTCGGGCGGACGGTGACCAGCGAAGGGCGCAGCCGCGCGAGCGTCGGCGGCCGCACCGCGCCGGCCGGCGTGCTGGCGGATCTCGCGGAGCAGCTCGTCGTCGTCCACGGTCAGTCGGATCAGCTGCGGCTGCGTTCGTCCGCCGCGCAGCGCGACGCTCTCGACCGCTTCGGGGGCGACGAGATCGCGGCGCCGCTCGCCGCGTACCGCGCGGCGTACGAGCACGAGCGGGCGGTGTCCGCGGAACTCTCCGACCTCACGGCGCGCCGCGAAGAGCGCGCCCGCGAGGCCGCGCAGCTGCGGTCGGATCTCGACGAACTCGAACAGCTCGACCCGCAGCCGGGTGAGGACGTCGACCTCGCCGCGCGCGCGGAGCGTCTCGCCCATGCGGAAGACCTGAGGCTCGCCGCGACGCAGGCGCACGCTGCTCTGTCGCAGGACGATGACACGCCGGATGTGGTGGGCCTCCTGGCCGACGCGCGGCGCGCCCTCGAACGGGCGGCGGCCAACGATCCGACCTTGCAGGCGCACGCCGCGACCCTCGAAGACCTCGGTTACCGTGCCGCGGACCTCGCGACCGAGCTCAGCGGCTACCTCGCGGATCTCGACGAGTCGGGGCCGCACGAGCTCGCCGCCGTCGAGGAGCGCCGCGCGGCTCTCGGTGCGCTCGTGCGCGCGCACGGCACGCTCGACGCGGCGCTCGCCCTCCGCACCGAGGGTGCGCTGCGCCTCGCCGACCTCGACGACGACGGCGATCGGGTGGAGCGCCTGCGCGCGGAGAGCGACGACGCGCAGAAGCGGCTGGATGCCGCGGCATCCGCCCTCTCCGACGTGCGCCGCCGTGCGGCAGACCGACTCTCGGCCGCAGTGACCGAGGAGCTCCGAGCCCTCGCGCTGCCGGACGCACGTGTCGTCGTCGCCGTCGAGCCCGCGGCGCCGAGCGCCGCAGGCCGGGACGACGTCACGATCCTGCTGGCGCCGCATCCCGGCGCCGAGCCTCGCCCCGTCGCCAAGACCGCCTCGGGTGGCGAACTCAGTCGCGTCATGCTCGCGATCGAGGTCGTCATCGCCGGGGCTGACGCCGTCCCCACGTTCGTCTTCGACGAGATCGACGCGGGGATCGGCGGCGCGGCGGCCATCGAGGTCGGTCGCCGGCTGGCCGCGCTCGCGCAGTCGAGCCAGGTGATCGTCGTCACTCATCTCGCCCAGGTCGCCGCCTTCGCGAACAACCACTTGAGCGTCGTCAAGTCGAGCGACGGGTCGGTCACGGCATCCAGCGTCCGCGCCCTCGACGGAGAAGAGCGCGAGGCGGAGATGGCGCGACTGCTCTCCGGGCTCGCCGATTCTCCCGCTGCCCTCGAACACGCTCGGGAGCTCCTGACCCTCGGCCGTTCCAGCCTGATAGGATGAAAGCCCGTGACGGACACTTTTTCAGACGCGGGCAAGACTTCAGACGACACCACCAAGCACATCTTCGTGACGGGCGGTGTCGTCTCGTCGTTGGGGAAGGGCTTGACGGCCGCGTCGCTCGGTAATCTCCTCACCGCGCGGGGTCTGCGGGTCGTCATGCAGAAACTCGACCCGTACCTGAACGTCGACCCGGGCACGATGAATCCGTTCCAGCACGGTGAGGTCTTCGTCACGGACGACGGTGCCGAGACCGATCTCGACATCGGCCACTACGAGCGCTTCCTCGACATCGAGCTGAGCCAGGCCGCCAACGTCACGACCGGGCAGATCTACTCGCAGGTGATCGCGAAGGAGCGTCGTGGCGAGTATCTCGGTGACACCGTGCAGGTCATTCCGCACATCACCGACGAGATCAAGCGCCGCATGCGGCTCCAGGCCGACGAGAGCCCGAAGCCCGACGTCATCATCACCGAGATCGGCGGCACGGTCGGAGACATCGAGTCGCAGCCGTTCATCGAGTCGGCACGGCAGATCCGCCACGAGCTCGGACGGAAGAACGTCTTCTTCGTGCACGTCTCGCTCGTGCCGTTCATGGGTGCCTCGGGCGAGCAGAAGACCAAGCCGACTCAGCACTCCGTCGCGGCCCTGCGCTCCATCGGCATCCAGCCCGATGCGCTGGTGCTGCGCAGCGACCGCCCCGTCACCGAGTCGAACAAGCGCAAGATCGCGCTGATGTGCGACGTCGACGAGGATGCCGTCGTCAACGCGGTCGACGTGCCATCGATCTACGACATCCCCTCGATGCTCAACGAGCAGGGTCTGGACGCGTACATCGTCGACGCCCTGGGCCTCGGCCGTAAGGCGGACGAGGTCGACTGGACGCGCTGGAGCACGGTGCTCGGCGCCGTGCACAACCCGAAGCACGAGGTCACCATCGGCCTCGTGGGCAAGTACATCGACCTGCCCGACGCCTACCTCTCGGTCA
The DNA here is from genome assembly GCF_037147735.1 of Microbacterium sp. MMO-20. NCBI lineage: Bacteria > Bacillati > Actinomycetota > Actinomycetes > Micrococcales > Microbacteriaceae > Microbacterium > Microbacterium sp. MMO-20. The sequence goes on along the minus strand of NZ_JBBCUU010000014.1, from coordinate 33,568 downwards.
CCGAGGCGCTGAAGGCCGGCGGTTTCGCGCAGGAGACGAAGGTCAAGATCACCTGGATTCCCTCGGACCTCTGCGAGACGCCCGAGGGCGCGGAGAAGGCGCTCGGCGCCGTCGACGGGATCGTCGTGCCCGGCGGCTTCGGCATCCGCGGCATCGAAGGCAAGCTCGGGGCGCTGCGGTTCGCGCGCGAGCAGGGCATCCCGACGCTCGGTATCTGCCTCGGACTGCAGTGCATGGTGATCGAATACGCGCGCAACGTCGCCGGCATCGCGGATGCCTCGTCGAGCGAGTTCGACCCCGACACCGCGCACCCGGTCATCGCGACGATGGCCGAGCAGGTCGACATCATCGACCACGGCGACATGGGCGGCACGATGCGTCTCGGTCTGTACGAGGCGGAGCTCGCCGAGGGCTCGCTCGCGGCCGAGGTGTACGGCGCGACCCGGGCGAGCGAGCGCCACCGTCATCGCTACGAAGTCAACAACCGCTACCGCGATCAGATCGCGGAGGCGGGTCTCTGGTTCTCGGGGCTGTCGCCCGACCACGGCCTCGTCGAGTACGTCGAGCTGCCGCGCGACGTGCACCCGTATTACATCGCCACGCAGGCCCACCCCGAACTCCGCTCCCGGCCGACGCAGGCGAACCCGCTGTTCCGCGGGCTCATCGCTGCGGCGCTCGAGCGTCACCGCGCGAGCGAACTCTTCAAGGACGAGGTCGAGCGTGTCTGAGGCCAAGGGCCTCCGCGACGAGCCGTTCGAGGCCGACGTCACCGCGAGCGAACTCGTCTACGCGGGGCGCGTGTGGGACGTGCGCAGCGACACCGTCCGCTATGGCGACGGCGAGATCGTGCGGCAGTACGTCGACCACCCTGGAGCGGCCGCAGTCGTCGCGGTCGACGACGAGGAGCGCGTCCTGCTGATCCAGCAGTACCGCCACCCGATCCGCCACCGCGACTGGGAGATCCCCGCAGGCCTCCTCGACGTCGCAGGGGAACCTCCCATCGAGACGGCACGGCGCGAGCTGGCCGAGGAGGCCGATCTCGTCGCGGCATCCATCGAACCGCTCGTCTCCGTCTTCACGACGCCCGGAGGGAACGACGAGGTCGTACACGTCTTTCTCGCGCGAGAGCTCACCTCGGCGTCGGCGACGTTCGCGCGCACGGACGAAGAGGCGGACATCCGCCTCGAATGGGTCGCGCTCGCCGATGTCGTCGACGCGATCCTCGCGGGTCGCATGCGCAATGGCATCCTCGTGGCGGGCGTGCTGGCTGCCGCCGAGAAGCTGTCGCGCCTGCGTCGAGGCTGACGGGCGAGCGGTGGAACTCGGTCGCGCGATCGACGTCTACCTGCGGCACATCGCTCTGGAGCGGGGGCTGTCGGAGCACACCGTCGCCGCCTACCGCCGCGATCTGGGCGGCTATCGAGAATGGCTCGTCGCGCACGATGTCAGCGATACGGACGGGGTGACAGCGGCCCTCGTCGAGTCCTTCGCCGCGGAGCGTGCGTCGTCGCAACCGCCGCCGGCGGCGACGTCTCTTGCGCGATTGCAATCGTCGGTGCGCGGCCTGCACCGCTTCCTCGTGCGAGAAGGCACCTCGACGGTCGATCCGACCGAACGGCTGCGTCCACCCAAGGCTCCGCAACGGCTGCCCAAGGCGCTGCCGATCGCGCAGATCGAGGCGCTGCTGGATGCCGCGGGACCGGCTCCGGTCGTCGACGACGGCTCCGCCGGGGTCGGCGCGCCGGCGCCGATGTCGGGCGAGGAAGCCATTATTCCGCTCCGTGATCGCGCGCTGCTCGAGCTGCTCTACGCCACCGGCGCCCGCGTCTCCGAGGTCATGCAGCTCGACGTCGACGACCTTGCCCACGGCGAGGTGGTGCGCGTGCGCGGTAAGGGCGCGAAGGAACGGATCGTGCCCGTCGGCTCCTACGCGCGCGCCGCGGTGGACGCGTACCTCGCCCGCGCCCGACCCGAGCTCTCCCGCCGCGGCCGATCGAGTCCGCGCTTGTTCCTCGGGGCTCGCGGTGCGCCGCTGTCGCGTCAGGGGGCGTGGCTCGTCATCCAGACCGCCGCCGACCGTGCGGGTCTCACGGCGCACGTCTCGCCGCACACCTTCCGACACTCCTTCGCGACGCACCTGCTCCAGGGCGGCGCCGACGTTCGTGTCGTGCAGGAGCTCCTCGGTCACGCGTCTGTCGCGACGACGCAGATCTACACGCACGTCACCGCAGACGCTCTCCGCGACGTGTACCTGACGTCGCATCCGCGCGCCCGCTGACTCGCCGGGTTTTGCACGGCTCGCCGCCGCACCGACGCGTCGCGGCGGCGGAAGGATGACCGCATGACGGTCGATCCGAACCCTCCTTCCGCTGCGGCGCTCCGCCCGCCCCGCGCGATGGCGGTGTGGTGGATCTGCGCGGGGACGGCGGGCTGGATCGTCTCGTTCCTGCTCTACCACGAGTACATCGGACAGCTCACGGGAGGCGACCCGCTCATCTCGTGCAGCATCAGCCCCGTCGTCACGTGCGGTCCGAATCTGCTCTCGCCGGGGGGAAACCTGCTGGGCTTCAGCAACTCGATCATCGGGATGGTCCTCTTCCTCGGCCCGATCTTCGCCGGGGTCACGGCGCTCGCCGCGCGCGAAGGCGTGCGCGGGTGGTACTGGCGCGTGTTCGCGCTGTGCGTGACCGGGGCATTCCTCCTCGTGCACTTCTTCGCGTATCGCAGTGTCTTCGAGTACTCGTCTCTGTGTCCGTGGTGCATGATCATCTGGCTCGTGACGATTCCGCTCTTCGGCACCGTCATCGGCTGGACACTTCGCGCGGGCGTGTGGGGGACGGGCGCGGTGGTCGTGCGTGTCGGCGGCGTGATCCTGTCCTGGCTGCCGCTTCTCGTCCTCGCGGACTATCTCGTGATCGCGATCGCGGCGCAGGTACGTCTCGACGTGCTCGGCAGCCTCTGATCCGGCGGCCGCGGCAGGCGCCCGGCGTCGGCGCCGACCGGCGGTGCGACACGCCGCGAGGGTGCTCCTGTGCGAGAATCGCAGGGGCCAGTCCTGGGAAGGGCGGCAGAAAGCGGGAGTGTCGGTGACGGAGAAGACGCGGGGGACGAAGAAGGCCTCGGCCGAGGACATCCCCATGGGTCCGACGGGGCGCCCGTACCACGGCTTTCCGACCCCGGCCCCCCTCGACGCGCACGGCCCCGCCCGGATCATCTCGCTGTGCAACCAGAAGGGCGGCGTCGGCAAGACGACGACGACCATCAACCTCGCGGCGTCCCTGGCCGAGTACGGACGCCGTGTGCTCGCGGTCGACTTCGACCCGCAGGGCGCGCTGTCAGCGGGTCTCGGAATTGCCACGCACGACGTGCCGACGATCTACGACCTGCTGCTGGACACCAAGCGCGACCCGCACGAGGCCATCGTGCATACCTCGACGCCGGGGCTCGACATCATCCCGGCGAACATCGATCTCTCCGCCGCCGAGGTGCACCTCGTCAACGAGGTCGCGCGCGAGACGATCCTCTCGCGCGTGCTGCGGAAGGTCGCCGGCGAGTACGACGTGATCCTCGTCGACTGCCAACCCTCGCTCGGCCTCCTCACCGTGAACGCTCTCACGGCGAGCCACGGTGTGCTGATTCCGCTCGAATGCGAGTTCTTCGCACTGCGCGGTGTCGCGCTGCTCATCGAGACGATCGACAAGGTCCGCGACCGCCTCAATCCCGCGATCGAGCTCGACGGAGTGCTCGCGACGATGTACGACCCGCGCACACTGCATTCGCGCGAGGTACTGGAGCGGGTCGTCGAGGCCTTCGGCGACGACGTGCTCGAGACCGTCATCGGACGGACCGTGAAGTTCCCGGATGCCTCGGTGTCGGGCGTGCCCATCACCCAGTTCGCCCCCGAGCACGCGGCGGCCCAGGCCTACCTGCGCCTCGCGCGGGAGCTGGTCGCCCGTGGCGCCGTCGCCTGAGCCCGCACCGGCCCCCGAACCCGTCGCAGGGTTCCGCGTCTCGCTGTCCGGCTTCGACGGGCCGTTCGATCTTCTGCTGTCCCTCCTCGGCAAACACGAGCTGGACATCACCGAGATCTCGCTGTCGAAGGTCACGGACGAGTTCATCTCGTACCTGAAAGGGCTCGACGACGCGGAGGAGCTGGAGCAGGCATCCGAATTCCTCGTCGTCGCGGCGACGCTGCTCGACATGAAGGTCGCGGGGCTCCTGCCGCAGGGGGAGCTGGTGGATGCCGAGTCGGTCGCCCTGCTCGAGGCGCGCGATCTGCTGTTCGCGCGTCTGCTCCAGTACCGCGCGTTCAAAGAGGTGTCGGCCTGGTTCGAGCGGTCGCTGCGCCGCGAAGACCGACGGCACGTGCGCGCCGTCCGCCTCGACGAGAAGTACCGTCGCGCCGTACCGGAGCTCGTCTGGACGTTGACGACGGCCGACTTCGCCGCCCTCGCCATGCTCGCGTTCGCGCCGAAGGAGATTCCGCACGTCGGACTCGATCACCTGCACGCGCCGCTCGTGTCGATTCGCGAGCAGGCGGCGATCGTCGTGACCCTCCTCCGCGACGCCGGCACGCTGAACTTCCGCGAGCTCGTGGCGGGCACGGACCAGCCGGGCGTCGTCGTGGCGCGATTCCTCGCGGTGCTCGAGCTGTACCGTCACGCCGCTCTCTCATTCGAACAGCTTGAGCCGCTCGGGGAGCTGACTCTGCGTTGGACGGCCGAGCGGTGGTCCGAAGAAAACCTCGCCACTCTGGGAGCCGATTATGACCGATGACCGCACTCCGCACTCCGCCGCCCTGGACTCCGCCGCCCTGGACTCCGCCGACCCACCCGCACGCTCGCAGGAGCCCGCCGACGTCGCCCGCCGACTCGAAGCGATCCTCCTGGTCGTCGATGAGCCGCAGAGCCTCGTCGCACTCGCCGCCGCGGTCGCGGCTCCCGTGCCGGCCGTGCGTCAGGCGATCGAGGGTCTCGTCGCCGACTACGACGGCGAGGCCGGCGGCCCTCGTCGCGGGTTCGAATTGCGCGAGGTCGGCGGCGGGTGGCGGCTGTACGTGCGGGAGGAGCTCGACGACCTCGTCAGCGAGTTCGTCAGCGGCCAGGCGCCGAGCAGGCTCTCGCAGGCGGCGCTGGAGACGCTCGCCGTCATCGCCTACAAGCAGCCGGTGACGCGCAGCCAGGTCGCCGCCATCCGCGCCGTCAACGTCGACTCGGTCGTCCGCACGCTCGTCGCGCGCGGACTCATCACCGAGCTCTTCCACGACCCCGAGACGGGCGCCATCAACTACGGGACGACGGACGCGCTGCTCGTGAACCTCGGGATCAACTCGCTCGACGAACTGCCGCATATCTCGCCACTTCTCGACGACGGCGCCGCGGGCTTCGACAGCGAGGTCGTGCGATGACCGCCGCGGCCGGATCCGAGGGGGAGGGCGTCCGCCTGCAGAAGGTGCTCGCGAACGCCGGCGTGGCCTCGCGACGCGTGTCCGAGCAGTACATCGTCGAAGGGCGCGTCCGGGTCAACGGACAGGTCGTGACGGAACTGGGTTCGCGCATCGACCCGGCATCCGACCTCGTGGACGTCGACGGCACGGCGATCCAGCTCGACCCGACCAAGCGCTACGTCATGCTCAACAAGCCGACCGGCGTCGTCTCATCGATGAAGGACGAGAACGGACGGCCGGACCTCCGGCGTTTCACGAAGGAATGGGACGAGCGGCTCTACAACGTGGGGCGGCTGGATGCGGAGACGAGCGGGCTGCTCGTCCTCACGAACGACGGCGACCTCGCTCACGTGCTCGCACACCCCTCGTTCGGCGTCACGAAGGTCTACATCGCGAAGGTGGAGGGGCGCGTCGCCCCGCAGACGATCGCGCGACTGTCGAAGGGCATCGAGCTGGAGGACGGACCGATCGTCGTCGACAAGGCGCGGCTGCTGGATGCCTCCGCGGGAAGCTCGCTCGTCGAGCTCACCCTGCACTCCGGTCGCAATCGGATCGTCCGGCGCATGATGGCCGCGGTCGGGCACCCCGTCACGGAGCTCGTCCGGCGCCAGTTCGGCCCGCTCCACCTGGGCACCCTCCCAGCGGGGCGGGCACGGGAGTTGACTACAGTGGAACGCGGCGCGCTTCTCACCGTGGCGCGCCAGGCGGATGCCCCCTCGCGGCCGTCCGCCGATGACGAGGCTGACTCCTAGGCGGAAACCGTGACCGACTCCACCGTCGTTGCCGCGCGTGCGCGCGCCGTGCGCTCGCCGCGCACCTCGGGCTGCGTGCGCATCGTCGGCGCGGGTCTCCTCGGCTCGAGCGTCGGGCATGCGCTGCGCGGTCTCGGCGTCGACGTCGTCCTCGCCGACGCCTCGCCCGCGCAATTGCGCCTCGCGATCGACTACGGAGCCGGCCGTGCCGAGGCGACCGGAGACGACCCGGATCTCATCGTCGTGGCGACGCCGCCCGACGTCGTCGCCGACGTCATCGAGCGCGAGCTGCGCGCATACCCGCGCGCCGTGGTCACCGACGTCGCGAGCGTCAAGCTCGAGCCGCTGCAGCAGCTGCAGGCGCGCGGAGTCGACCTCACGCACTACATCGGCTCGCACCCGCTCGCAGGACGAGAGCGCGGCGGAGCGATAGCCGCCCGCGCCGACATCTTCGTGGGGCGGCCGTGGGTCGTGTGCCGCGACGGCGAGACCCCGGCATCCGATCTGGCGCTCGTCGAGGGTCTCGCACTCGACCTCGGCGCGACCCCGATCGAGATGACGCCGGAGGAGCACGACCGGTCGGTCGCGCTCGTCTCGCACGTGCCGCAGCTCGTGGCATCCCTCCTCGCGGGCCGCTTCATCGATGCGCCCGACGATGCACTCGGCCTCGCCGGACAGGGGGTGCGGGACACGACCCGCATCGCCGCCTCGGCGCCCGAGCTGTGGGTGCAGATCCTCGGGGCGAACGCGGCGCCCGTCGTCGACGTCCTCGACGCCCTCGCCGCAGACCTCCGCGCCGTCGCGGACGCGTTGCGCGCGCCCGAGCGCCCCGGCGCGCGTCGCGCCGTCGCCGACACGATCCGACGCGGAAACGACGGCGTCGCGCGGCTGCCCGGCAAGCACGGCCAACGTCGTCAGTTCGAAAGCCTCGTCGTCATGGTCGATGACACGCCCGGTCAGCTGGGTCGCCTCTTCGGCGAACTCGGCGAGCTCGACGTGAACGTCGAGGACCTGCGGCTCGAACATTCGCCCGGCGCCCAGTTCGGGCTCGCGGAGATCAGCGTCGTGCCCACCGTGCTGCACCGCGCCGTGCAGGGCCTCGAAGAGCGCGGCTGGAAGATTGCGAGCCTGCCCTCATGACCGATTCGTCGCCCACTCCCGTCACGATCGCGATCGACGGACCGGCCGGATCCGGCAAGTCGAGCGTCTCGAAGGAGGCCGCGCGCCGCCTCGGATATGGCTACCTCGACACGGGCGCCGCGTACCGTGCGCTCGCGTGGCACGTGCTCGAGCGCGGTGGCGACACCGCCGACGAGCGGGCCGTGCAGGAGGCCGCGGCCGCCTTCCCGTATGCCATCTCCCTCGACGCCGACGCGTACTGGGTGCGCGTCGGCGACGCCGACGTCACCGACGCGATCCGCGAGCCTCGCGTCTCCGCCGCCGTGAGCGGCGTGGCCCGCGTCGGTGCCGTGCGAAAGAGCGTGAACGCGCTCTTCCGCGCCTTGGTGCGCGATTCGGGCCGCCCCGGCGTCGTCGTGGAGGGCCGCGACATCACGACGGTGGTCGCGCCCGACGCGCCGGTGCGCATCCTTCTCACCGCGGCCCCCGAGGTGCGCGCCGCTCGCCGCAGCGCTGAGCTCGACGGCGAGGACGCCGCCGCCGTCGCGAGCGCGCTGCACCGTCGCGATGCCGCCGACAGCCAGGTCGTCGACTTCCTGAGCGCCGCGGACGGCGTCACGGTGGTCGACTCGACCGATCTCGATTTCGCACAGACCGTGGCCGCCGTCCTGGACGTCGTCGCCGCGGAGATGAACACGCCGACACAGGAGACGAACGATGGCCGCTGAGGACGAGTACGAGGGCGGTCCCGACCAGCTCGAAGAGAAGATGGCGGCGCTCGATGAGGGTCTCGCCGACCAGCGCGCAGCGACGCTGCGCGCATCGCTGAGCGACTACGACCTCGACGAGGACGACACCGAGCTCCTCGCCGGCTTCACCGCCGGAGGCGAGGTCGTCGAGGCCCTCCCCGCCCTTCCCGTCGTCGCGATCGTCGGGCGGCCGAACGTCGGCAAGTCCGCGCTCGTCAACCGGATCCTCGGGCGGCGCGAAGCCGTCGTCGAGGACACGCCCGGCGTGACGCGCGACCGCGTCACCTACAAGGCCGAGTGGATGGACCGTCGCTTCTCGCTCGTCGACACCGGCGGCTGGGAGCCCGATGCGCGCGGCATCGACCGCTCGGTCGCCGCCCAGGCCGAGGTCGCGATCGACCTTTCGGACGTCGTGCTCTTCGTCGTGGATGCCATGGTCGGCGCGACCGCGACCGATGAGGCGGTCGTGCGGCTCCTGCGCAAGACGTCGAAGCCCGTCTTCCTCGTCGCGAACAAGATCGACGATGCCCGGCAGGAGCCGGAGGCCGCGGCTCTGTGGAACCTGGGCCTCGGCGAGCCGCACCCCGTCTCGGCGATCCACGGGCGCGGCGTCGCCGACCTGCTCGACGAGGTCATGAAGGTGCTGCCGGACGTCTCCGCCGTCGCCAAGGCCGAGCTGGGAGGTCCGCGCCGCGTCGCGATCCTCGGGCGACCGAACGTCGGCAAGTCCTCGCTGCTCAACAAGGCGGCGGGCGAGGAGCGCGTCGTCGTCAACGAGCTCGCGGGCACGACGCGCGACCCCGTCGACGAGATCGTCGAGCTCGGCGGCAAGCTCTGGCGCTTCGTCGACACCGCCGGCATCCGTCGCCGCGTGCACCTGCAGCAGGGCGCCGACTTCTACGCGTCGCTGCGCACGTCAGCGGCGCTCGAGAAAGCCGAGGTCGCCGTCGTCGTGCTCGATGTGTCGCAGTCGATCAGCGTGCAGGACCTCAACATCATCGACCTCGTCCTCGAATCGGGGCGCGCCCTCGTGCTGGCGTTCAACAAGTGGGACCGCCTCAACGACGACGACATGGAGAACGCCGATCGCCGCCGGTACCTCGAGCGCGAGATCGAGCAGGACCTCGCGCACGTCGCATGGGCACCGCGCGTCAACATCTCGGCGCGCACGGGACGCCACCTCGACAAGCTCGTACCCGCTCTCGAGACGGCTCTCGCCTCGTGGGACCAGCGCATCTCGACGGGCAAGTTCAACGCGTTCCTCACCGAACTCGTCGCCGAGCATCCGCACCCGCTGCGCGGGGGCAAGCAGCCGCGCATCCTGTTCGGCACGCAGGCTGCGACCCGTCCGCCGACATTCGTGCTCTTCACGACCGGGTTCCTCGACCCGGGCTACCGCCGGTTCATCCAGCGGCGCCTGCGCGAGATCTTCGGCTTCGAAGGCACCCCGATCGTCACGAACATGCGCGTCCGCGAGCGCCGCCAGCGCTGAGTCCCCTCAGCGCACGACGAGGCTCGCGAACCGCTCGCTCGGAAGGTCGCGGAGAGTGAGGGATGCCGCGGCATCCCCCTCCACCCGCGGCAGCGGGCTGCGCGTGCCCGCCGTGCGGAAACGCTGCACGGCCCAGTGGTCGACGCCGGCTTCGGCCAGGCGGCAGCCGAGGGCGTGCAGGCGCGCGTCGTCGAACGCGGCGGGATGCACCGTCGTCCGCACCTCCACGTCCAGCGGACGGTCAGTGCTGGCGCGCAGCTCGCGGTTGCCGAGGACGAGCTCGAGCGAGCGCCAGGCCATCGACGCGCTGTTCGGCCTCCCCGTGACGAGGTCGTAGTCGTCGGGACACGCCTTGATGTCGAGCCCCACCCAATCGACCTCCGGCAGTGCCTGCGCGAGGAGGCCCGGGTAGGCGCCGCCGGTGTGGAGACCGACGGCGAACCCGAGCGTGCGCGCGGTCCGCATGGCGGGCACGAGCGCTCGCTGGAGTGTGGGCTCCCCGCCGGAGAACACCACGGCATCCAGGAGCCCGATGCGCTCGCACAGCAGGTCGAGGACGTCGCTCCATGAGAACCCGCCCTCGGCCCGCGGGTCGATCAGCGCAGGATTGTGGCAGTAGAAGCAGTTCCAGGGGCACCCCTGGAGAAAGACCGTCGCGACGAGGTGATCGGGCCAGTCGACCGTCGAGAATGCCGTGACACCGGCGATGTTCAGTTCACAGGCTGCAGGGGTGCGGACCATGGCCTCTCCTCCGAGGGGAGCGCGGGTGCGACGAAGTACGTCCTCTCCGAAGCTTCGCCCTTCTTGCCGATGTTGAACCCCGAGATGGGCCGGAAATACCCCATGACGCGCGTCCACACCTCGCATTCCGCGTCACAGGTCGGGCAGACCTCGTGGTGGCCGGAGACGTAGCCGTGGCGGGGGCAGATGGAGAAGGTGGGCGTGATCGTCAGGTACGGCAGTCGGAAGCGTTCGAGCGATCGGCGGACGAGGTCGCGGCACGCGCGCGCGGACTCCATCGCCTCGCCGAGGTAGAGATGCAGCACCGTGCCTCCGGTGTACTTCTGCTGCAGCGGCTCCTGCAGCGCCATCGCCAGGAACGGGTCGGCGGTGAACCCGACGGGGAGCTGGGACGAGTTCGTGTAGTAGGGGTTGTCCCGGGTGCCGGCGTGTCGGATGTCCGCGTCGCCGAAGCGGGCGACATCCTCCTTCGCGAACCGATACGTCGTGCCCTCGGCGGGCGTGGCCTCGAGGTTGTACATGCGACCGGTCTCCTCCTGGAATCGCGTGATGCGCGCGCGCACGCGGTCGAGGAGGCGGAGCGCGGCTGCCGAACCCTCCTCGTCGGTGATGTCATGGTCATCGCGGGTGAGGTTCCGCACGTACTCGTTGATGCCGTTGACGCCCACCGTCGAGAAGTGGTTGTCGAAGGTGCCGAGGTAGTGCTTCGTGAAGGGGAACAGTCCGTTCTCGAGGTGTCGCGTTATGACGGCGCGCTTGGCTTCGAGGCTGTCGCGCGCGATGTCGAGCAGGTCGTCCAGGCGCCGGAGCGCACCGTCCTCATCGCCGGAGTGGAGGAAGCCCAGGCGCGCGCAGTTGATCGTGACGACGCCGATCGAGCCGGTCTGCTCGGCCGAGCCGAACAGGCCGTTGCCACGCTTGAGGAGCTCGGTGAGGTCGAGCTGCAGTCGGCAGCACATCGAGCGGATCATGCCGGGATCGAGGTCGGAGTTCACGAAGTTCTGGAAGTACGGCAGTCCGTACTTCGCGGTCATGTCGAAGAGGCTGTCGACGTTCTCGCCCTCCCAGTCGAAGTCCTTCGTGATGTTGTACGTCGGGATCGGGAACGTGAAGGCGCGCCCCTGGGCATCGCCCTCGGTCATCACCTCGATGAAGGCGCGGTTGATGAGCGCCATCTCGGCGGCGAGGTCGCCGTAAGCGAAGTCCTGCACCCCTCCGGCGATCATCGGGCGCTGCGCGCGCAGATCGTCGGGGCAGACCCAGTCGAAGGTGAGGTTCGTGAACGGGGTCTGCGTGCCCCAGCGGCTCGGCACATTGAGGTTAAAGACGAACTCCTGCATCGCCTGGCGTACCTGCGGGTACGTCAGTGCGTCGCGGCGGACGTACGGGGCGAGGTAGGTGTCGAAGGAGGAGAAGGCCTGTGCCCCCGCCCACTCGTTCTGGAGGGTGCCGAGGAAGTTCACGAGCTGGCCGAGTGCGCTCGAGAAGTGCCGCGGAGGTGCGCTCGACACGCGGCCCGGCACGCCGCCCATGCCCTGTTCGAGGACCATTCGCAGCGACCAGCCGGCGCAATAGCCGGCCAGGACGTCGAGGTCGTGGAGGTGGAGGTCGCCCGCGCGGTGGGCGTCGGCCGCGGCGGGGGAGTAGACCTCGTCGAGCCAGTAGTTGGCGATGAGCTTGCCCGACGCGTTGAGGATGAGCCCGCCCAGGGAATAGCCCTGGTTCGCGTTTGCGTTGACGCGCCAGTCGGCGCGGGCGAGATACTCCTCGATCGTGTCCTTCACGGTGATCGTGCGGATGGATGCCATGGGGGTCTTCTTCCGGAGGTGAAGTGAGGACTGTGGTCTGACCACCATATGTTGTGGTCAGACCTCGTGATGGACGCAGATGTGGCGTGTCGCTCCGGATTGTGACGCGCACGCCTCGGGTGGAGTCTTCGTGTGACAGGCTGGACGCGTGACGATCGTGCCCCCCGCTCCCGGTGAGCCGCGTCGCCCGGACGGGCCCCGCGATCCCGGTGACGCCTGGGTCGTCGCCGAGGACGGCACTCGGTACTGGGGAAGGTTCGGCGCGGCCGGGCTCCTCGCGTTCGACCCGGATCGCGGCATCCTGCTGCAGCATCGCGTCTCGTGGAGTCACCATGGCGACACGTGGGCGCTGCCCGGTGGAGCGCGGCACGAGCACGAGTCCGCCTGCGAGGCGGCGCTGCGCGAATCGGCGGAGGAAGCGGGTGTTCCGGCGTCCGCCGTACGCCCGCGCCTCATCAGCGTCTACGACGCCGAGATCTGGACCTACTCGACACTCGTCGCCGACGTCGAGACGCCGTTCGAGCCCGTCATCAGCGACCCGGAGAGCAGGGAGCTCGCCTGGGTTCCTCTCGACGGTGTCGAATCGCGCCCGCTCCACCCCGGATTCGCCGCCGCCTGGCCGTTGCTGCGCGCTCTGCTGACCGTGAAGCCCGCGATCGTGGTGGATGCCGCGAACGTCATCGGCTCGGTCCCCGACGGCTGGTGGCGCGACCGTGCGGGGGCGGCGGCGCGTCTGCTCGACCGCCTCGAGCCTCTCAGCGCCGACGGCATGGACGCCGCGCGACTGGGCCTGCCGGGCAGCCTGTGGTTCCCCGAGGTCGTCGCGGTCGTCGAGGGTGAGGCGCGCGACGTCGCGGATGCCGCGGCGGATGGCGTGCGCATTGTGCGCGCTCCCGATGCAGGCGACGACGCGATCGTTGCCGAGGCCGGCGCACCGATCGATGCCGGGAAGTCGGTCACGGTGGTCACGAGTGACCGCGCATTGCGTGGCCGGGTCGAGGAGCTCGGGGCGACCGTCCACGGCCCGCGGTGGCTGGAAGTCTGATCCGCGGCCCCGACTACTCGCCGTCGTCGCGGCCGCGCAGCCGGTCGATCTCTCGGCGTTCCCGTTTGGTGGGGCGCCCGGCGCCGCGATCGCGTACGGCGACGAGGGCCACGGGCTCCCGCGCCGGGGTTCGGTCTTCCGCCGCGAGGGCGGCCACGGGCGCACTGACGCGCTTGGTCAGCAGCTGCCGAACGACGAGGATGCGATCGAACCCGGCGATCCGTATACGCAGCTCGTCGCCGACGCGCACGGGCTGCGCCGCCTTGGCCTTCTCGCCGCCGACGCGTACATGCCCTGCGCGGCATGCGGTGGTGGCGGCCGATCGGGTCTTGTAGACGCGCACGGCCCACAGCCAGGCATCCACGCGCACCGACCCCGTCATCGGTTCCTCTCCTGTGCGGGCGCGAGCAGGCGAACCGCGCCGAGGACGAGCAGACCCTGACCGATCGTGTACGTCAGCATGACCCACGGGCCGGTCAGCGCGGCGGACATGCCCGGGAGGAAGAGCAGCAGCGCGAGGAGGGTATCGGACGCCAGGAAGAAGGCGCCGCCCGTCGCGGTGATACGGGAGCCGCGCGCGGCCGACGCCGCCGTCCCGCCGAGGACGAGGCCGTACGCTGCGACGGCGATCGCGAGAGCGCCGAGATGCGGCCACAGCAGCACGATCATTCCCACCCACCACACGGAGTACGCGAGTGTCCACCGCGGTATCGGCCGACGCGCGAGGTCGCGCTGGAAGAGGACGATGTAGGCGAGGTGCGCGAGACCGAAGCACAGGAGCATCGCGGGCAGCTCGTCGGCGAGGAACGGGAAGAAGAATCCTGCGCCGTCGCCGAGCCACGAGAGAGCGGTCGCGAGAAGGAGCAGCGCGCCTGCGCGCGAGTTCGCGGCCGTGCCGAGCGCGACGAGTGCGGCGAGCGCGAGCGCCGGCATGAGAAGCAGCTTCGTCGGGTAGACGAACGAGTCGGCGCGTGCGATCAGAGCGAGGACGTGGGCCGCAGATACAGCGGCGTAGACGCCGAATCCCCACCATCTGGTGCGCGCGGGTGCGCGGTCGACGCTGGCCGGGGTCGAGGACGGTGCGGCCACAGGGCTCCTTCGCGCGGGCGGGCTCAGGGCACGTCGCGGGCCCCGGTCCATCGTAAGCGCCCCTGGCGTCAGTCGACGGTGAGGGTCACGATCGGCCGCGCGGGCTTCGGTCGCGCGACCTCCGAGAAGCCGGCGTCGAGGAACGTGGACAGCGCGCCGTGGAAAAGCTCGTTCGACGACGTCTTCGTGGCCCCGGCATCCACCGGATAGCACTCGACGACACGGGCGCCGTGACGGCGCGCGTGATCGACCGCCGCAGCGAGAAGGCGCGAGCTGAGCCCCGCGCCGCGGTGCTCGCGCCGCACGACGAAGCACGTGACCGCCCACACCGAGCCGTCCTCGAACGGCTCGGGCGACTCTTGGAACGCGCGCGTGCGCGCGAGGCGCGGTTGGTCGGGGCGAGGGGAGACCTTGACCCATCCAGCCGCCTCGCCGTCGACGTAGGCGATCAGGGCGGACGCCCGCTCGTGCGTGAGATCCGAGCGCAGGAGCTCGCGCTTCTCTTCGCGGGTTGCGGCGCTGAACTCCTTGTTCGTCAGCATCCACCACTGGCACCAGCAGGACGCCCCGTCGCCGCCGCCCGTGAGTGCGTGCTCGGCGTCGGCGAAGCGGTCGGCGGACGCCGGGCGGATCTCGATCTCGCTCATGCCGACACCGTACGCGCGCGCTCCGACATCGCGCAGGATCACGCGCCGCGCCCGGCGCCCCATTCGGTTCGCGACGCCCGCGCGGACCCGTTAGGATAGGGGAGTTGTCCGCGTGCGGATGACGGACCGGGATGTGGCGCAGCTTGGTAGCGCACTTGACTGGGGGTTAAGTGGTTTCAACCTCCAGTAGCCCGAAAAAGTGAACAACGGGATGTGGCGCAGCTTGGTAGCGCACCTGACTGGGGGTTAAGTGGTTTCAACCTCCAGTAGCCCGAAAAAGTGAACAACGGGATGTGGCGCAGCTTGGTAGCGCACCTGACTGGGGGTCAGGGGGTCGCAGGTTCAAATCCTGTCATCCCGACAGAAAAGCCCAGGTGAGAGTAGGTTTCTCACCTGGGCTTCGTCATGTTCGGAGCGGTTTTCGTTTGGTCCCCCTCTGGTCCCCCTGGCCGGTCGAGGCGGCGCGCCGACTGCCTTCGCGATGGTTGTTCGGCCGCGGCCTGTGGATAAGGGGACCAAAAGGGGACCAGAACGGTTTCGGCGACTATCGCCCCGGCGTAGGGACCGCATCACAGGCCCCTGGACGGGGTGCTGCCGCGCCGGGCGTGCTTGCGCTGTCCGGCGGCCGAGAGGAAGGCGTTGGCCTGCTCGGCGGCGGACGCCAGGTGGCGATCGTCGGGGTGGAGGTAGCCCCGCGTGGTCTCCATCGAGGCGTGCCCGAGGATGTCTTGGAGGACGTGCAGCGGGATACCGGCATCCGCCATCCAGGTCGCCCCGGTGTGCCGGAGCCCGTGCCGGGTGAGGTTGGGCAGTCCGAGCTTGGCGACGATGCTGTCCCAGTTGGTGGCGTCGCGCACGGTCGCAGTCGTGAGGATGCCGCCCTTCGGCCCCACGAGGAGCTGGTCTTCGGGTTGCTTGTCCTTGACTAGTCGTTCCAAGACGGGGCGGAGCGGTTCGAGGATCGGCACCCGCCGTTCCTTGCGGCTCTTGGTCGGCTTGGTGACCAGGCCGCCTTTCCCGGGGAAGATCTGCCGGCGGATCACGACGAGGTTCTTCCCGAAGTCCACGTCCCCGACCTGGAGCCCGGACACCTCGGAGGAGCGTGCGGCGAGCAGGGCGGCGAGCATCACGAAGTCGCTGTAGGACTGGTGCACCGTCCCGCAGGCCCGGGCGAGCCTGTTGAGGGTCTTCATGTCCGGGATCGCGTGGGCGCGCGGTGAGGACTGCGTGGCCGACTGCCCACGGAAGGCGTTGCGGTTCAGACTCCGCTTTGCCCGGTTCTTCGCGGGGTTGATCTGGATCAGCCCGTCCCGGACCGCTTCATCGAGCACCCGCACGAGCGGCGCGATGGAGTTCTTGATAGTCGACGCCCCGTAGTGCTGTTCCCAGCCGTCGATGGTGCGGTCGATGATCCCGGCGGTGATCTGCGAGACGGGCAGATGCCCGAGGGCGGGCAGCACACGCAGCTTCAACCCGTACCAGTAGGTCTCTCCCGTGGATGTCGGGTCCAGACCTCGCGCCCACCTGTCCCCGATGGAGGTGACGTACTCCAATATGGTCATGGACACGTCCATGCCTTTCACGGAGGAGTTGCGGAGCTGGTCGAAGAAGGCGTGCGCCGCAGCCTCGTCCCGCACGATCTCGGTGCGGATCACGCGGCGCTTGGTGGTCGGGTCCGTCCAGCGGGCGCGGGCGCGGATGCCGTAGGAACGGCGCTCCATGTCGGTGGACAGCTTCACCCCGATCGGCGGTACCGGCTTGGGCTCGGCGGTCGGTAGCGGCTCAGCCCTCCGGGGCATGGTCGTGCTCCAAGCCGTCCAGCCAGCGGTCGACGGCGTCGAGCCGATACCGGGCGATCCCGCCCAGCCGCAAGAACGGCGGCCCGCTTCCTGCGGACCGCCACCGCGACAGCGTGGACTCCGACACCTTCAAGTACGCGGCTACCTCGCGGCTGTACATCAGCGGCGACACGAGCAGGCTCCCCGCGCTCTCGCTCACGGGAGTTCTCCGGTGTCCGGGTCGAGGCCGGCGTAGAACGCGTCCTCGGCGTCGCGGCGGCGCTGCACGTCGGCCAAGACGAACTCCACGAACTCAGCGTCGCGATCGACGATCGGTGTGTCCTCGATGGGATCGCCGGGCTTCTCGCCGGGCCAGACGGTCCGCCGTGTGGGGCGGTCGCGGTCGAGTCGGGTGCCGCACGCGGCGACCCAGTCGCGGAGCCGCATGCGGGCGTCGGCGAAGTCGCGATGCCAGCCCAAAGGCGCGGACCCATTCTGGTCGGGGTCGTAGGCGCAGAGCCAGTGCATATGCAGCGCTGACAGTTCCCAGACGAGTTCGGGGTGGAGATGCCAGGCCGGTGGGATCACCGAGGCCGGGAGTCCATAGGAGTGTCGGAGCCAGTCGACCCAACGGTTGAGCTCCAGCCATTCGACTTCGGCCTCCTCGGCTGTGAGCAGGTTCCAGTTGATCGGATGTGGCGGCTCCGGGATCATGGGATCGTTGAGGTCATCGTCCGGTGCATCCATCTCCGGTACCGGCGCCGACTCGCGCTCGTCGTCCATGACCGGCCTTACAGTCCCATCGCCGGGGCGGCGCTGCGCTGTGAGCTGCGGGCGGACGTGAAAGCCGAGACTTCCCGTTTCGGTGCCTCGCGTTCCGCACTGGCGCGTCGCGGCGTGCGGTCGACGTCGTAGCGGGTACGGGCGAGGTCGTGACCGATCTTCTTGGCGACGAACTCCTCGTCGTCGACGGTCTGGCCGTCTCGTTCGTAGTTGACGGGGCGGGTGTAGCCCTCGGCGACGAAGTTGTCGCCCTTCGCGAAGCGGGCGTCAGCGTGCTCGGCGGAGCGGTCGAACATGACGAGGTTGTGGAAGGTGGTCTCCAGTTGGGTGAAGGTGCCGTCTTCTTCGCGGCGGTAGTGCTCCTGTCCGAACCGGAGATACAGCCGCGGGTCGCCCTTTGCGGTCTGGGTGAGTTGCGGGTCGGACGCGACGAACCCGGAGACGGATTCCTGCGTGTGAATAGTCATGATCGTGCTTCCCTTCTGCCGCGCCGCCAGGTGCAGCCGGTGTGGCGGGAAGGTGCGCGATCGCCTCCCTGGTCAGTTCTCGGCGTGGTGCAGCTGCGCTTCGATTTCGGCGCGGTCGCTCTTGAGCCGAGCGGCGTCGGGACGGCCGGGCCAGGGGTGCAGGTCGGTGACGATGGGTGGTGCGGAACGCAGCAGGACGACGCCGGTTCCGAAAGGCAGTCGGCGGATGCGGTCGGGCGGGAAGGTCGGGACGCGGCGCACGGATCGTTGGTTGGAGCGGGTGCCGTGGTCGCCGAGTGTCACGCTGTCGGTGTATTCGTCGCGCTCGCCGATAAGTGCGGAAAGGTCTTGCAGGTCGCGGCTGTTGGATGCGCCGCCGAGGATGACCTTTACGATCGAGGCATCCCAGATCGCGTTGGCCTGGTGCTCGTTCCACTTGTCCCGTGCTTGCGCGAGCGACTGGAGAACGGGCATGGTCGTGATCCCCGATCCGCCGCCTTCCGCCATCAGGGTGGGCAGGCTGGGCAGTGGTGAGAGGTTCGCGATCTCGTCCAGTGCCAGCAGCAGGGGCGGGTCGAGACGTGCTCCGGGTGAGCGTGCGGCGAGGCGGCGGGCGGTCTCGATGAGGTCTTCCACCAGCGCAGCGACCAGTGCGGCACTGGCTCCGGCCCCGGCGCCGGTGGCCAGCAGAAACAGGGTTCCCTTGTCGCGGATGAATGCCTCTGGGGCGAAGCCTTCGCCTTCGGCGGGAGATACCGTGTCGAGGACGCGGGGGTCGGCGAGGGAGCCGAGGGCGAGGGAGACACCTTGCCAGATGGAGTCGCGGGTACGGGGATCGGAGTCGATCATCGCTTCCAGGGATTCGGCCCAGCCGGTCGCGGCCCGGGTGGAGCCGGTGAGGATCGCGACCGCATCGGCTGCGGCGGTGGGGTCGAGGGTCCATCTGAACAGTTCGGCGGGTGGCCGGTTGTCGATAGCCGCGGCGTGCAGCAACGCTTGGAGTGCGGTACGGGTCTTGCCTTCCCAGAACCCGCCGGAATCGACCCCGCCTGCGGACAGTCCGGTGCAGGCGGCGAGGCCGGCGGCGCGGATCATGGCTGTCTGCGGTGATTCGCAGCCGCGGATCGGTGACCAGCGCATCCCGGCGGGCAGTCCTTCGGCGAGGTGTTGCGGATCGAAGATCGCCACCGGTCCGACCCGCCTGCGAGCGCGCATGGTTGCGGTCAGATTGTCGGGCCGGGTGGAGGTCGCGATGACCGCGCCGGGCGCGTCGAGGATCGCGGGGATGACCAGGTGCAGGCCCTTGCCGGAGCGGGGCGGGCCGATGACCATGATGGAGTCCTCGACCGACGCCCACACGCCCACGCCCTTCGAGGCCCCGAGCCGGTAGCCGACATCTTGCGGCTTCGGATTCGCGAGACCCGGGCGGAGATTGGCGGCTCGACGGAGCAGGGCCTTCTGGGAGGCTGCGGTCGCGACGTCTTGGCGAGTCGCGATCCCGGCTATCCGCCGCGGATCGGCCTCGACCCGATGCGTGTACCTGCGGACTCTGACCCACACGAACCCCACCAGCGTGACGAGGAGGGCGAGGATGAGGCCGGTGACGATCCAGTAGACGACGACGTTCAGATGCTCGGCGTCGAGAGCTGTACCGGGGTCGCCGGGATGTGCCAGGACACCGATTCCGGATGCCGGCCCGCCGTGGGGTTGGCTGGTCCCGGTGAGCCAGGCGGTGATGGTGCCGGCGCCGCGGAGGACGAGGGCGATGCCGAAGAGCGCGACCAGCCCGATCATGGCGGCGTTGGTCAGCTCGTCTCCGAACGATCCGGTCTGCCGGCCCTCACCGTTCACGACAGTCGCCGGATCACCGTCGTGCCGGAGATGCGACCGAGCAGCAGGACCTCCACGGGGCCGTCGACGTGATCCGGGAGCGGGCCCGCGGGGTCGATAAGCGCGCGGGCAACGCCGGTGGGGGCGGCGTCGGTGTGTCCAGTGATGATCGCGACTGCGACATCCTCGCCGGGGATGAACCCCTCGCCGTCGATCTGGTCGAAGGCCGGCGTCGTGGGCGCGGGAGCGGCGTCGACGGTGGGCTCGGGCTCGGAGAGGGCCCGGCGGCGCCGGGCGGTGATGAGGTCGGTGAACACGGAGCCGTCTGCTTCGCGGACCTCGACGCGGATGGTGCGGGTGCGATCGTGGCTGGCCTGGTCGATGATCTGCGGGAACGACTCACGCCGCCAGGGCGGCGCCCATTCAGGCGGCGTGATCGGGGCCCCATCGATCGTGGCAGTCAGCGTACCGGCCTTGTGCACCGTGAGGATCAGGGTCGGGATCGCGACGGGCGGCTGGTCGAGTTCGCTTCGCTTCATGCCCGGCAGGTACGCCGCCGAGCCCAGCTTTCTAGATCATGCGGGTGGTGGTGTCGAACAGGGCGAGCTCGTCGGGATGCATCTGGTGCTGCACGACGAAAGAACGCTCCTTGATGCGCCACAGGCCCTGTCCGGTGCCGAGCCCGGGCAGGAGGCGTTGTTCGGTGCCGGTCAGACCGAGAGCGTTCGCGGTAGTGGAGAGCTGGTCAGATTCCTGCCGGTAGATCACCCGCGTTTCCGCGTTGGCGAGCAGACTGTTCGCCAGCGACCGCATGGCCGAGCCCTGATCGCCGACGTTATCCAGGTCGGAGAGCTTGTGGAAGATGAGCATGTTCGCGAGCCCGTAGTGCCTCGCGAGTCGCCACTGCGCGTCCATCCGGCGTAGGAGGGCGGGGTGGGCCATGAGTCGCCAGGCCTCGTCGTAAATCATCCAGCGCTTTCCGCCGGCGGGGTCCATGAGTGCGGCTTCCATCCACGCAGACGCGCAGGTCATCAGCACCGATAGGAGGGCGGCGTTCTCCGCGACACGGCTGAGGTCGAGACTCACCATCGGTAGCGACGGGTCGAACCGCACCGTTGAGGGTCCGTCGAACAGGCCGGTGAGGTCGCCGCCGACGAGTCTGCGCAGCGCGTGGGCGACGAGCCGGCCATCTTCGGCGAGGCGGTCGTCGGCGTCGGCGGACGGGGTGAGGAGGCGGTCCACGATCATCGGCAGGATCGGCACGTCCGCGTCCTGGACGGCGGCGGTGAGGGCGGTGTCGATCGCGGTGTGCTCCACGGGTGAGAGGTCGCGGCCGAGGACCGTTTCCGCGAGGGCACCGAGCAGTTCGCGGCGCCGCGAGGCCAGGGTGCTGGCCCATTCCTGGTTCGAGAGCCCGGAGGGGCGGTGGCCTTCATCGAGTGGGTTCAGTCGCGCGGCGAGTCCGTGCCCGAGGACGATCGCTTTCCCGCCGACTGCTTCCGCCACGGGGCTGTGCTCGCCTTTGGGGTCGCAGGGCACGTATACGCGACGCCCGAACGGCAGGGAGCGCGTGTAGAGCGACTTTGCGAGGCTCGATTTCCCGGAGCCGACGATGCCAGCCAGGATCATGTTCGGCGCGGTGATGACGCCCCGCCGATACAGTTCCCACGGGTCGTAGACGAAGCTGCCACCGGAGTACATGTCTTGTCCGACGAACACGCCCTGACTGCCCAGACCCCCTTCGGCGAGGAACGGGTACTGCGCCGCGAGCACGGCGCTGGTGTCCTGATGCCTCGGCAACCGCAGTCCCCCCGGTGAACGCAGGGCCGCCAGCCCCGCCTCGCCGGCCCTCGGAAGATACGTGACCGAGCGTCGTTCAACCCGTTCGGCCACAGCCTTGGCTTTCGCGACGTCCCGGTCGGTGCGGCGTTGCTCCGCGATCAGTCGGGCGGCGGCCTCGCGACGTTGCTTGCGGTACTTGCGGCGCTCTGAGGCTGGCTCCACCAGCACCGCGGTGTGCAGCTTCTCCCGCTCGGCGCTCATAGCGTCAGCCCTCGCGCCTGCTTGACGGCGGTGATCGCAGCTGGCTCGAACCATGACCCGTCCCGCTTCGCAGGCTGAACCGGTGCCCGCTTCGGTGCGCCCGGCGACGAGTACGACCCCAGCACCTCGGGGCCACCCATGGCCGGTGGCGCGAGCATCTCAACCTCTTCGGCCTCCGGGGCGGGCTCAGTCCGGCGGAGGAGTGAGACGTATCCCATGTGCGGATTGACAACCAGCGCGTAGTCGCCCGAGGTGATCACCTGGTCGTTGGCGCCTGCTCCGGGTTCGTCGTAGACGTACCCGTTCTCGAGCGCGGCCTGGGTGGTCTCGTCGCCATAGTCCCACTGGGCGAGGTAGTCCACCGCGTCAACGTGGCCCAGCTCGCCGAGGATGCGCAGCGGCCGTTCAGCATCCTCACCCTGCAGGAACACGACCGTGATCCACTGCTCGGCCGGGGCCGGGCGCGGGTGCCAGACAATCCGGCCCGACTCGGCGAACGCGGCGGAGAGTTGGTCGTCGGCCTGATCGATCAGCGCCGCCGCCTGCTGGAACCCGTCGGCAGCAGCGGTCGCGGCCTGCGCGCCGGATGCGCGGTCGCCGTCGTCGGCACTCACGTGGTCCCGGCGGGCGGTGTGGACGGCGGCGATCTGGCCGAGTATCTGATGCAGAGACCGGATGCCGACGGCCAGCTCGCCGATCACCTGGTAGGTGTCGGCGGGGTCGTCCCAGGTCCGGCTCGCGTGGGCCAGGCCGCGGAGAGCCTCGGAAGCTTCAGCGGCGTCGGCGAGGGGGTTCTCATAGCTGGGCATGACCGGCCTCCATGGCTCGTATCGGAAGTGCTGATCAGGTGCACGCGCCCGATTGGTGTCGGTCATGCTCCGTAGGCTTGGAGGTATGCCTTATGTCGCCACCGTGCTCCGCGTGATGATTGCCTCACCGTCCGATGTGCCTGAAGCGCGCGACGCGGTGGAGAAAGCGGTACATGGCTGGAACGACGCCAATGCAAGGACGAAGGGCGTGATCCTGCAGCCGTGGCGTTGGGAGACATCCGCGGTTCCTGTCATGGGCGCCCATCCGCAGAAGCTCATCAACGCCCAGGGCGTCGATGATTCAGACATCGTGTTCGCACTGTTCGGCGGCCGACTAGGTTCGCCAACCCCCGATGCAATCTCCGGGACCGTGGAAGAAGTGGACCGCGCCGTGGAACTGGGGCGGCCGGTGCATATGTACTTCTCGACCGCACCGCTTCCTCATGACGTTGACACCAGTCAGCTCGATGCAGTGCGCGCCTTCAAGAAGGGCATGCAGGATCGTGGCCTGCTCGGCGAGTTCAGCAACGTCGAACAGCTCAACCACGAGGTCTGGAAGGCGATTGAACACGACATCGCGGCAATGTCGCTTCAGAGCGTCACAGCGCCTCCGTCCGAGCCAGTCGGCGTCGACTTCTTTGTCCAGCCTCGGCAGGAGCGCGAGATGTCTGGTCTGAACTCCAAAGGGGCTCCTCGCTACAGCACCAAGCATTGGGCGGAGGTCACGAATACGGGAGACCGAGACGCCGAGAGCGTCACGTTCGAGAGTCCCGCGGAGAATGGCGGCATGTTCGTCGCCGGAGCCGACGAACCCACGATCATCCATCGCGGCCAGATGCGGCGGGTGCCACTGATGTTCACATGGGGCGGGTCCAGTGATCCCATCCTCCGGATTCACTGGATCGAGGATGGCGAGAGCCGGCACCGGGACTTCCACGTCGGCTAGTTTGTGCCCATCAAACCGAGCGGCACAGTGGGAGGGCGGCTGCGGTGAACGCGGCTGCCTGCTGGCCGACCAGCCGCCTGGTTTCGCAGGAACTCTGGATCGCAGCCTGGGTGATGGCTGCAACCGCGGCTTCCAGCTCGTCGACGGTAGGCGCGGACACGCTGATCAGGCCGGTCACGCGCAGGACTCCGTGGCCCGCGGTGAGGTCCGCTTCCTGTTGCAGCACGTCTTGGAACTCCGCGGTTTGGGCGGCGTCTTCGATCTGCCCGAGTCTGGAACGCTGGGCGGCGTCGCTGATGTACTCGACCTTCTTGCGGCGGATGTCGCGGGCGGCCTGGTCGGAGCGCATCGGGGTGTAGATCAGCGACACGGCTCGCTGGATGCCGGTGGACAGCAGGATCGGGGCGGTGAATCCGGGGTAGACGAGGCTTCGGGGCCATTCGGAGATCCAGAGCACGGCGTGGTGGGCGGAGTCGGTGCGCAGGTTGCCCCAGGTCTCGGTGACCGCGACCGGGCCGGCGGTGGCGAGGTCGCGGCCGATCTGCCCGTGCCGTTCCAACGCGGACGCGACGGCAGGGTCGTAGGCGGAGCGGAGGATGACGGCGATCTGTCCGGCGTCGAGCCACCCGGACGGGGCGAGGTCGGCCGACCGCAATGCGGACGCCAGGGTCGACATCTCCTGCCGCAGCACCCCGGCGGCCCCCTTGATGCCGCCGCCGGCGGTTCTGATCTGCCGGGCCGCGGCCTTCATGTCCAGGCTCAGGCTGATCGTGGTGGCGTGCCGTTCCCCAGCAGGCCCGGCACGTTCGATCAGCTCGGCGTAGGTGTCGGCGGCCCAGGAGCCGTCCGGGGTGCCGTGCGTGGTCCACCACTCCGCGAGCCCGGTGCCTGAGTCGGGCAGGGTGCGCTCGAGGACTTGCAGGGTCGCGATCCGTCCAGACCGGCATACCGTCGCCAATGCGCGGCCCCAGGTGGTGACGCGGCGTTCCTGCTCGCCAGGATCGAGGAGCACGAACGCGGGATGTGTCACGTCACAGACGACCGTCAACGTCGCGGCGTGGGGGTCGCGGATCATGCAGGCCCCGGTCTCCGGATCGATGTATTCGCGGAGCCGGGCCACGTCGCCGGGCAGGGCGAGGGTGCAGGCGGGGCGGGGCTTCACGATCCGGCGACGGTAGAGCAGTTGCCCGCCCGTGACCCGCCACAGCCACCAGAACGCGACCGGCAGCCACTCCACCACCGGGCGCCCGCCGACAGGGATCCACGTCAGTGCGGCGCTGAGAACCCAGATCGGGGCGGTGTAGGCGAGCAGCATCCCGCCGCCCGCGTAGAACGCGGCGATAAGGGTGAGGCCGCCGATGCCGAGGGTGACGAGCTGCGCGACCGACAACCCCAACAGCACGCCCCGGCGCGTGAGGCGGGAGAACTTCACCGGCACGAGCTCGCCCGGCGCGGGCTCTTTCGCATGACTGACCATCGGTCACTCCTTCGTCGCCTTGGGCGGGGTTTGGGGTGCCCGGCGCACGCTTGGCGCTGCGGTCGGCGCGGGTGCCGAAGGCGGCGGAGGGGCGCTGGATTGTCCGGCGCCGCTGGCGACCGTCTCGCCCTGACCGGCCAATGCCGCACCGGCCTTCGGTCCCGCGGTGGCCGCGGCTTTCACGACCTGCGCGCCCACGACCACGGCCACCGCTGGGCCTGCCGCCGCTGCACCGGCACCCGCCGCGCCTGCTCCGGCACTCGCCCCTGCCCCGGCGCCCGCCCCTGCACTCGCACTGGTCGCCCCTGCTGAGCCGCCGGTCGGGGAGGCCATCGGCGCCGCCGCACCACCGCCTCCAGAGCCGCCGCCGGGCCTGCTCGCTTGACCGTCGAGTACCTTCTTCGGCCCGTCACCGGACGGCTTCGACGGGATCGGGATGGGTCGGTTCAGGGCGCGTTTCGCGTCGTCCTCGGCGGCGGCCTGCCCGTAGTAGTCGGTGCCGACGAACGCGAGGAACCGGTACGTCAGGTACGGCGCGAACCCCGCCAACGCCATCAGCACGATCCCTGCGAGCGGGTCGGACACGGAGGCCAGGTCGAGGTCGATGGGGGCCGCGACCTGGGTGATCGCGACGAGGAAGATCACGACGAGCACGAGCTTGGACAGGATCAGGGCGATCACGAACATGGCCCACTTGCTCACCCAGCCGCGGGCCGCGTCCCACGACGATCCGGAAAAGGCGAGCGGGGCGAGGGCGACCGCGACGAGTAGCAGCGATTTGCGGATCAGCAGCGACAGCCAGACGATCGCCGCTGCTGCGATCGCGAGACCGGCGAGGAAGATCATGATGATCGCCCCGACCCCGGGCGCGGGGATGGACAGCGCGGAGAGCCCAACGACGAGGGCGGCGATCTTGTCGCCCATGGTCTTGGTGGTCTCGCCGGCGGCTTGGATGATCCCGACGCAGAGCTGGTCGGTGATCTCCAACAGCAACGCGACCAGGGTGACGACCACGAAGGAGCCGATCACGGCCTTCCCGAGGCCGAGCGCCGCGCGGGTCAGCGCGGTGGGGTCACGCCGGATCATCCCGGTGATCAGTTGCAGGCAGAAGAACAGCAGCATCACGAACACGGCGATGCCGAACACGAGGTTGAACACCGACAGGAACCCGGGCCGTTGCACGTTCACCAACGTGGTGGTGTCGAACACGGCCCAGACGGCGGTGAACAGCCAGCTTGCCGCGCCGCCCATCGCCTGGGCGAGCCAGTCGAACGGCGCCGCTACCAGCGATGCCGCCGCCTCACCTGCGGTGTTGCAGACGGTGGAGATGACGGGGACATCGCATATGCCCATCACAAGACCTGCTTTCTACCGGACCGGGTTCTAGACGGTCTGGCCGACGCCCCAGAAGAAGTTCACGAGCGCGACGCTCGCGCCGCAGACGATCGCGGCACCGCAGGACACGAGGACGCCGACCTTGCCCCGACCGGCCAGATGCGGGTTGCTGGAGTTCGCGCCGTAGGCCCAGACGACGGCTGAGACGATCAGTGCCAGGACGGCGAGGATCAGGCCGACCGTCATCACCGCACCGACGATGGTGCGCAGGGCCGCGATCCCGGGAAGACCGGAACTGTTGGGGGGAATGTCGATCACGATGGTGTCTCCTTCAGGCGAGAGGTGGCTTCTGCCCACAGGTGCACCGTGCTGACCGCCGCGTCCTCGCTCGCCCGCATCACCGGGCACGTCTCAGGGGGCGGGTCCGGGTGTGCGTCAGAGTCGTTGACCGAGAGCGATGAGCCAGTTCATCCACGCCACCCCGCCGCCCGCGAGCACGGCGGCGCCGAGCGCGACGAGCACCCCGACCCGGCCTTTCGTGGCGGCGGAGTAATTGCCGTGCGCGGCGGCGATCGCCCAGCAGATCGCCGAGACGATCAGCATGAGCACGGCGATGACGACCACGAACATGAACAGCGCGCCGACGACCTGCTTCAGATCACCGATCCCGGCCAGCCCGCCGAAGTTCGGAAACACGCCCATCACGCACCACCGCGGGGGAGTGCAGCCGTGATCGGGCCCGCCGGTTCCGGCCAAGGCGCAGCTGTGGTCCCGTGGGCCTCACATCCGGTCGTGGGGCCGGTGGTCGCGGTGGGGAGGTTCGCGGCGCCGTGCTGGGTGAGCCACGCGGCGGCGTCGATCGCCGTGCCGTTGGTGCCGCCGGGGCGGACCTCGAAATGCAGGTGCGGGCCGGTGGACATGCCGGCGGAGCCGACGTCGCCGATGTGCTGACCGGCGGTCACCCGGTCTCCGACGTGGACGAGGACGCCGGTGTCCCACATGTGCCCGTACGCGGTCGCGACCGTCTGACCGTCGATGTGATGCTCGATGACGATCAGGTTCCCGTATCCGCCGACCGGCCCTGCAACGGTCACGACACCGTCCGCGGCGGCGAGGATCGGCGTCCCCTCAGGGGCGGCGAAATCGGTGCCGGTATGGAACGACGCTTCCCCGGTGATCGGGTGGATACGCAGGCCGAACGGCGACGCCAACACCCACGTCCCTGCAGGCAGCGGGAACACCACACGCGACGAGCCGTCCGCAACGGTCGTTCCGCCGGTGGCGGAGCCCGCCCGCGAGACACCGGCGTGGGTGAGGGCGTTGAGGATGACGTCCGCGACGGGTGCGTTGTTGCGGTAGCGGTAGGGGAACGCGGACACCTCGACGGACTGTGCGGCTTCCCCGGGGTCCATGGTCTGCCAGCCGGGAATGTCGAGGAGACCTCGGGGGGAGCCATTGTTCGGGCCGGTCGGGCCGCCGAAGAATGCGCGGGCTTGGTACGTCGGGTCCATGAGTTCGGCGACGGTGCCCCACCCGGATTGCGGGCGCATCTGGAACAAGCCGAGGGAATCGTGGTCGCGGCCGTTGCCGTCGTTGGGGTAGTTCGCGGACTCGGGGTAAGTGCCGGTGTTCGCGAGCATCCGCAGCGTGGACTCGCTGAGCGCCGCCATCAGCGCGATCTTCACCCCGGGCCGGCCGACCCCGTCGATCCGGCCGCCGACCGTGATGATCGTCGCCGCATGCGTGAGCTGTGTCTTGTTCAGCGTGAACGTGGAGCCGTCCGCCGTGGTGACCCGGAGGCTGTCGGGCACGGCTCCGACCGAGAGCGACCCGGTGGTCGAGCATGCGGCATCGGCGGCCGGGTTCATCAGCACCCCAACCGACAGCAGCAGAGTCGCCGGCGCGAAGAAGAGTGCGGCGAGCGTGAGAACGGCGAGCTTACGGAACACGAGACGCCTGCTCTCACCGCAGCGGGTTGTCGAGCTGAGACAGCCGCAGCAGATGGCAGGTCGGGTAGGTCGGTGCACAGACGATGAACACGGTGAACGACACCGCATGCTCGCTGGACACCGGTTCGCCGTTCCACACGCCGTCGCGGTACCGGGTGCCCTCGATCGTGTACGCCCCGGTGCCCGGTGCGATCTGACCCGGCTGAGCCTGTGCTACGGCGTCGGCCCACGCCGCGGGCACGAACACTCGATCGATCACGAGGTGTTGCCGGGTTTCGTGCTTGCGCAGCTCGATCCACGCGTCCCGCGTCGGCAGATACGCCGAGACATCGGACGCCAGGCCGGCCTGTTCGGTGCCGGTCGGGTCACCGGTGTCGAGGACGATGGACGTGTAGTCCAGAGGCATCAGCCCGCTCGTGGTGTCCCACCCGAAGATCGCCTTCGCGACATTGCGGGCGAACGTCTCCGGGGCAGCGGATCGCACCACCACCGGCATCCGCTGTGACGCCGGTCCCGGCATCGACGGTGCGGACGGCGGGGACGGTGAAAGCTCCGGGTGCGGGGCGCTCGCGCCGCGCGGGCCGGCGATGAGGCCGTGGATGCCGACCCCGGCGAGGAGCAGCAGCACGACCCCCGCGGCAATCAGCGCGATCAGGCGGCCACGCGAAGGCGACGGAGAACGAGAGGTCTTCATGCCCCTTAGGTGCACCCCGACCGCTACAGGCCACGGCCTCACACGGCGCGCAGGTGCGGCATTGCAGCCCGCTCACGCGCGGCGCGGAGGTCGCTGGCGAACCGTCGGGTGCCCTCCGCGGTCGTGTAGAACGCCTCGGCTTGCTCGTCGGTGAGCTGCGCGGTGAGTTCGTCGAGGTCGTAGTGCATCCACCACGAGTCGAGCTCGGCCCAGGTCAGCACGAACGCCCGCACCGCGTACCGAGCCTCCGGTACCGCCGGCGTCGGCGCCTTGGGCTTCTTCGTCTTCTTCGAGCCGTTCTTCGCCTCGGCCCCCACCCGCGCAAGGGCCTGTTCGGCAAGATCGTGCAGATGCGCATCGCGGGCGGCCTCGCCGCTCCGTTCGAGTTCGCGGACACGCTGATACGCCGGATCGACCGGACTACCGGTCTCGATGGCCGCCAGCCCGGCTCGTGCTTCTGCACGCAACGCATCGCGCGTCTCAGGGTCCGCGACAAGGCGTTCGAGGTAGCCGATCTGTTCCAGCCGCGTGTACGACGCCGCACCGGTGACCATCTGCGCGGCCTGCCTGCGGGCATCACCGGGAGGGGTGGTCAACGGGTCCGCCGATTCGGCGGACCCGTTCTTCCACCGCGGTTGGTAGTCGCTCGTGAACTGCCCGGCCGCCTCCCGGCGTGCCGCGTCCTCGGCCATCAGCGTCTTGATCTCGCGATACAGGCCCGCGGCTTCCAGTGGGGTGAGGGTCTTGTGAAGCTGGTTGTCGTCCTGCTCGGCCAGCAGGTGCCCCAACCGGTCCGAGATGGCGGAACGCACCCAGACGTTGACGGTGCGCCAGCCGAGCGTCTTGATCGCTGCGAGTCGCCGCACCCCGCACACGAGCACACCGTCCGGGGTGATCGTGATGGGTTGCAGCAGCCCGTCGCGGTCGATGGACGCGGCGAGGGCGTCGAGGTCGCCGAGGTCGTGCCGGTGCCGGTGGCCGACCTGGATCGACTCGACCGTTCGGTCCAGCTCGATGCGCCCCGTCGCCGTGGTCATCACGCACTCCGCCGCCCGGTCCCCGTATGGGGCGCGGCCTGGCTGATGGTCGCCACGAGCCCGTCGTCGGCCAGCAGGCTCGGCAGGCTTTCGCCGATCAGGAGGCGCAGCAGGATGCCACGGCCTTCGCCTGTCGCGCTGTAACCGGGAGTGGTGCGACCCAGCAGCACCCGCAACAACACGGTCCACGACACCGCAGGGACATCAAGGAGAGCGCGGGCGTGCCGGTCGCGGCGCAGCACCTCGTAGGTGGAGGTGCGTGATCCGATCCGGGCGAGGGCTTCGCAGACGTGCTCGATCGCGGGTCGGGCGGTGCCGTCGGGCCAGCCCAGCAGCAGGAACAACAGAATCGCGTCCTCCACCGCGCCGGTCACCGACGCAGGCTCACCCGAATCCACCTCGTCGTCGTGGTGGTAGGGGTCGGTGACGTGGAATGCCGGGTGGTAGTCCGACAGGGTGTTCTCGCGTTCGGAGAGGCGTTCGGGGTCGTGGAAGCAGGAGACGTGCGGGCGGCGGGCTTGATGCACCGAGCACAGCAGCCCTTGGCCGCGTTCTTCGGCGATGCAGGTGATCCGCACCGCGTGGGTGACGACGGCCCAGGGGTCGTCGGCTTCGCGGGCGGCGCGGGTGCGCATCACGTCGAACGCCGCTGACGCGGCCTCCCACGGGTCCAGGCCGTGTTTACGCGCCAGCGGCGTGTACTTTTCCGCGGCGTAGGTCATCAGTTCGGCGGCTACCGGGTCGTGCTCCCATGCGCCGGGGCCGGCGTCGTGGAGCCGGCGCAGCAGGGCGCGCAGGCCCTCCCCATTGGTGTAGTCCTCACCGGCAGGATCGGTCGCCGTCGTTGTCGTGGTGGTCATGGTCAGGGCACCTCCTGGCAGGCAGGTGCGCCGGTCGCTCCTAGCTACCGTCACCCCGCCGTCCTGGGTGTCCATGACCCATCACCACCCCGGGCTACCTCATCCCGACCCCGGGCCGTGCCGGACTCTCGGCGTGTTGACCGCGACGACCGAACGCGGACACGGGCGGCAACCGCTTTGCCCGCTCCGACACCGACCGTGCCCCGGTCGCGAGGGTCGAACGGAAACGGCGGCCCTGCACGGCTTGGAACTCGATCCCGCGCCCTGCGAGAGCTCCGCTGGAACGGACGAGCAGATCGGTCGGGCGCACCCAGTCCACGCCCCTGCCGCGTACCCGATTCAGCCGCTCCTGCAGCGCATCGCGGCGGTCGGACTCCTGCTTGATCGCATCAGGCGTGCCCGCCTCCAAGGCCTCGGCTTCGGGCTTGGACTGGTCGTGCTCAGGGATGCCCTTCGGCGATGGTTCGCGCATCAGGTGGTTGGGGCTCATGCTGTCGCTCCCTCCGGCAACGGCCCAGAGTCCGGTTGCGCTGGTTCATCGGATTGGTGCGCGTCGGCGAACCAACGCCCAACGGTCGAGGGATGCACGTCCAGGGCGCGCGCGATCTTCTTGTTCGACAGCCCCGACTCGCGCAGTTCCGCCGCCCTCTCGCGTCGGCCCGCCGCTCGCTCGGGCATTGACGGGGTGATCGCGACCATCCCGGCCTGCATGGCGGTCAACGGCGCCTCAGCGACCGATACGGCCCCCGCGGTCTTTGCCGTCTGGTCGGCTGACTCGCTGGGACGGGCGCGGGTGAGGATGACGGTGAGGTGCGTGATCGCGAGCAGCACGACCGGTGGCACCGCCGCGACGGACGCAGCCAGCCCTGCGGGGACGTCCGCGTCGGCCGAGACAACTGCGTGCAGCGAGTTCGCCGTCACCGACACCGCCGCCGAGCCAGCGAGCAGCGTCCACGGATACCAGGCGACCCGTTCCCCGCCGAGCGCGACGACCGCGACCGTGGACACCACGATCACGCCGTCCACGATCAGCGGCCACGCCCAGGCTTGTCCGTCGCCGATCCCGGACCGACGCGCCAAATCCGCGAGCGAGGTGAACGACAGCCAGAACGCGCCCGCGGCGATGAACACCGTGCCGGCCGCCGACGTGATGACCGCCCACTGGCGGCCTGGCCACGCCCTCACAAGAGCCCCCGGGCCGGCACCCGCTGCCGAGCGACACTAGGCGCAGCAGGAGCTGCGCGGTCGTCTCGGATCGCGATCGCGTGAACGCGGCGATAGGCGCTGTCGACAGTCCGGACGATCTCACGCTCCTCGAAGCCAGGCTGCACCGCAGCCGTCACCAGCACCTCCCGTGCGTCCGCGAGGGGGACATCATCCTCCGCCAAGCGGCACGCCGCCCAGAACAATGAACGATTCCGTTCACCCTCGCGCTGCCGGCTGACCCACAACGCCAACCGCTCCGCCTCGACGGCCGTGTCGCGCATGACCGCGGCTGACGGTCTCGGCGGGGTGGCGCGTGGTGGGGTGAGGAAGTCACGCAGCCGCAGCGCGTCCACTGGAGCACCTCCGCTGCCTCCGGCGACGATGCGGTAGCGGGTCGGGGTTCCGTCGATCGTACGGATCGAGGGCGCGGCGACGATGTAGCCGCCGTCGCCGCGGAAATCGATGCCCGCTCTGGCAGACTGCCACGACCTCTGCTCGACCCCGGGTACCGCAGGGAAGTAGGCGTGCAGGCCGCCAGTCGGAGTGCCCACCAGCAGCCCCCATCCGTCGACCAGACCCGCGGCGTCGGCGCGGGCGAACGCGACGGTCCCGTCGACCGGACCGTGCACGTCGACATCCACGACGACCAGGCCGGACACGCCCCCGGTCGGGATGCCGATGTTCGCAGCCGGGGCCGCTCGCCACCAGGCCCGAATCTGAGCCGCATCGGTCGTCGCGTCGAGGAACCCTCGCCCGCCGCGGATCAGCGGCGTCTTGCCGCCTGGCGCACAGGGGAAGACCGGCACCCCTGCCAGCGCGAGAGCCAACGCCGTGCTGGGTAGCCCCCAACCACGTCCCGCCCGTGCGAGTACCGCGAGCCTGTCACCGTCAGGCATCACAGCCCCCGCCCTGCCCGCACCTGCACAGTCAGCGTTGGCTGGCGCTCCGGCATCGGCGCTGTCGCCCGAGACGGCTGCTCAGCCGTCGCCGCATCGTTCCCGAGACCCGGCGGGATGCCGTCACCGACGTGAACTGTGTCGAGCCGATCAACGATGCCGAGGGCGGTCTTCCGCACGCGTTCCCCGGTGGCCTGTACCACCTGAACCGGGTCCTTCCCGTCGACCCGCGCGGCCCAGGTCGAGACATACGGGATCGTGTAGCCGGTGGTGTCCATGCCGTGCGCGGCGCCGATCATCAAGGCTACGGACTCGGCCTCGACTTCGCCGATACCGCGATGCTGCCGGGCGTCCTCGTCGTCAGGGCCGTGCATCAGCACATGCGCCAGCTCGTGCGCGAGCGTCTTGACCTGCGCGGCCGGGTCCATGTTCTCCCGCACCGCGACCTGACGTGCACCCCAGGGTGAGTCCAATAGCGTGGTGTCAATTCCCGCGGGGTTCTCGTCGTCGTAGACGGTGAAGGGCCATCGTGGGATGACCAGTTGTTTCCGCCAAGAAGCAAGAAGAGTG
>NZ_JBBCUU010000013.1:0-48559 GCF_037147735.1 Microbacterium sp. MMO-20 | reverse complement strand
GACGTGGATAAGCCAGAGCCCCGGCTGGCAGAACACGCACGCCCGCCCGCCGAAACAACTCAACGAAAAGCGAAACGCGGCTCAACCGAATCGCGACGGTGGATCAGGGCTCAGCTCTCGAATCAGGAGATGAGAAACGCTCAGCTCGTGGGCGTCAACCCGGAGTTCGTTGAATGGCTTCGCGACCTCGCAGACCGCGAGTCTTTTGTCTCATTGCTGCGTCTCCCGGAACGGGACAAGGAGCGTATGTACGACGAAGAGCTCGTCCTCCGCTTCCTCTTTATTCATGCGAAGCATGACGACGAGATTTCGCGCATCCGCAACTTCCAAGACGAGCTCGAGGATTTCGCCCTGACGCTTGCACTCGAGTTCCGTGACGATCAGAGGGCGGAACTCACGCGGGTGTTTGAAACCACGTTTGACCTGCTCCAGCAAGCAGACGAGGATGTGCTTCGGCGCTGGGACTCGAGCAAACAAATGTTCGTGGGCGGGTTTCTCAACACCTCCTTCGAGGCGATCGGCATGGGACTTGGGTTCCACATCGCCAACGGCAACAAGTACCGGACCGACATCAAGGAAGCCGCGAGCGAACTCTGGGCGCAACCTGACATGACGCGAAAGTTCGCTACCGGAAAGTCGACAGAAGCGAGGCTTCGGTTGATGGTCCCCAAGGGACGCGCCATCTTGCTGCAGCACTGATGACGAAGCTCAGATCGCTCACCGAGTTCGATGACGCCGTGTCGGACGAGACAGCGTGGCGAAAGCAGGAGCTCAGCATGGCGCGCAAGTCGGTTAGCGCCTCGTCAGGTGTAGCTCTGCAATCCAGCCTCCGCGCTGGCGTCCTCCTTCTCTACGCGCATTGGGAGGGCTGGATCAAGAACACCTCGCGCCTCTACCTTCGCTTCGTCAACACCAAGAAACTTCGGTATGACGAGCTCAGTGTGGCGTTTCTCGGGAATGCGCTGAAGACGCGATTGTCGGGCATGGAAGTTGCGCACTCGGCGACGACACACAACGAGTTCGCTTTGTTCCTTAGGGAAGGTATGGGGGATCGCGCCCGGGTCTCGGAGGATCTCGTTCGAACTGAGAGCAATCTATCGTCAAGGGTGTTGGCTGACATTGTCCACCGACTCGGCTTACCGCTCGAAGTTGAGTTCTCAACGCGGTTCAACATGATCGACACAGAACTGGTCGATCGCCGGAACACCATTGCGCATGGTCAATACCTCGACATCACAACAGGTGACTTTCTGCAGCTCCACTCCGACGTGATTGCGATGCTCGAGAGATTTACGGATGAACTGCTCAACGCCGCGGCAACCGGCGCCTACCGATCAGTTCGGACTGAGTAGCTCGACGCGAGCCGAAGCGGTCGCTTTGGCCCCAACATGGTCGGCGAATCGCTCGGCGAGCGTGGCCACTGCGAGCGGCGCCGGCAGTGAAACCGAGAATTTCAATCCATCGACTGCCTGGGGCGCGATCTCGGGCAACGCATCTCCCACGCTCACGCACTCGAGCACGTCGTCGTCTACGGCCGCCCCGAACCTGATGGTCTCGTTGTCCGCCGTCGCGGACTCCGCCACCTCATTCGGCAACGCCGCGAGCAGCGTCGCATGTGCCTTCATTCCACCGAACGCCCAGAGCACCGAGGACTTCTCGCCGCGTTCCAGCACCAAGCCATCGTCGACGACCTGATCATGTCGAAGCGTCCGGACCTCTGAGAGCCGTGCTATCGCACGCTGCGACAAACTGACCGGGGGATTAGCCCCCAGCAGTACGTCGCGCCGCGCGCGAACCATCTCAAACGACTCGGGCAGAGGTTCAGATCCCCACCGCACCCGACCCTTCGTGAGGTCCTCCCGCACAACGACCACATGACGATCCCAGTCGATGGATTCGACGATCCACGCTCGACCAGCGAGCAGCAGCGGCTTCCTGCCTTCGATCACCTGCGTGGTGAGAGACAGCGGCGCGATCGATCCGATCTCGCGGCATCCTTCGATCACTTTCATCTCAAGGTCTGCGATGAACGTCGACAGGAGTTCGAGGAAGTGTCGTCGCCCGAACTCCTTCTCGGCACGCGGACCGATGAATAGCCACGGTCCATCTGCCGCGAGAAACTCTTGCTCGATGAGGTAGTCGAGCACTTCGTCGGCGCCGTCCATGACGCGCGACCCTGCCCACCACTCATGCCACGATGCCCGCGCAAACCGTCCCTCTTGTAGTGCGAGCGCCAAGAGTTGCTGAGCGGCGATGTGCCGAGGGGACGGCGGAGGCACGACCGGCTCGACGAACCCAGTCCCCCACAGGTGCAGCATCCCGGCCGCGCGGAGCAGCGTGTCGTTGTCGGTCGCGAGGAAGAGCGCGTTTCTCACGGATCCGGCACGCCGCCCGGTGCGTCCAAGCCTCTGCAGGAAGGACGAGACAGAACGCGGCGAGTCGAGCTGGATCATCCGGTCGAGGTCCCCGATGTCGATACCGAGTTCCAGGGTGGAGGTCGCGACGATCACACAGTCTCGACCTTCAGCAAACGCACGCTCGCTGCGCCGGCGCTCGTCGACAGACAGCGACGAGTGTGACACGTACGTCTCCACTCGATTGCTCCGCAAGGCGAAGGCGAGTTCTTCAGCCTGCGATCGCGACTCACAGAACACCAGCCGCTTCTCGCCGAGGAACATCTGCGACAGCACAACTGCAGCGTTGTCCACCGAGCCCACAAAGTCGAGCATCACATCGGGCTCGACCGCTACGCCGCCTTCACCGATGACCACTCGTGCCGGGGCGCCCGCATCCGCGTTCGATCCCTGCAGCCACCGAAGCACGTCATCCGGATTTCCGAGGGTGGCCGAGAGGCCGATCCGCTGAATGCGCTGTCCGCACAGTCGTTGCAGTCGCTCGAACACCGCGACGAGGTGCCAACCGCGGTCGGATGCTGCGAATGCATGCACCTCGTCGGCGATCAGTGCACGCACGGAGCGGAAAAGCAGGTGGTGCTCCACGCGCCGTGAGACGAGCATCGCCTCAAGCGACTCGGGTGTCGTCAGCAGGATGTCGGGTGGATCGCTCAGAATTCGACGACGCTCGCCGTCACTCACGTCTCCGTGCCAGAGCGCGACTCGTCGCCCGAGCCACGCGGTGTACTCCTCAAGCCGAGGCAGCAGGTTGTTCAGCAGGGCCTTGAGCGGCGCGACGTAGATGACGCTGAGCCCCTGCCATTCCTCGTCAGCCATTCTCGACAACACGGGGAATGTGGCCGCCTCGGTCTTGCCACCCGCAGTCGGCGCGATGAGTAGGCAATCGGCGCCGGATCGCACTGGCTCGATCGATGCTTTCTGGAGCGGTCGAAGGTCGTACCATCCGAGCGTGTTAGCCACGTGGTACTCGAGCGCTCCCGTGAGTTCGGCGTTCTCAGACATCGAGGTGGATGCTGTCGATACCACCGACCGCGGCCCGCTCGTCGGCGTTGAGCTCACTGTCTGCAAAGACGACCCCCGACGCCGCGGGCGGCACGAAGTCGGGGAACTGCTCGACTTTGTCGAGGGTGTCCACAAGCTTGCGCAGATAGAGCCGTGGCGCGACGCCGACCTTTCCGCCGAGACGCCCGGCGATGGTGTCCGCGAGCCCTGCGAGATACTTGTCGGTCACCAGGTCATCGATCCGATCGATGGCCGGGCTGCCGCTCGCATAGATGTCTCGAACCCGGTCTCCAAGCTCCACGAGGCTCTCGCGCCGGAATCCGAGCAACCGCACCTGGGGCGCCCGGGGATTGTCCCATCGAGGGTCCCCGCTGAAGTCGACACCGATCCGAGCCGCCAGAGGAGGTAGCCGCTGCACTCCCTGCGTGCCGTCGAAGAACGCCGGCGTTCCAGTGATCAGAACGTAGAGACCCGGGAATCGGCCGGCGTCCACCTCGTCGAGGAGTTGCCGCAGCGCATTGAGCGACTTCTCTCGCACGTCACTGCGCACGCGCTGCAGCGTCTCGACTTCGTCGAGGACGAGAACGAGCCCTCGATAGTCGGCGTCGCGCAGCACGGCCAGCAGGCCTTGCATGAAGCCGAACGCACCGAAGTGGTCGAGGTCTCCGCGGATGCCGGCTCCGCGACGGATGGTGGCCGACACGTGGGGCTGTCCACCGAGCCACGCGATCAGTCCGTCAGCCGTCTCGATATCCCCTCGAACAGTAGCCGCGTGATAGGCGCGTAGGGCCGCAGCGAAAGCCGGCGCCGTCCGCGAGACGACAGCCAGGCGCTGTTCCAGCAACTGCTGAGTCCGCTCGGCGAGCGCATCGCGATCGGCGGCGTTCGCTCCGGCGTCGACGGCGTCCTCTTCGAGAACGCGCAACCACTCGTCGATCACCTCGCGGAATGCGCTCGGCGCTGTCGACTCCGTCGCGAGGTTCTCTGTGACCCGTCGAAAGATGGTCTCGAGCTTGTGCAGGGGCGTCTCGGTCTCCGAGATCTGCACTTCGGCCGTGGCGAACCCTCGCTGCTTGGCGGTCTCGATCAACCATCGGGCGAAGAACGTCTTTCCGGCGCCGTATTCACCGCGAACAGCCTTGAAGACAGCACCGCCTTCGGAGACCCCATCCAGCTCGTCGACAAGAGCGGATTCGAATCGATCAAGCCCTACAGCCATCACGTCCAGACCTCGCTGAGGCACCGTCCCACGCCGGAGTGCATCGATGATCTCGCGCCTTCGCCGCGCGCTCACCGCGCTCACGGCCGAGCTCCGAGCTCGAACTGCTCACGGAGCAAGCTCTCGTCGAGCGTCACCGTGACCTGGTCTGGGTCGAGATCTACGACCGCATACCCATCAACGTTCAGTAGCCGTCGCAGCGAGGCGAGCACGCCCGGCAGCGACGACGCCGCGACGCCGGCTGCGACCGCAACGGTGTCGCGGTGTGCGCGCCCTGCGCCCGCCACGAGGGATGCCACGATCGCGCGAACCGTCTGGTCGTCGATCGGATGGCGACTCGCGCGCGCCTGCCGTTCGCGGTACGTTTCGCTCCGCACGAGTTGCTCTTCGACCGGCACGGCCGGCGCGGCGAGCGGCGTCTCGGCCGGGATGTCCTCGAACAGAGCTGGCGTGTCTGCTGCAACTGCGCGAATCCGCCGCTTTGTCGGCGCCGAGGTCATAACCGGCATGACGGGGTCGGCGCGCACGGGCTCGTTCCACCACACGGGTTCCTGCGGGGGTGCCTCCACCCAGCCATCCGGCGCGGTAGCTCCCTTGGGCTGAGCGACGATGACCGGGATGGCGATCTCTGCGAGTGCCGCCCCCCCGTGATACCCCGCGCGCTTTGCTGCGAATCGCACACCTTCGGACACCGCGAGGATGCTTGCGCCTCCCGGCGCAAGTACGCGAGGACCGCTCACGAGCACCTCGTCGGACTGCGCCGGGCCCGTCGAAGGATCACGGAAGCGGGCTGCGGCTCCGGGTGCGCTGCGCAGTTCGCTCCCGCGCTCGACCACGTGTCCATGGTCGGAGGTGAGGATGATGACCCGGCCCGACTCGCGTGCCGCGTCAAGCAGCGCCGGCAAGTTCGAGATCTGGTTCACGTGCCACCGCAGTGCGTCGACCTCGGCGGTCGCGAGTGCGTCGTCGATGGTGTTGAGGACGACACCGACGATCCTGCGGTCGAGATCCGCGATCGCGGTCGTGACTGCGGATGGGAGCGCGTGACCTGCGTCAGACCGAAGGTCGTCCTTGTGGAACGCGACTCCGCCGACTGTAGCCGCGAATCGGGCCTTCTCGGTCTGCTGGTTTCCTGCGAGCAGCTCCCCCGCGAACAACGACGTGCGGGAGTACTCGGTGATCGTCGGCAACACCGCAACCGCCGATCCGCGTCGCAGAGTGTCGCGTCGGACGAGTTCCGTCCAGCCACGATCGGCGAACTCGTCTGCCAGCTCGGTCGCGGTCGCGAAACTCATCCCGTCGAGCACGATCAGGAGCACCGGAGCCTGTCCGCTCAGCGGCACGACCGTATGCGTGAGAGGCGACTCCGCACCGGGCACGGACGAATCTACGGCGATGCCTCCCGTAAGCAACCTGGCTGCATCCTGGTCCTGCGCTTGTCGCGCACTCTGCACCGCATCCGCGAGCCGCCCATACGCGTGCGCCAGCCTCGCATCGTTGTCACCATCCCAGATGTCGCCCAGTGCGCGCTCGACCCATGCACCGTCCGACGAGTATCGAAGCAGAGCATCAACGAAGTTCGCGGGAGCCGTACGCTGCGTGCTCAGCCACCTCACGAGGCGCACCGCCATCGCCGACGTCTGCAGCGGACGTGAGATGGTCGAAGCGGCGTGGTGCCTCTTGAGAGCTGCGAACGCATGCTCGACGCTCGCCGCTTCGCCCGTCCCTTGGACGTCCACGGCCATCTCGATCGCCTCCCCGAGGGCGACGACACGAGCGCGCAGTCCCGAGAGAAGGTAATCGGATGCCGCGGCTCCATCGGCCCAGGCGATCTCGGCACACAGGGCTTCCGCCTGATCGAGGATCTCGCGCCCATGAACATCGTCGATAAGCCGGCGCATCAGCCTGCGCGACGCGTCGCCGAACCGCTGCGCCGCGTCGGGCGAGGCCCCGGTTCCGATGTAGGACTCGATTCGCGCGCGCGCCGCAATCGTCGATGGATCCCGCGTCTTAGTGCCAGACGCCCACAACTCACCGCAGACCAGCCCGACAGCTGCGACCGACACGTGCCCCCCGGCGAGAGCAGAGCGAAGAGCCAGTGCGAAGTCCGGGCCCATGTGCGTGAACACCGCGCGTACGAGCGAGGCCCTCACTTCCGGATCGAGGACCCGGAGGCGTGCACGCACGCCGAGATCGTCGAGCGGAGCCAGACAGGTGACGAGGTCGAGGTCGTCGAGACGCCCGAGTCCGAGGATCGCCATGATGAGGGACTTCACCGCGTGGTCTGGCGTCAGCGTCGCCCCGGGAGCGGGAGGGTACCCGCGTTCGGGACGAACAGACAGCAGCAGGCTCGGCATCCATGGTCCGAGCTCGCTCACATGGCGGGGCACCACCTGATCGCGCACACCGAAGAGCCCGGGAACCATGCTCCATTCGTCGAGCTCGCTCACTCGTTGACGATGCGCGTCGAGCATCACTGCAGACCCGAGCTCACGCTCGGTAAGCGAGGTCAGAATAACGACGACCTCGTCCGGAGCTGCGCCGCGCATCGAGTCCAGAGCCGCAAGACCCGAGACGCCTTCAACGACTTTGACCGACGTGTCGCGCACTGTCATCTGGGGCGGCCCCGACCAGGTCGGTTGGGCACGCACGAGAAGTGTCCGTGCTTGGCGGCGTGCGGACGACAGCCAAGCGTCCACGTGCTGACGAAGGGCGGCTTCAGAGACAGTTGGAGCGCCCATGGGTCACTCGATTCGCCAGGTAATGGTCACTTCGGCCCCGGGCCCCGCCTTGTCGCCGATCTCCGCTCGGAGCTCAGCCAAGACCTTATCGAGGTCTGTCAGCGGCGCGTGGCGCGTCCCCGATGTCTCGCTCGCAGCGGAGACGCCAGGGCCCGTGTCGACAGGCGCCGGCTCAACCGACGTCGGCGTGACCACCGAGGACGTAGTGGGACCCGGCATCGGCTGCACCACAAGGGCCCGCGCGCGCGTCGCGACGTCCTTCAGGCGTGGCTCGAGTGGCACTACCGATTCGTCGACGGCCGCTGCGCCGCGCAGCTCCACAATCGCCGCATCGAATGAGGTGTCGGCGCGTGTCTGCGCGGCGGCGATGATCCCCCAATCGAGCGTGC
Source organism: Microbacterium sp. MMO-20 (assembly GCF_037147735.1). NCBI lineage: Bacteria > Bacillati > Actinomycetota > Actinomycetes > Micrococcales > Microbacteriaceae > Microbacterium > Microbacterium sp. MMO-20. Next base: position 40,794 of record NZ_JBBCUU010000013.1, on the reverse strand, counting down.
GAAGCTCGCGCGCCAGCCGCTCCGCCGTTGCGTACGTGCGCCCGAAGGCGCTGAGCTCGATTGGTAGGTCAAATGTGGCGAGGGCCTCGATGCGAGACTTATCGTTGCCTGCTTGCCGTATGGTGGCTACCAGATCATTGAGACGTCGGGCGGTCGCTGCGCGGCCGATCTCTGCAGACGACTCAATGCCCAGTATCTCGCCATGCTCATCGAGCTGGGCGAGGAGATCGGCGACCGCACTCGTCTCGAGCGTCGTCTTGATGGCATTGCCGAATCGGGCGACAGCGCGCGGCGTCAGGTTTGTCTCCGGAGCTACGCCGAAGATTCGACCGGCTCGAGTCTTCGCGATTTCCCAGTCATCGATGTCGGGCAGGTTCGCCTTGCGTACGGCCGCACCGTCAGGCAAGGACTGCAACGACGGCTGTCCTACACCAACAAAATCCCAGTTCCCCAGTGCAGCCCAGGTGAGCAGTACGGCGTTCTCCATCGCCGCGGTCATTCCCCAGTAGCTGAGCTTTGCGCGCAGCGATCCAACGGTGATCCCTGCCCCCAGCTCGCCCTCCCAACGGGCGAAGTCCGAATTCCACCCGAAGTGCGCGGCATCGACCACGACGACGTTCTCGTTCAACGCGCCAAGGCGCAGCGGCGCGACGATATCGCGCGCGAGCTTCTGCTCAGCGGCGCCGAGGCCCTGTCGGCGACCGCCTGCTTCGATCGTTCCCGCCACGAGATCCATCGCGTCGCTCAGGCGGCGAAGCGTGACCTCCTCGACGCCGAGGTCGGGGTGGTTCGGAAACTCATGCTTCCAGGCTGTGTCGAGCGCATGCTTCAGCCCGGTGAGGAGCGTGCCCGTGGGCGGCGGTGCGATGGTGAGTCCCTCGACAAGCGGCGAGAAGATCTGGTTGCCGGCGAGTTCGGCGTCGACATTGCCCTCGTCGGGCGCATTGACCCCATATGCCTGACGTAAAGCTGTCGTCAGCCCATCACGAAGGGTGCGCTGCCTCGTCTCAAGTGTCTGTTTCGCCGGCCCGCGGTCGGCAAGCGGGAGGTGGTCAGAGTTGGCATCGAACCTGGTGCCGGTGAGCAGGTAGTCGAGGAGCACGAGCTTGCCCAGGTCGTCCTGGCGTACTTCGGAGAGGAAGTTCGGAATCCACGCGATCGTGTTCGCAGTCCGCCCCTGATCGCGCAGTTTCTGCAGTCGGACGACGTCGTACGCAGGCGAGTAGCTTCCGCTGTCGTAGGGGAAGTCGATGATCACTCGCCACTGATCGTCGCTGTGGATCAAATCGCTATCGAGCACCTCGGCTTCGTCACGGACGTTGCCGAACTTGACCGTCACGGAGCGCTTCTGTCCACGCCAGACGTGGTTGAGTGGCAGCCCGACGAGGCTGACGGATGCCGCGGGCAGCCCCAACTCGTCGGTAATGAGCCGCCGCACCAACTCTCGCCTCGTCTGCAGGTTGTCTTCCGTGCTGACGCGTTCCAGGATCGAGTCGTAGTCAACGCCACTCAGCGTGGCGGTGATGATGGGGTCGTGGCCGTCACCGATGCTGATCTCACCGAACTCGGTCGCCCACTGTCGCACGGTCGCCAGCACCTGGCCCGCCTCGTCGCCGGGGATGAAGGCTGAGATCGTGCCCCAGTTGAGCGCCGCCAACTTCGCGGCCGTGAGGTTCGACAGAGACTTCGCTTGCGGTGCGAGAGCAGCGATGAGCACGGTCTTCGCCAACCTGTCCTCGGTGGCAAACGGGTGGTCGCGATCGAGATCTGTCGCCTGCGCTTCGCTGAGGGAATGCTTGCGCAAGAGGTACGGCCGCATCTTCTCTCGATAGAACTTCGCGGAGACCGCGAAATGGCGCTTCATCTCCTCGCTGAGAGGCTGTGACCCGCCCAGCACGATGGGCGCATACAGGTCGCCGACCGGAATCACATCACGCACCCGGAGAGCATCACGACCGTCGGCGAGCAACTCGGCCATCAGCTTCAGCGCGGTGCGCTCGCGCTGCATCAGCGTCGACAGCGCAACCATCGTGTCGACGAGCGCGGGGCTGAAGGGATAGACGTCAGCGAAGTCCTTCTCGTCGGAGTTCGCGTCGTCGGAGAGCAGGTATCCCCAGGCCGCGTAGTCCTGTCGGACCTCGGCGAGAGCTGTGCCGAGAGTGAGCTCAGCCTCGCGATCGACAGGTCGAAGCAGACGCTGCTTCACGATCTTAGGGAGGTCGGCCGCCTGCAGTCGAATCTTGTCGAAGCGGTCTTCCCAGTAGGCGAAAAGCTGCCCTTGAGCGACGCGCTGAGCACCCGCGACGTGCGTTCCGAGGAAGTCACGCAGGTCGCGCTGCCGCGCGAGGAAGGAGGTGATCGGAATCGGCAGATTTGCGGCGGCGTTCTCAGCGAGCTGGACGACCTTTTCGATCTCGTTCTGCACCCACGCTTGATCGGCGAGGTGCTGACCGAGCCAGAGCACGATCTCGTCGATGAGGAAGACGAGTCCCTGATATCCGAGACTCTTGGCGTGCGCGGTCAGGGCCCGCAGCCCGTCCGACATCGGAAGCCACTCACCGGAACGGACTGATGCGGAGAAGTAGGCCGAGACGAGATCGCCAACGAGGCGGTCGCGGTCGTCGTTGCCTGGTCCGGCGTTGGCTGCAGCATCGAAGCTCTCCGCATCCCACGCGGTGCCGAGGTCACCCCATGCCGCATCACCACCGCCGAGTCCGTCGAAGAACGCGTCGTCCCCCATGCGTTCGCGCAGGGTGTGCGCATCGGCGAGCAGTCCGTCGCTCACGTGCAGGATCGGAGCGGCCGCTTCGGGGTGCTTCGATGCGATCGCCGCAAGGTACCCACCGAACAGAGCGTCTTCGAAGGACTTTGCTCCGAGAAGGTTGTAATCCACAACGAGCAGGCGCCGCTCAAGGATGTCCTGCCGCGCCGCAACAACAGCCTCTAGCCCCGGGATCTGCCGCGCCGGAATGTGCCCCGACAACAGCAGATGCAGAACCGCCATGTAGTGCGACTTACCCGCACCGAACGATCCATCTAGGAACGCCCCCCGCGACGACTGTCGGCTGAGTGAGCCAGCGACGAGGTCGAGCCCTTCACCGACGGCTTCAGCGATCGCGTTGGTCACGACGTAGTCACGAATCGTTTGCTCGTGCCGTGCAACGCCTTCGTCCAGCTTGATGACGAAGTCCGCCGCCTCGACTCGTTCTGGCAGGTCGATGAGGTCACGGAGCGGCGAGTTGAGGGTGAAGGTCATGACTTCTTCCTTCCACGAGTCGCGGGCGCCGGGCGCCAGGCGAGAACGGTGTCGGCCCCCATATCGAGGCGGCCGAGCAGAGCGGTGGTGGCAGCCGACACGGCGGATGCCGGGCTCACGCCCGACCGCGCGTCGATGTCGCCATACCACTGGTCGAGCCACGGTTGCAGTTCGATCAGCGCGCCGACAAGCGGAACGACCTGCTCGTCCGGAGCGCCCGCACGCGACAACTCACCGGCGAGGCGCGCGATGGCCTGCCCCCGCTGTGAGTGGTCCCAACCCGCCCATCCGTAAAGCTCGGTTGCGTCATCGGGAAGCCGAGCCCCAGGGAACGAGAGGAACCGTTCCTTCGGCACATCGAGCTTTGCCCGCGCGGTCCAGTAGGTCGGCTTCAGAAAGTCACCTTGGGCGTACTTGGGCGGTACCGGGACGTCGACTCGCTCACCCCGGTCTTCGGCGCGCTGCAGATCCCATGTGCGCTCCCACGCTCGGAACTTCTCAATCCCCGCGGGCTTGTAGCGCAGGGGCGCAAACGGCGGCACCGCCTCCGGCGAGAGAAGCTTGCCGATCTCCGTCGTCAGATCGAAGTCTTGTGACCCGGCGTGGATCGTCATCAACTCCCGGACTCGCTCGTCGCGACGGAGTTCGTCGGCGACCTGAGCCGCGGACCGCACGAGCGGCCGCCCCGAGCCGTCAACCCAGATCTCCGCGGACTCTAGGCGGCCCAGCAGCTCAGCGCGAACCGCATCCGCCACCATTCGATCCCACCCGGGGGTCTCCCACTTCCGCTTGAAGTCAGGGGTCTCCAACAATCGGATGGCCGGATCCTTCTCAATTTCGGCGAGCCGCGCCTCAATGAGCTCTACGTATGCAGTGTCTTCAAGTTGGGGCACATCCGTCGTCGTCACCTCTGCGAACTCGTCGAACCAACGAGTGACCAATTCTCCGGACGCCACCTTCCGGGCGAGTGCGATCTCAACCGGTCGCTGGCCAACGACGACACCGCGCGTGACGGCGCCGGCCCTCCTCGGCGCGAGCTCGGTCAGTCCATATGCCGCGTAAGCCGCCCAATCCAGCTCCTCCTGCAGGGCGATCATCAGGCCGCGGTTGGCTGACCACTTTTCATGGGCGTCGCGGAGAGCAGCTGAGACATCTGGCATTGTCATCGCGCTCGGAATAAGCGCCGCCGACTCCCGTGCGAGCTCGTCGATTCGCAAGGCGTAAGGACGCAGGCTGACCTCGGGGAGAGGGAACTCCTGCAGCTTGGTGGCGGTGAACTCGTAGAAGTCACGCCACTTCTCATCCTTGCTACTGCCCCCACCAGGGCCGCCCTTATTGTGGCTGACCTGCTTGAGCCAGAAGCAAGCGGTGGAGGAATTGAGCACGCCGAGCAGGTCGAAGTGATCGTCCTCGGTGGCGTCCGCCGGGAGCTTGATCACCGGCGCCGTTCTTCCAAACACATGGAGGCCACGGTCCAGCGCAAAGTGATTATGAGTGGCGACAAAAGCAAAGGCAATCGTCAGCGGGGATCGAAGCTTTGACTTTGCGAGCATTCCGTACTCAAACCACTCGAGCCCGCGTTGTACACGTGTCTTTCCGAACATCACGTACCCGGACACGATCTGCTTGAACGGCCACATCCAGCGCGACTCACGCGCTTCGGTTGTTACGTGCAGTGCCTCGTCATATGGCCAGAAGCGCCTTGTCCCATGCAGTGAATAGTCGCGCACCGCTTCGCCAGCCACGATCGGCATAGTCGCATCGGCGTACCACGAGGGAACTTCGAATGCCTCTTCCTCGCCGACGACGGCCATGATGCCCACCTCGGAAGCGGCTTCGCTAAGCCGCCGACTCGAGGCAGCGTCGATGCGATCCTTAAGTTCGCCGGCGCCACCCCCCGACAGAGACCAGGGAGAGACGGCATAAGTCTCCCGCGGAACGTCCGTAACGGTCACGTAGTTTCCGTCGTATCCCGGCTCATCAACATGCTCGGCGATATCCGTCCATACCAAGCCCCGGGCTGGCACGGCAGGCTGGCCCGGCTCCCCGCGCACACCGAGAACTGCGCGAACCCCGTCCGACATAGGCTTCCGGGGCCGTCCGACGAGGATGACCGTCGGCGTCCCGTGGCCCGGAATGTAGGCACCTGACGTATCAATGATGTGGCTGAGGTCCACATAGGACGGGCGAGTGCTACCGGTGTATTTGCCCGACAGGAACTGCTCGATGAGCTTCTTGCCGAACTCTCGCTTCATGAACGAATTCGAAGTGATCTGCCCGACGTGGCCGGCGCCGCCAGCGGCATCTGGTTGCTTCGCGAGGCGGAAAAGCAGCTCCATGAACGGAACTGAGAGCGCGTACTTGCCGTGGCAGGTGCTGTACAGCGCACGGTAGGTGTCGCGCAGACGTGCGTCCGGTGGCTGAATGTAAGGCGGGTTCGCGACAACGACGTGATACTGACCCGGCGCGAGGATGTTCGCGTGTTCCTGGAGGTCTTCGGTCTGGTACGCGAAGTACTCGCCGTCGCCCATATCGAGTTTCGCCTCGGGGCTTTGTCCACCCAGCAGAGAGTCACCGATTGCAAGGTGATAGCGGAAGGCGGGCGCCGCGACCAGAGTGGTGATCCCCGCCGCCTTGATCGCGGCGACAGTGAGACGGAAGCGCGCGATCGCGATGGCAAACGGGTTGAGGTCGACGCCGTGGATCGAGTCAAGCGCGCGCTGCGCGCGGTCCCCTTTGTCGAGACCTGGTGCGGACATGCTCCATTCGGACATCAGCCGCTCGAACGCACCGAGCAAGAAGTGCCCTGAGCCGCACGCGGTTATGTGTAGGTTCGGGCAGTGTCTCAACCACCCGCCCGACCGCACCCCCCGGAGCACGATGTACCTGCGTTTCGTCGACCACCAGCTCACCGCCACACCCGACCTCGACGAGCGCACCAGAGAGGCGTACTCGCGCGGTCGGTCACTTCCCGAAGGGATGCCGGTTCTGCTCGATGAGCATTGGCGCCCGGTCGAACCCTGGCTGACGTACTTTCGCCTCATCGCGTCGTCCGCAGACCAAGCCACTCTTCGCGCCTACGCCTACGACGCGCGGCGATTCGCCTCGTTCCTCGACGGGCGGCGGACCGACGTCATCCACGCATCAAGTGACGACATCGTCGCCTACCGCGATTGGCGCTTGAGCGGCTCCGAACGACCCGTTGCGCCGGCGACCTGGCAACGCGAGGTGGTCGTCATCCGCGGGATCTACCAGCTGCTCTCGCAGACCGGGCAGATTCGGCGCGAGCCGTGGATCACGATCGGACGATCGTCGCCTCTCCGGACAAACTGGCGGAGCGAGCCCGACATTCGCCCACTGACGCAGTCGCAGTGGCTCACCTTCCGCGACATCGGCCTCGGCGGCCGGACTGCCGCCGGGGAACTCGATCCGAGCTGGCGAGGTAGCACGAGCTTGCGTTCGCAGGCAGGCGCCCAGCTGGCCCTCACTACCGGAATGCGGCTCGGCGAGTTCTCGACACTGCTGAATACAGAGGTGCCGAAGTCCAGCACAGGCATCTCGGTTCTTCTCGAAGCGTGCGCGAAGTACCAGAAGCGCCGGCGCGTCCACGTTCCTCTCATGACGCTCAAGGCGGTGGACCTTTATCGCCAGACGGAGCGCCGAGCGATCGTCCGCGCGTCAGCCGCATCCCTCTGGCGCCGCCGTTCGGAGCTCTTCGTCGTCGACGAACTCGACGCCTCGGCAGGAATCGTTCGAGGGCGCGTCGATGGACGGAGATCGAGGTGGAGGCTGCATCAGTTCCCGCCACACTTGCGACGGATCGCCGTCGTCGAGCGGGATCAGGGGCTTGAGGCTCTCGGCTTGTTCGTTGGCCGGGGCGGGTTGCCGATCAGCCGACGGGCGTGGCACGCGACGTTCGAGGCAGCGAGCCATCGAACGCTGCACCTCGCGCAGGATCAGATGGGCGGTCGGCGTGCGCGGATCACTCCGCATGATCTCCGCCACACGTTCGCGGTTGTGCTCCTCAAATCACTGACCGATGTCGCCCTCGCCCGCGAGGCGGAGCGACGGGCGGGCAACGTTGGCCCGGCCACGCTGTCCGAGCACATCTCCATCAATCCGCGCCTCACGGTGCAACGTCTGCTCGGCCACTCGAACCCCGCAACGACCATGGTGTACCTGCGCTACATCGAGGACACCGACGCGCTCATCCAGGACGTGTTCGAGAGCTGGAGCGACGAGGCCGTGACCTTCGCAGATGCAGTCCTCGGTGATCGGAATGCCGCGTGACCACGGTTGACCTTTCCCCACGCCAGATTTCACTCCTGGTTTCGTCTGGGAATCTGAATGGCGCCCTCGCCCCGCTCGATTTCGAGCACGCAATCCTCGCAGCAGAGTTCGCTGACGCTCTGATCAGCCTGCGGCGAACCGGCGGCCTATCCGACGGCACGGCCTACCAGTACCGCCGCGCCCTCATCAATCTGCTGCGTGGCCTGTCCGATCGGCTCCCGCGAACCGCGAGCCTTGCCACACCCGGCGCCAGCGTCGTCGACGCATTCCATATGTGGGAATCCGCGTTGGCGGGCGCCTATCCACCCGAGAGCGGGATCCCATACAAGTACGGCACGCAGATCCGCGCACTTGTCCGCATGCACGCCGCCAGCGGCCGCGACGTCAGCGAACATACGCTGCGGTGGGCTCAGGCACGAGGCTTGCACCAGGTCGCAGACTCCACACCGTTGGATGAGTTTTCGAACGCGGAACGCCTCGCGATCCGGGACGCCTGCCGCGCTCGAATCCGCGACCTCGAGACTCGCGTCGCGGTAAGCCGGCGGCTACTCGCCATCGGCGAGGATCCTCGCGTCAACGGCTGGCGCCGCACCGCCGACGTCTTGTGGGGTGTTCGTCACCTCGGACGCCGATCCGGGGCCTCGATCGAGGGCGACATCCTGGAGGCATGCGCGGCGGGAGTGCTCGACGATCTGGACGCTGACTTCGCGCACGAGCGGGCGGTCAACCAGGTCGACGCCGGTCGAATCACACGGCGACTTCTGCACTTCCTCTATCCGACCAGCGAAGACCTCGTCGCATTCCGCTCGCTGCTGCAACTTGAGACCGGCGCGGCGCCAGAAGAATGGTCAGGCGTGCTCCTGCCGGACATCGAACACTCCACCGGCGCCCTTCACGTGAAGCTCCACAAGGCGCGGGCACATCGGACCCGGACGGTGCGCTGCACAGTCACGAGGTCGGGCGACGGCAAGGGTTGGCGCGCAGGAGATCTCGTCCTCCGCCTCATCGCTGCCACCGAACTCGCTCGAGCCGAAGCAATGGAGGCCGGTGCGCCCGACGCGCAGGCCTTGTTCCTCACCGTGCATCGCACAACGTCAAGGCACCTCGTCGTACGCCGCGAGTCATTCTCGCGTCTGCCGTTTACGTCACTGCTGACGTCGATCTCGCCGGAGATCTCGCAGCCCTACGACTCCCGCCGACTGCGCAAGACAGTGAAGAGCGTTCGCGCGGCGGTACTCCGCAGCGCGAATGCTGCGGCCGGTGACGACCACAGCGTCGCCGTCTATCAACGCCACTACGCACAGTCCACGACGGTGCATGTTCTCGCCGGTAGCGCCGTCAACGCGGCCCAGCATCAAGTGTTCGACCGGCTTCGTGGGCCTGTCTTCGTCCACGCCGAGGCCAGCACAATCGACCAGGCTGCAGGAGACCTGGCCGTGGCCGCCGCCGCGGAACTGACCTCCACCAGCACCGACCGCGCAATCGGCGTGACCGGATGCACGTCACCCTACGGATCGCCTTTCACACCTGCCGGGCGTCTCTGCGAGCATCGACCATCCATGTGCTTCGCGTGCCCGAACGCCATTGTGTTCGCCGACCACCTGCCGCGTATCCTCGCGTACCGCGAGATTCTCCGTGGCCACGAGGGCGAGATGACCCCGGCACAGTTCGCCGCGACGCATGGCCAGCAACTCGTCAACATCGAACGCATCCTCAGCGAGTTCTCCCCGGCAGAGATCGAGAATGCGCAGCTCGCACATCAGGCTGCGTCGGTCCACGTGCCGCTCACCCAGAGAGGAATCCACCTGTGAGCGTGGACCGCATACATCCCGCCGAGCCCGCCGCCACCCTCGCCAGCGCCCACTGGTCCGCCGACACCCCCGTCATCTCCCATCATCGACTCGAGCACGACTACGCCATCCCGATCTTCGGGGATGAGCGCCGCTGGGACCTCGGCGCCTTGGGTTGGAATCCCGCCGCCGGCCGACACAGCGTGGTCCTGACGTTCGACTCGTTCAGCGGCGCGTGGAACCTCCGCGCTCGGGAACTCGCAATGGCGCTTCTCAACCCTGTGCATCCGGTCCTACGCGATCAGATGCTCTACCTTCAGGCCACGCACGCGCATCCCAAGACGATCCGGTCGAAGCTCGAAGGCTTGAAGCACTTCGCCACGTGGCACGCCGCGAACCTTCCCGACCTTCCGATCACCGACCTCCACCAGGCACACCTCGATCACTTCCTCACAGACAGCAAAGCGGTCGGGATCCACTTCAGAACGCGGCAGACAATCGATGCGATCCGTGAACTTCACACCTATGAAGCCGTGCTCACCGGCGGCGGCATTCCGTTCCGTCCATGGGGTGACGCGACAACGATCGCCCTCAGCGGGCGAAAGTCGAGCACCGAGCTGAGTACACCTGTGATCCCACCGCAGGTCTGGTGGCCGCTGCTGCGCGCGTGTTGGCAGTACATCGACGTGTTCTCGCACGACATCTTCGACGCCGCAGCCGAGTGGGCAGCTCTTGACCGCCCCCAGGATCAACGCGTGAAAGTCGAGCAGCCGGAGCAAGCTATCGCGGCATGGATGACCACGGATGGGAACGCGGTACCACTGCACCGCATGACCTATGGACGGTTCCGCGAAGGGGAGATCCACTGGACGCTCCTGTCGCTGCTCGCGTCCGACGGGCACAGCAAGCAACTGTTCGCTGAACTCACTCGACCCGATGTCGTCCACCGACGCCAGCGCGTCGTCGACGCGATCGCTGCTGGAACGCTGGTGACCGCGCGCGGGGGTCTCCAGACCCGCGCGACCGCGGTGGAACGCGCCGATGGATCGATCGGACCGTGGATCGACGGATTCGACCCGGCAACAATCCGTGCGCAGCTGAAGATCCTCCGCAACTCCTGCTACGTCTTCTGCGCAGCACTCACCATGATGCGCGACTCCGAACTGATGAGCATTAAGAAGGGCGCCCTCACAACCTCATATGGGGCACCCGCCGTCAGATCCCAGCTTCGGAAGGGCAGGCGCGGAACACACCACCGCAACTGGTGGATCATCGAGCCCGTCGCGCAGGCGATCGCGGTCGCCGAGCGGCTCGCGCTCGGCGACGACCTCTTCAGCTCGGTGCGCCGCGAACATCGAGCACATGACGGTGCCGGTCGATTCGACCGTCACAGCGAGTTGAAGCAGTTCATCTCCCAGCTCAACGCTCAGAGCGCAGACGCCGGCCTCGAACCGATCCCCGAGTTCCATCTCGCTCCGCACATGTTCCGGCGCACCATGGCCGTGATCACCGCGCAGCAGCCGGACGGCGAGATCGCGCTCGGCATCCAGCTCAAACACGCGGCGCGCCGAGCCATCGCGAACGGCACCACCTCCGGATACGCCAGCGAAACCCCGGAATGGGCGGCGGAGTTCGAGCACGAACTGCAAGAAGCAGTCGCATCCCGACTAATCGGGGCCTGGTCGTCCCACCAGGAGCAAGAGATACGCCTCGCCGGCGCCGGCGCCCAGCGGTTCCGAAGCGAGCTCGCCAAGGTGGAGGTCGAAGCGGACAGCGAGGTCAAAGTCGGTGACGCGCGCACGCTGCGCACGCTCCTGCGCGATCGCTTCAGCACCCTACGGTGGGGCACCGTCAACCACTGTCTCGGCATCCCCGAGCAAGCCGCATGCCTGAAAGGTCTGCCGGAAGGGGCCTCCGCCGACGGTGTCATGCCCAATCGTTGTCAACCCACGACGTGCGGCAACTCCGTCGTCACCGACGAACACGCACCCGTCTGGATTGCGGAAGAACGCGACCTCGTCGCCAAGCTTCGCGACCGCACGATGGCGCCACACAACCGTGAGCAACTCGAGACCGAGCTCGAAGAAGTTCGCCGAATCACCAGAAAGTTCACCGATGCCTGAGATCACCCCAGCCACGGAGCGAAAGCTACGCGACGCGATGGAGCGGCTCCTCACCGGGGCAGCCGTCCTTACCGACGGCCGAATCATCAAGGAGAACCTCTATCGCGAAGCCGGCGTCAGTCGCGCGACCATGAACCGCGCCACTGCGTTGATGGACGAGTGGTCGCAGCGCGTCGACGCCACTCAGCCCAGAGACCGCGAGATCGAGGCGCTGAAGCAATCACTTGCAGAGCGTTCGGCACAGCTCAAGGAGATCCGCGCGCGGGTGCACGAACTGGAGGGTCAACTCACGATCGCAACCACTGTCATCGCCGAGCTCCACGCGGAGAACCAGCTGCTCCGAGGCGAGGATCCGACGCGAAACGTCACGCCGATGAGACGGTCTCCGGGCACTGGTGCCCTGTGAGCGTTGGGCGTCGGTATCGAAAGTCCACATACCGGTGATGGGATCTCTAGCGCAAGATCCTGCTCATACCAGGCTGGCTCACCCTCGGAACTCGACGCCGTCCTGATCCTCGCCGTGTTGCAGCCACCCGGTCGTATCGCCCTGGGCGATCGAGTGCTCGTCGCTGCCACCAGCAGTGGCGTCGTCGTAATTAGGGCGTCCCATTGTCGCTCTCCTGGAGAGTGCCGAGCACCTTGCTCAGGTTGCCGTCGCCGCTTGCAGTGAGCGATCCGGTGGAGTCACCGATGAGGAAGACATAGTCGTCTGCGCCGTCGGACCCGCCAGCGACACTGTCATCGTAATTCGGACGTCCCAATCTTTACCCTCCCAGCACTTCGACCGCGAAGACCACGGTCAGGGCGGCGGCAGCGAATGCCAGCGCCGCAAAACCTGCCCACACCCATACCGCACGGTTCCGAAGATCCGCCTCACGGTGCGTGAGCACTTTCGCCTTGTCCTCGACGAGCTGCGTCTCGACCTGCAGCGCGTTCATCGCGCTGTCCGCATACCTGTCGACGAGACGACGAGCCTCAATGCCCATCCGCTTGCCGGGGCGCACGGCGACTGCTGCGCAGAACAAGGCAATGCAGGCAAGTGCGAGGGCAACCACGCCGAACGTGGGGGCCTTGGTCCAGAGCTGAACCGTCGATGCCGCCACCAGCACGCCAGCGGAGACTGCAAGAAATGAGGCCTTGCTAGTGACACTCGCCGTTCTCTCCGCAGCATCCGTCACGAGCCTGTCGAGCTCTTCGTTGAGCAGCCGAACACGGGCGGCACGAGCGCGACGAACCGATTCGTCGACGTCGTTGCTGCTCGTCTTCTTGCGCACGGTCTCATTCTAGGAGCGGCATCCGACACCAACCCCGGGTTGGCGGCAGCAGCGCGCGACACCGGATGATTCCAATGCTCCGGCTGGCTCTTGAGTTCCGCACGTGGCGTGGGGACTTGATCTTGTGCGGACGGTCATCCTCGAGCACGAGTTTCGCAGATTGCCATACGGATTAGGCCTAGTGGCAAAGGCCTAATCGCAACCCTGAACAGGTGCCCTCCCGCTCCAGCGCAGCAGATGAAGCATGGGAACGCTATGCCCGCGAACTCGGCCAGAACATCCAAAGAGAGCGAGCGCGTGTGGGCTACAGCCAAGATCGCGTCGCGTACGAGTCAAATCTGAGCCGATACACGTACCAGAAGCTCGAGAAGGGCGAGTCGAGACCGGGTTCGCCCGCGAACCCGACGGTCAAGACACTCCTGGCAGTCGCCCAGGTGCTCGACGTGCAGATCAGCGACCTGTTGCCACCCTCGACGCCTGATCTCACGATCCGCTGACGCCCGCTCGCTTCGCACGGAATGAGCAGGACGCGATCTACCCGGTCAGGCCTAATCGGTATGGCATTCTGCACTGTATGGGCGCTAGCGAACTGGACCAAGAGTCGTTCGTTCTGGCCGCCGAGGATCCCTATCTCAGCGCTCTCATCGGGACGATCGAGGAACCCGCCGGCTCCACCAACGCCGCCCAAGCGCGCAGGCTGACCATCGCCTGGTGGGAGCGGCACGGGACTGGCCCGTCTTGCACGGAACTGCTGCAGGCCATGTTCGCCGGCATCGTCTGGGACGAAGCCATCGAAGATCCCGGACGCACACTCCCGGAGCGCCACGAGCAGGTCGAACTGCTCCAGCGCTGGCTAATCAGCTACTGGACGCGTCTTGGCGCGATCGCCTTCACCCCGGGCCGCGACGACGTCGTTCGGCCCGGGCATCGCCATCCCGATTCGAACGACGAGCGAACGAAGCCTGCTTGATACGTTGAGCGGTTCGAGCCCGAGGAGGACGCATGCAAACAATCGCCATCGCGAACCGCACGATCACCGTCTCGCACGTCGGCACAACTAGCAGCGAATACGGCGACATCCAGCGCTACCGCGTCTCCGTGTCTGGATCCGCCGCCTCAACCGAGTTCTCGTCGCTCCGACCCAGCCGCCTCGTCGACGCGCGAGTCCTGGCCTCGGTGATCGACACCGAACTCCTGCTTGACTATGAGGGCAGCCGCGAGAGCGGGCTGCTTCGTGACGCCGGGACCGTCGCCTGGCGCGATCAGAGTCGTCCGGCGATCGAAGCCGCTCTGCGGACGCTCCGTGAGGTGGTTGCGGACATGCCGCCCGAGCCGATAAGCGACATCGAGAGCTCACTCCTTCGAGAGATCGGCAGGGCCGGCGAGGCGCCAGGTCACACAGCGAGTGGACAGGACAGCGATCCCGCCCGATAGGCTCGGGCATACCCGGAATAACCCGGTTGAATCCGCATGGGGGCGTGAATGTCCGAGCCGTGGCTCTCTGCCGACGACATTGCTGAGCACTTGGGCGTGACCAAAGACACGGTCTACGCGTGGATCTCCGATAAGGGGATGCCAGCGCACAAAGTCGGGCGTTTGTGGAAGTTCCAGGCGAGCGAGGTTGACGACTGGGTACGCACGGGGGATGCCGGATCGCCGGATTGACCCCGTCGGCCGCGATGTCGGCGGCCCGACGTATCCTGATCGACTTGCCATTTTCCAGGGGAGGAACCACGTGGACGCACCTGCGGTGACGCTCACCTCGCTGCGCGCTGGGCAACGCCTGCGTGGCGTCCTGCCTGGGCAGCCGGTGACGCTCGTCGGAGTAACACCGCTGGACGATGCGCTCGTCGAGATCTTCTTCCGTGACGACTCCGGCCGCACCGGCGAACGCATGATCACCGACGCGGATGCCGGCAAGCTCGAGCTGATCACCGATCTGGGCAACGCACCCGCCTTCGACGGCGACCCTGACGAGTTCCGACTGGCGGCCGAGGCGCTGCGCATCAAGTACGCCGCGCTCTACGACCCGATGGCGGCGGTGAACAGCTCGGACGTCGATCCGTTGCCGCATCAGATCCGCGCGGTGTACGAGGAACTCCTCCCGCGAATCCCTCTGCGGTTCCTGCTCGCCGACGACCCCGGCGCGGGCAAGACGATCATGGCCGGCCTCTACCTCAAGGAGCTCATCCTCCGCGCCGACTGCGAACGAGCGCTGATCGTCGCCCCGGGCGGCCTCGTGGAGCAGTGGCGGGAAGAGCTGTCGCAGAAGTTCGACCTCTCGTTCGAGATCTTCAACCGTCAGATGGTCGACGACGCGCAGGGTCGCAATGTGTTCGCTGAGCACCCGTTCCTCATCGCACGGATGGACCAGCTCTCCCGCAGTGACGACCTGATCGAGCAGCTCTCCGACGTCGCCTGGGACGCGGTCGTCGTCGACGAGGCGCACCGCATGTCTGCGCACTACTCGTCGTGGGCCGGTCAGGTCGACGAGACGAAGAGGTTCCGCCTCGGGCGGCTGCTCGCCGAGACCGCACACAACTTCCTCCTCATGACCGCTACCCCCCACGCAGGCAAGGAAGAGGACTTCCAGCTGTTCATGTCGCTGCTGGACCGAGACCGGTTCGAGGGCCAGTTCCGCGCCGGCGTACACCGCACTGACACTCGCGGCCTGATGCGTCGCATGGTGAAGGAAGAGCTGCTCACCTTCGAGGGGAAGCCTCTGTTCCCCGAGCGTCGCGCGTACACCGTCGAGTACGAGCTGAGCGATCCCGAGCGTGAGCTGTACGAGCTGGTGACCGGCTACGTCCGCACGGAGATGGGCCGCGCGGAACGCCTCGCGCAAGCTGGTGATAAGAAGCGCGGCAACAATGTGGGATTCGCGCTCACCGTGCTGCAGCGACGCCTCGCGTCGAGTCCGGAAGCGATCCTCCGATCGCTCGAGCGACGCCAGGTGCGACTCGAGACGCGTCTGCGGGAGTGGCAGCGCGCGACCGACGAGGCCCGCTACAGCACCTCCATGACGGCAACGATCGACGAGTGGTCGACCGGCCGTGTCGCACTGGACTTCGAAGACGCCTCCGCCGCGGCGCCGAGCTTCGACCCCGACGAGTTCGACGACCTCGATGAAGAGGTCTCCGAGGAAGAACGAGCACAGTTCGAGGCGCGTGTCGACCAGGTCGTCGACCTCGCCACCGCCGCCGAGTCGATCGGCGAACTCCGCGCGGAGATCGCGATTCTCGAAGACCTCATCCGCGTCGCGCGCCGTGTAAGGCTGCTCGATGATGACAAGAAGTGGGTGCAGCTCCGCACCATCCTCGACAACCAGCTCCTCGTCCACGACGACTCGGGCGAACCGCGCAAGATCATCATCTTCACCGAGCACAAAGACACCCTGGACTACCTGCGTCAGAAGATCACGACGCAGCTGGGTCGCCCCGAGTCGGTCATCACGATTCACGGCGGCACCCGCCGCGAAGACCGCAAGGCGGCACGCGAGCAGTTCACCTACGACCGCAACACGGTCGTGCTCCTGGCGACGGATGCCGCGGGTGAAGGCCTCAACCTGCAGCGCGCGCACCTCATGGTCAACTACGACCTGCCGTGGAACCCGAACCGCATCGAGCAGCGCTTCGGACGCATCCATCGCATCGGCCAGCGCGAGGTTTGCCACCTGTGGAACATGGTCGCGAAGGACACCCGCGAGGGGGACGTGTTCACCCGGTTGCTGTCGAAGATCGACCAGATGTCGATCGCGTACAACGGCAACCTGTTCAACGTCCTCGGCGACGCGGATGCCTTCCAGGAGAAGTCGCTCCGCGAACTGCTGATCGAGGCGATCCGGTACGGCGACGAGCCCGAACGCAAGGCCGAGCTCGACCGCGTCATCGACGCGAGCGTCGCCCACGGGCTGGACACCGTGGTCGCCGAGCGCGCACTGCACCCCGAGATGTACTCCTCTCTCAACCTCGAAGAGATCCGCGGACGGATGGAGAAGGCCCGCGAGCGACGCCTGCAGCCCGGATACATCGCGGCGTTCTTCCTCCCCGCCTTCGAACGCCTCGGCGGTCGCATCCGCCGGCGCGAGAAAGGCCGATACGAGATCACGCGGGTACCACAGCGCGTTATCGACATGGCCCGCAGGCTCAACAGGTGGGCGCCCGTGCCGGAGCGGTACGAACGAACCACGTTCGAGACCGCACTCGTTCGTCCCGAGAATCAGGCGCAGGCTGCACTCCTCGCCCCCGGCCACCCGCTGCTGCAAGCCGTCATCGAACTCACCATCGAAGATCTGGGGGCGGTGCTCAAGCGTGGAACGGTGTTCGTCGACCGTCGCGAACAGCAGTCCGAGCACGCTGCGCTGCTGTACGCGGTCGAGCAACGCATCCAGAACGCCACGCCCGACGCCGACACCGTCTCACACCACTTCGACTACCCCGTCCTCGACACCGCGGGCACAGTCACCCTCGCCGCGGCCCCTCCCTACCTCGACTATGACGCGCCACACGCCGGCGAGGCCGCGGCAATCGCCGAGATCCTCGCGGACGAATGGGCGAAGAGGGACCACGAACGCTCCGTCCGCGCATGGGCGTACCGTGACGGACTCGCACCCCGCATGGACGAACTCGCCGCGCGGATAGCCGTGGACGTCGACCGCACCCGCGTGCAGGTCAAGGAACGCCTGCTCGCCGAGATCAATCACTGGGACCGCGAACACAACCGCCTCGAAGCGCTCGAACGCGCCGGCACAATCGGCCGCATCCGCGCCGACGCCGCACTCCAGCGGGCACACCAACTCGACGAACGACTCGACACGCGGCTCCGCGCACTCGACGAAAGCACGCAACTTGTCGCCCTTCCCGCGGTCGTCCGCGGATCAGCACTCGTCGTGCCGAGCCACCAACTGTCGACTGGCGACGAGGATGCCGCGCCCCAGACCTTCGCGCGCAACACCGAGCTCGTCGAACGCCGAGCCGTCGAGGCCGTCCTCGCCACCGAACGCGCACTCGGCCGCACTCCCCACGAGATGCCCCGGAACAACCCCGGATACGACATCCAATCCTTCGATCCCGACGGGCGCATTCACTACATCGAGGTGAAGGGTCGAATCGAAGGGTCCGACACCTTCACCATCACGACGAACGAGGTCACCTTCGCCCAGACCCAGGGCGACCGCCACCGACTCGCCCTCGTCCTCGTGTCACCGGACGGCGAGAAGCGGGACCGACTCCGCTACGTGCTCGACGCGTTCACGCACATCGAGCCGTCCGCGACGACACGCTCCTACAACGAAGAGTGGCGCGACTACTGGGATCGCGGAGGTCCACCGCGATGAATGACCCGATCGAGACGACCAACCAGCCCACGAGAGACGTACAAGTGAACGCGACACCCAAGAAGAAGCTCATCGAGACCTCTCTTCCGCTCGAAGCCATCAACTTCGCCGCAGCACGCGAGAAGAAGTCGATCCGTAAGGGCCTACCCCTTATGGTGCACCTGTATTGGGCGCGCCGTCCCATCGCGGTGGCGCGGGGAGTGCTTTTCGCTCAATTGGTGGACGACCCTGCCTCGCGGCCTGAAGAGTTTCCGACAATCGCGGAACAAGATGCAGAACGCGCACGACTGCATCATCTGCTAGAGCAGCTGATTGTCTGGGAGAACAGCAATGACGAAACCCTGCTGCTTCAGGCGCGTACGGAGATCCAAAAGAGCAACAACGGTGTCCTCCCGACCATCCTGGACCCCTTTGCCGGCGGCGGCGCGATCCCTCTGGAAGCACAGCGGTTGGGTCTTGAGGCTCACGCGAGCGACCTCAACCCCCTCGCCGTTCTTATCAACAAGGCGCTGGTCGAGATTCCACCAAAGTTTGCTGGTGTTCCGCCTGTTCATCCGGGGCGAGCAGGAGCTCGAAATGGGTGGAGCCGAGCGGAGGGTCTCGCTGAAGACGTTCGCGCTTACGGCGAGTGGATGCGCAACGAAGCTGAGCGACGCATCGGAGGCCTCTACCCGAAGGTCATCGGGCCCGACGGTAGCCAACACGCTGTAATCGCCTGGATCTGGGCGCGCACCGTCACGAGCCCCAACCCTGCCAACCCGATAGAGGTGCCGCTCGTCCGCTCATGGTGGCTGAGCAAGAAAAAGGGTGCTGAGGCCTGGATCGAAGCGGAGGTAGTTGGCGGGCGAGTGCAGTACCAGATTCGCCGGGACGCCGACGGTCCGTCCGGTGATGACGACGGCACGATCGGCAGGAAGGGCGGCTACGCAGTTGGCGATCGAACACCGTTGACGCTCAACTACGTCCGAGAACAAGGCCGGGCAGGACGCATGGGAAGCCAGCTGATTGCCATCGTCGCCGAGGGTGAACGGGGGCGACTGTACCTCCCGCCGACTGCCGCGCACGCGGACATTGCCCAAGTAGCGCGTCCCAGCCATGTCCCTGAGGGCGACCTTCCAAAGAACCCTCGAGACTTCAAGACGCCGAATTATGGGCTGACGACGTGGGCAGATCTGTTCACGAACCGGCAGTTGGTTGCCCTGACGACGTTGAGTGACCTTGTCAGCGAAGCTCGAGAGAAAGTGCTGCAAGATGCAGCTGCTGCGGGCTTCGCGCCCGGTGCGCGTCTGGAGGACGGGGGGTCAGATGCCGCGGCGTACGCGGACGCTGTCGCGACCTATCTTGCGCTCGCGGTGAGTCGTGAGACGAACGCATCATCGTCTATCTGCGGCTGGGACAGCAGTTTGCAGAAGATTCGCAACGTGTTTTCTCGGCAAGCCGTCCCTATGGTTTGGGACTACGCCGAAGTCAACGTCTTCTCGCGGTGGTCCGGCGGGTTCATCACACAGATCGAGGGGATGGCTGACGCGATCGATCGCCTGCCTGCTCAACGCGCGAGCATTGCGCTTCAGGCCGACGCAGCCACACGCGACTACTCGGATGTAGCGATCTCGACCGACCCCCCGTACTACGACAACATCGGCTATTCGGATCTGTCCGACTTCTTCTACGTGTGGCTGAGGCGGTCGCTCGGCACAATTCATTCGAAACTGGTGGGCACGATGCTCACTCCGAAGGCAGAAGAACTCGTCGCGGACGCCTACCGGCATAAGGGCAAAGCTGGTGCAGAACGATTCTTCGTTGATGGGTTCAACTCCGTTTTCGCGAGCGTACGGGCGGGCGCCAGTCTGGGCGTTCCCTTGACTGTTTACTACGCATACAAACAGCAGGATTCGAGCTCCGAGGGTTCGTCGTCGACCGGCTGGCATACGCTGCTCGACGGCCTCATCGAAACTGGTTGGGAGATCACGGCCACCTGGCCCATGCGGACCGAAATGAGCGGAAGGCTGATCGGTGCGAACGCTAACGCCCTCGCATCGTCCATCGTCTTGGCCTGTCGTCCGCGCCCGTCGGATGCTCCGACTACAACTCGGCGCGCGTTTGTGGCAGCGCTGAAGTCCGAACTGCCTCAAGCGCTCCACACACTCATGCAGGGAACGATCGCACCCGTCGACCTGGCTCAAGCCGCGATCGGTCCGGGCATATCCGTGTTCTCTCGATACTCCCGCGTACGCGAGGCAGATGGATCCGACATGAGCGTGAAAGATGCACTCCTGCTGGTGAACGCGACGCTCGATGAGGTGATTGGTGAGCAGGAATCCGATTTCGATCCGGATACCCGATTCGCAGTCAAGTGGTACCGCCAGTACGGCTGGATGCAGGAGAACTCGGGCATCGCCGATCAACTCGCGCGCTCTTCCGATACGTCGATCGGAGCGCTCGAGCGCGGGGGGATCTTCGAGGCAAAGGGCGGGAAGGCGCGACTTCTCTCGCCGACCCAGCTCGAAGGCGCATGGGACGTGAGCACCGACGAGCGCGTCAGCGTGTGGGAGGCGACGGTCCGCCTCGCGGCGGTGATGGCGAAGCACGGAGCCGATCAAGTCGCTTCGATGCTCCCCTCAGTTCAGACGCGGGTGAATCTCGACGCGGTCAAGGAGTTGGGATTCCTGCTCTTCCACGAGGCAGAGAAGAAGCGCGACACCAAGGACGCGATTCTCTTCAACGGCTTGGTGAGTGCATGGGGTGACGTGAACGAGCAGGCGCGAAAGCATGCCGGTGCGCCGCGGGCCGTTCAACAGGCGTTCGACTTCGATGAGGATGGGGACTGAGTTCGATGGCGATGAACAACCGTGATCGCGTGGGCAAGGCCTTCGACCTGTTGTCGGAGGGTCTGCTGGACTCTGTCGACGAGGTGATGACCGCCGCCTACGGGACGTCGGACTGGCCCGCCGCGTGGGCGCGAGAAGACGCGCAGCGCCGGGGTGGGCCTGCACGAACGTTGACGAAGCATGACGTCCAGGTGCAGCTTCGCGCGATCACCGAGCAGGGCTACCGATTCAAGGACGTGCTGTCGCGGGCGCAACAGGGGTTCGGCTCAGAACTGCGCGAAACACGAAATCTATGGGCGCACAACGAGCCGTTCAGTTCTGATGACGCGGCGCGCGCGCTGGACACGATCGAGCGACTGCTTCATGCCGTCGGAGCGGTGGACTCTGCCGAGGACGTCCGCAAGCTCCGGGTCGACCTGCAGCGCACGGTCTTCGAGGATCAGACGCGCAAGCAGGTCAAGCGGACGACGGTGACCCTCGACCCGGGTTCGGGTCTGCGGCCCTGGCGCGAGGTGATCCGCCCGCATGATGATGTGGCACGGGGCGAGTTCACGGCATCCGAGTTCGCCGCCGACCTGCATCTCGTACGGACAGGCCAGGCGACGAGCCCCGAGTACGGCGACCCGGTCGAGTTCTTCACTCGCACCTACCTCACGGAAGGTCTGCGGGATTTGCTATCCCGCGCCCTCCGACGCGTGGGGGGCGGGGACGGCAACGCCAGCCCCGTCGTCAACCTCCAGACCAACTTCGGTGGTGGCAAGACGCACTCGATGCTCGCTCTCTACCACCTGTTCAGCGGCACGCCCGCGAAGGACTTTCCTCAGGAGCTGCAGGAACTCATCGCTGAGACCGGGAACCCGGACCTTGCGAGTCTGGGCGTGAAGCGTGTCGCGCTCGTCGGCACGTACCTCAAAGCAGGATCGCCGCTCATCAAGGACGACGGAACAGAGGTCCGCACGCTCTGGGGCGAGCTTGCATGGCAGCTCGGCGGCCGCGAAGCATACGACCTGATCGCAGAGGACGACCGCGCCGGGACGAACCCGGGCGAGGCCTTGAGGACGCTCATCGCGAAGTACTCGCCGGCGCTGATCTTGATCGATGAGTGGGTCGCGTATGCGCGGCAGTTGGTCACGGACAAGGAGCTTCCATCGGGCTCGTTCGAGACGCAGTTCACGTTCGCACAGTCGCTAACCGAAGTCGTTCGGTCGGTACCCGGTGCGATGCTCGTGGTCTCGATCCCGGCATCCGACACGGGCGATGCGGGTAGCGGAAGCGACATCGAGATCGGTGGTGCGAACGGTCAGCTCGCGCTGGAACGGCTGCAGAATGTGATCCGTCGTGTCGCGGATCAGTGGCGGCCGTCGAGCAAGGACGAGTCTTTCGAGATCGTGCGCCGCCGTCTCTTCCAGGCGCCGAACGCGGAGGGCCTCACCACGATCGCCGCCGTGGCGCGCAGCTTTGTCACCCTGTATCGGAGCAACACTGCTCTGTTTCCGCGCGATGCCGCGGTCCCGAGCGACGACTACGAGCAGCGCATCCGGGCGTCGTACCCGCTGCACCCCGAATTGCTGGACCGTCTGTACGAGGATTGGTCCACGTTGGAGCGGTTCCAGCGCACCCGCGGCGTGCTCAAGCTCGTGTCGTCCATCGTGCACGAGCTGTGGGCATCCAACGACACGTCCCCGCTGATCCTCCCCGGCAACGTGCCGCTGGAGGCAACGACGGTCAACACGGACCTCACCCAGTACCTCGAGGACCAGTGGAAGCCGATCATCGACTCGGACATCGACGGTCCGGGGTCTATGGCGCAGCAGATCGACCTGGACCGCCCCAACCTGGGGCAGCGGTTCGTGACGCAGCGGATCGCGCGAACGATCTTCATGGGAGCTGCCCCGAGGATCAAGTCGTCGCGGAAGGGCTTGGACAAGCAGTACGTGTGGCTCGGAACAGCGGCTCCCGGTGACACGCTCGGCAACTTCGGCAGTGCGATCGAGCTGCTCGCGCAAAGGTCGACGTACTTCTACGAGGAGCAGGGCCACTACTGGTTCGACACTCAGCCGTCGGTGACGAAGACCGCGAACGACTACGCCGAGCGACTCCGTGAGGACGTCGAAACTGTGTGGAACGAGATCACCGAACGACTGCGCAGCGAGGAACGCGCGCGCGGCATCTTCGACCGGGTGCACGTCGCCCCTGCATCCAGCGCCGACATCCCGGACCTCGAGGACGCGCGCCTGGTGATCGTTCACCCGCGCCACTCGCGGCGTAAGTCGGACGGCGCCGACTCCTCAGCCCACCAGTGGGTGCGCGACGCGATCGAGACCAAGGGCGCCAGCCAGCGCGTGCACCGCAATACCCTCGTGTTCCTTGTCGCAGACAAGAGCGAGCTGGAGAGCCTGGAGGCCGCCGCGCGCAGCTACCTCGCGTGGAAGCGCGTGCAGGCGACCAGCGAGAGCCTCAACCTGTCGGTGCAGCAGAGAAAGCAGACCGACGACTGGGTCACACGCCTGGATCGGACCGTCTCGGACCGGATCCGCGACACCTTCGTGTGGGCGGTCTACCCCGAACAGTTCGACGCCACCAAACCGTTCGAGCTGATCACCGACAAGGTGCCGGACTCAAGCGGCCGATCCCTCGCCGAGCGAGTGGCCGCGAAGCTCTCCCGCGATGACCAGCTCGTCACCGAACTCGGCGCGCCGATCCTCGGCGCGACACTGCATCAGGAGCTCGGACAGCTGTGGCGCGACAAGGGCGAGATCAGCGTCGGCGAACTGTGGGGATACTTCACCCGCTACGTCTACCTGCCGCGCCTCGTTCGGCGAGAGACCCTCGACTCCGCCATCGAACGGTCGCTGAACTCCGTCCTCGTCGATGGCGAGAAGTTCGCAATCGCGACGGGGAAGGACACCGAGGCGGGTCGCTACCGGGGGCTGATCGTGCCCCCAGCTCACAACGCCGTTATCCAGATCACCGACAGCACTCTGCTGGTGGACTGGAACACGGCCGATGAGCAAGCATCTGCAGACCGAGCCTCCGCCGCTCGGGAGGCCGCCCGGCGCGCCGCCGAGGAAGGGGCCGCAGAGCTAGGTCCGATCGACATCGTGCTGGTCGATGACGATGCAGACGACTCCGCCACAACGACCGAAGACATCGTCGCACCGCGACGCCCGAGCCGCTACTTCGGCTCCGTGAAGGTCGACCCCGATCGCTACTCAAGGGATATCGGAAACGTGACTCGCGAAATCATCGACCGCCTCGCCGGCGCCGGCGCCAAGCTCGAGATCACCATAGACATCCAGGCGAGCAAGGGCGACGGCTTCGATGAGGGCGAGGTGCGCACGATCTCCGAGAACGCCCGCGTGCTCAAGTTCGACGCGAGTTCCGGGTTCGAGAGCTGACCGCATGATGCCCTGGCGGAGAGTGAAGTCCACGCCCAGCTCCCCAACGCACGCCGACTTGTGGAGCCAGCTCGAGAATGTGAATGGTTGGATCCGACACGCGGACGCGAAACTGGCCACGCTCATCGCGTTCGTCGGTGTGGCTGGCGGCGGTCTATACGTTACGGCGCAGGGCAGGTCGCCACTTTGGGTGCTCCTGATCGCCGCGGCAGCCGGCTGCAGTCTTGTGGTTGCAGGCATGCTCGCCTTTGTCGGCCTGCTCCCACGACGTAGGTATACGCCGAGCGCAACGCAGGAACGTATCTACTACCGCGCCATCGCCAATGACTACGAGGGCCCTGACGCATACGCTCGCGCGATTCTCACCATCGGCGACGAACTCGCTCCGAATCTGGCACGTCAGATTCATGCCAACTCGTGCGTGGCCGACCGCAAGTTCGTGCTCGCAACCGGGGCCACGGTCGCATTGCTAGTGGCGCTGGCGATGCTTGTTGTGGTCGCCGCCTTCCGTGTCCTCAGCTAGCGAAATCGACCTGGACCACTGAGAGGAGCACCGATGGGACTTGCGGATGAGCTTCGCGATTATGCGAAGGCGACGCACTCAACGACATGGAAGCGACGCGACGGTCAGAAGGTACCTGAGACAGGCGACTTGGCCCTCGGAAACGAGGCCGTTGACCTCGATGCAGTTGTCCTCTACGCGGATCTGAAGGATTCGACGGGCCTCGTCAAGGGGTGGAAAGACTGGTTCGCGGCTGAGGTCTACAAGAACTACCTGTACGCGGTGTCTCGCATCATCCGCGCGCACGGCGGTACCATCACCGCTTTCGATGGGGACCGTGTCATGGGCGTCTACATCGGAGGTTCGAAGAACAGCAATGCGGCGAAGACCGCGCTCAAGATCAACTGGGCTGTGCAGAAGATCCTGCAGCCTGCCATCGACGCTCAGTACCCATCGAACACGTACATGCTCAAGCAGAAGGTCGGGATCGCCACCTCCAAGACGATGGTGGCACGAACGGGGATCCGCGGTAGCAACGACCTCGTTTGGGTTGGAAATGCAGCCAACATCGCCGCGAAGCTGGCAGCGCTAGATGCCGGATACAAGTCCTACATCACGCAGGAAGTGTTCGGGATGCTCTCCGACGAGACGAAGTATGGCGGCAACGACAAGCGCCTGATGTGGACAGATCTGGGAACGGCGCACGGATACGGGCGAATCTACGGCTCAAACTTCTGGTGGTCGATCGCATAGACCTCGTGTCTCGTGAGACATTCGACTTGCGCATAAATGTCGGGTCGATCACCTTGAGACCCGTGAGACCGAACTCCTCAATCGCAGGCGTGAGAGTGAGATCGAGGATGAACTCCTCGACGAAGTCTGGAGTCTGCAGGAGGGCGAACGTCTTCTTGGCGTAGTCGGAGAGATCCTGATAGAGGTCGCCTAGGAAACGTGTGCCCAGCTGGGGGTCGCTGAAGTCGTGCACCAGCTCGCCACCGGGCGTCGTACGGCGGAAGAAGTCGCGCAGCCCGTCTGCTGCGGTCGCCGAGATCTCCGCGTGCCAGACGGCCGAGTGATTCCGGTCCACAAGCGGGGCGCCTGCCGGCAGTTCGGCGAGCGTGCCGAACGCTTGCTGGAGCCAATCTCGCGAGGTCATCGTCGGCGCCGCGGCGTAGAACGCGGCCTCGTTCTCCACCGCACGCTCCAGCCCATCACCAGGCCCAGCGATCCACGGCTGAGCCACCGAGCGCCCGTCACGCGCCGCACCGGCAAGCAGTCCGTTGTCCTCGCAGAAGCGGATGAACACTGTCGCGATGATCCACGCAACCCCTGGGCCGCCCCCTTCATTCGGTCCGGTCGCTGTGCGAGTCGTCGGTTTCCGATTGATGGGTGCATTGCCGAGCGTAGTCGACGGGTGCGAGGTAGCCGAGCGATGAATGCCGGCGGTCGTGGTTGTATTCGGTCTTCCAGTCGCCGATCACGACCTGGGCGTGGAGCAGCGAGTAGAAGCTGTTGATGTTCAGGCACTCGTCGCGGAGCCTGCTGTTGAACGACTCGACGTACCCGTTGTGCCAGGGCGAGCCGGGCGGGATGTAGAACAGGCCGGTGCGGGTGCCGGCCCAGTGGGCCATCGCGTCGCTGATGAACTCGGGGCCGTTGTCGGATCGGAGCACCGCGGGGGCGCCGCGGACTGCGACGAGGTCCTCGAGGTGGGCGGTGAGCCGGTCCGCGGTGATCGACCGTTCGACGAGCCCGCCGATGCACTCGCGGGTGTGCTCGTCGACGATGGAGCAGATCTTGATCGGACGGCCCTGCTCGTCCGCGTCGAACTGGAAGTCCACCGCCCACACGAGGTTGGGTGCGACCGCTGCCGGGGCGTCGACGGTCGAAGACCCAACGCGTTTGCGGCGACGCCGCTGCGGGACGCGCAGCCCTTCCTCGCGCCAGAGCCGTTGGATCTTCTTGTGGTTCACGACCCACCCCTCGCCGCGGGCATCGTGGTAGGCCCTGCGGTATCCCCACCGCGGGTGCTTCTTCGCATACGCCCGCAGCCAGTCCCGCAACGCCAGGTCCGGGTCGGCTGTCGTCTCGCCCTGGAGCGGGCGACGGTATGCGGACCTGCTCAGCCCGGCCAGACGGCACGCCATTCGTTCGCTCACCCGCAGCTTGCGCTTGAGGTGGTCGACGGCGGCGCGGCGCCTGCCCGGGCCTAGAAGTTTCCCTCAGCCAGCTCCTTGAGCGCGGCCTTCTCGAGCTCTGCCTCGGCGAGCAGCCGCTTGAGCGTGGCGTTCTGCTTCTCGAGCTCCTTCAGCCGCTTCGCGTCGTCGGCCTTCAATCCGCCGTACTGGTTCCGCCACCGGTAGTACGTCTGCTCGGACACTCCGAGCTCTCGACACACCCCGGCGATGTCGCTCCCGCCCGCGAGCATCCTGTCGGCCTGCCCGAGCTTACGGACGACCTGCTCCGGAGTGTGACGCTTCCTGCTGTTCGTCATGATCTGACCAGTCTCCCTGCCCGGACCCCCGGGCAACAGGACGACTCACACAACCACCGGACCTACCGAACGGGGTCAGCCCACCCCGGCCTGCGCAACTTGCCCGTCACGCCAATCGATCCATGCGAGCCCCGTACGTTCCCGTGCCTGAGCACGCCCGTATTCCTTCCTGAGCCGCGAACCCCAAGGGGACTCAGGGTCTTCTGCGCGCACCCGCAGGTCCGCCTCCAGAGTCTTGAGCTCGCGCTTGAGGTCAGCGAGAAGTGCAGCGGAATCGATCACGAAACGCTGGCCTTTCTGGTGAGAGAGGGGGTCGCGGCTGAGAGGACGGTATGTGACTCGCCATCCCCTAGCTGGAAGGAATCGATGCCCAACTCCAGCCAACCATCCGCACCGAACGGCATCGGCACGCCGTCCAGATCGGGGGTGCTGCCCGTGAGCGGACGCGGCAGGACGAACCAGCGCGCCGCGGCGCGCGAGGTCGACATGTCCATCACCGACGCGATCAGGTCAACGAGGCCAAGCCGAGCGAGCACCGCCGCGTTGGTGAGCATGAGCGGCTGTGGCGATTCCATCAGCTCATTCCATCGAGGAACGATCGCGAGGCGAGCCAGCTGCTGCAGGTTCCGCTGGGCGGTGCCGCCGGCATCCGCCCGATCTGCAGCAAGAACGACACCCCATTGGATGTTCTTGTCGGCGGCGGTCTCACGCAGTGCATCCAGCGCAAGGTCTGCAAGGTCGATGACACGCGTGTCGTAGGCGTGGGCGAGCGCTGTCGTGACGAGCGGCGTGGGTCTACGCCGAGTCACGACAAGAGCCAGTGCGCTTCTCTCTCGGAGCGACGCCTGCAGTCGAGCCACGACGGTGTCGTCTCCGGTGGCGCGTCCCCACGTCGTCGAAGATGCGGTCGCGGTCGCCGAAGTCGCGTCCGCGGCGCGCATGGCGTACTTGCGGAGGTCGCTCCGCCATTCGAGATACGGCATCGCGGCTCTCACCGCGACGTCAAGCGCGGGCCGCGAGGGGATGCTGTCAACGGCGGGGAACCGCGCACGCACTCGCTGTTCGATGGTGACTTCTGCGACCTCGCGCGTCGCGGCCGAGCGGAGGGCATGCTCCACCGCCCTCGCGGGCGACAAGTCCACTCGGTATGCCTCACCCATCGACGACTGCCGACCGCGTGCGGAGAGACCGATCGCGAGTTGCGCGATGCGGGCGTCGCTCAACCTCAGTGGCTTCTCTTCGTCGGCCCGCAGCGCCTCGCGGACGCGTGCAGCGGGCACGACGTCGTCCGCATCGAGGAGGTCGTCGATGATGGATGCCCGGTGAAGAATTGCCTCTAGGTGCGATTCTGCGTCGTCGAAGGACATGCCCGAGCCGTCTTCGGGCGCGTAGGCGACGATGATTCGGGTGCGGTCAGCCGCCCGCTGGAAGACGAACTTCGGGTCCCGGTACCGAGCATCGAGTTCGAGGATCGCCTGCACGACGGCGGTCGCGACCTTCGTTCGCTGCTGTTCATCGTCGATGGACGACCCATATTCACGTAGGAGCTTGGCCGCGAGCTCGTCGACAGTCGCGATGCTCTCGAAGTCCCGCAGCCATCGGGAAACATCGTCGGCCGCCGTCTTGAGCGTTCCACCCTTGCGCAACCGCTTGAAGCGGTCCTCTGGCGACTCGCCGGGCTTGGGCGAGATGCCACTGAGGAAGTTCTCCACGGCCCGACGCCCGCCTGCCGCAGGAACCTCGGTCGTCGTGGTCGTATGCGCGAGACGCTCGCGCCACTGTCGGATGCGCGAGCTGATCTCGCGGCGCACCTGCTCGCCACTCCCGCGGATCTGGTTGATGACCATCGGAGGCACGCCGAGTAGCTCGCCGACGGTCGTCGCATTGACCCGCGCCACGACCGAGAGCGCGCGAGCGCTGAGGCCGGCTTCGGTCAGCGGTGTGTCGACGGACGCGGTATCCGCCTTCGCATCGTTCGCCTCTGCGGTGTCGTCGTCAATGGTCGCACCGGCGAGAGCGGCTGCCCACGCAACGCGCATGGCGTCGAGCGATGGATGCCGCTCGGTAGCGTCCGGCGCAAGCGCAACGCGGAAGAACGCGACGAGGCCTTCAGCGACACCCGTGTCGAACATGCTCGGCTGCACCACCGGCGCATCCGTCGCGCTCGCGGGCGCATCCCCGGACGGCCACCAAACCGGGTCTCCGGTGGCGAGTTCGAAGAGCGTCGCCGCAACCGCGAAGCGTTCAGCGGCCGAGTCGAACTGCCGCCGCGCACTCACGCCGAGGTAAGGATCGAGGTAAGGCCGCGATCCCGACTTGATGTTCGCGAGCGGCTCTTCCGCGAGGGAGAAATCGAACAGGGTCAGGCGCGGCTTGCGGGTGCCGGGGTCGGGCTTAACGGCGAGGTTCGACGGCTTGATATCGCGATGGAACACCCCTCGCTGCTCGAGATGCGCCACGGACTCGAACAGGTCCGCGCCATAGCGCTCGAGCTGCTCGATCGTGGCGCGACCCTCGAGACGGATGCGGTCCGACAGCGTCTCGGTGCCGGCATCCGTCATCAGGAGTCCCTGGCGCGTGCCGACGGGCAGAGGCCCATCCAAGCGCTTCACAATGCGAGGGTGGTCCAGCCGATCCAGCACCGATGCTTCGATCTGCAGGCGTGCGGCAGCTGCGTCGTCTTTCGCGAGCTTGAGGATGTCGCCCTCACGACCAGCCTCGTAATCGAGCACTTCGAGCGCTACACCCGTTGACCCCGAACCGCGGCGGCGTGCGATTTCGAAGCGGCCACCGATGATCTCCCCCACCGATGCGTCGAGTGGATCCGTCTGCGCGACGACCGGCTCATCGTCGTGCGTCTCGCGACGGGCGTCCTCGAATGCCACCTGGAAATCGGCGATGTCCAGGGTGCGTTCCATCTCGTCGAACGCCGTGGCTTGTGCAATGACGCCGGCGAGACGATCCGAGATCTCCGGCATCACTGACCGTGGATCGAGCCCCGTCGCGTCCGAAGCCACGAGCGATTCGAGAGCGGGCAGGTTCACTGCGGGGGGCTTTCCGGTCAGAACCGTGAAGGCAACCGCCCCCGTGCCGTACACGTCGAGCGTCTGCGCCGACGCAGGAGTCGCGTTCCGGAGCGTTTCGGGCGCGAGGTAGAGGAGCGCCTCGGAATCAACGACGCCGACGAGATCGGTGATACCCCTCGACACAACTGTCGCTGTGGAGGTCTCGGTGTCTCGTCGCCGCGCGAGATCCCAATCTCGGATCCGTACAGTGACCGAGTCGTCACCCGTGTCGGTAACCCGCACGCTCACGGGCGACAGGGCCCGATGAGTGAGCCGCTGGCCGTGCGCGAAACGGACGAGTTCGGTCAGGTCTTGCACGATGCGCTCGCGCGCCTCGAAGGTGAGGTCATCGACGTGCTGCGAGAGGTAGTCCTCGAGGCTCAGTTCGTCGGGATCGTAGGGAAAGAGGAGCGCCGGTCCATCTTCAGGAGTGAGGAGGTCAAGCGGGGCGATAATCCCGGGATGCATGATGCCGTCGGTGAGACGGAACTCGCGGCGTGCCCGCAGATCGACGGCAGCGCGGGTCTCGCGATCCGCGCCCTTCGGGTACGGAAACAGACGGATACGGCGCTTCGTCACACCGTCGGGGTGTTTGACGAGGAAGTCCTGCCAGCCGGGCCCCTCACCGAGCGGCTGGCTCGAGTCGAGAGGGTAATGGCCGATCATGCGCTGGCGGGGACGCGGCATCAGGCCCGCAGCATCCATCAGCGCGTCGATCTGCCTGGCGCGTGGGAGATCGATTGGTTCGCGGGTGGGCTGTTGCGCGAGCAACGTCGAGAATGCGCGGTCGGGAGCAAGTCCCTGGACTTCGAATCCGTCCAATGCCCAGACCGATTCAGCGCCGAACCGGTCGAGCCGGAGCTTTGATCGACGCCCGTGCATCACGACCGCCTCGTCGACGTACGGCACTACGTTGCTGGGGAGGTTTGCGGTGCGAGCCAGGTCGGAGAGGACAGAGCGGAGGCGCTTCGCCTTGTCGTTAGCCAGCAGCCGAGGGTTCTTCTCGGTGCGGTTCCCGAGGCGCCACATGCGCTGATCGCCGGTGATCTCGCCGCGCCACCCCTTGAGTTCAACGACGAAGAGACCGTTGCGAGTCAGCAGGAGCGCATCGACCTCGTTGAGCCGCCCGTGGTTGTCGGTGAAGGTGATGTTCGCCCATCCGCGGGCGATTCCATCGTCGGGCAGAAGCTGGCGGATTTTGTCGAGTGCCTCGGCTTCCTGCGCCTGGGCAGCGTCGCCCATGACACGCCACAGTGGCGAATCAGTCCGCATCTCCGCAGTACCCTCCAGAACCCAGTGACTCCACCATATCCGCGCAGCCCGACGCGGCTACGCCGTGGAGGCCGGCGGAATCCTGACGGCGCTCACTGAAATTCCCCACTTCTGCTCACTGAAATTCCCCACCCTGGGTCGCTCCGTCGCATGAGGCGGGCCTCCCTCGATGCTGGTGGTCTTCGACCACACACCAGCTTCCGAGGGAGGCCCTCTTCTCATGCTTTCAGAGAGGAGCAGCGTGGACATCCACGCTCTACACAGGCAGGGGATGACGATCAGTGAGATCGCCCGCCGCACCCACCATGACCGCAAGACGATCCGCGCATACCTGAACGGGGAACGCACGCCAGGCCAGCGCGAACGCGCGGCCCCGGACCCGTTCGATCCGTTCGTCGACTACGTCACCGCCCGCCTGGCGGAGGACCCGCACCTCTGGGCGGCGACGCTGCTGGACGAGCTCGTGCCGCTGGGCTATCCGGGGTCGTATCCGACGTTGACGCGGCAGATCCGGGCCCGCGGGCTGCGGCCGGCATGCACCGCCTGCGCGCACGTCACCCAGCGACCCAACGCGATCATCGCCCACCCGCCGGGCGAGGAGACCCAGTTCGACTGGCTCGAGCTCCCCAACCCACCCGCGCACTGGGGGTTCCCGCACAAGAACGCGTATCTGCTTGTCGGGTCGCTCGCTCACTCCGGGGTCTGGCGGGGCGTGCTGTCTCCGTCGATGGATGTCCCGCATCTGCTGGCCGCGATGACGACCGTGCTGGCTCTGTTGGGCGGGGTGACGAGGGTCTGGCGGTTCGACCGGATGGCGACGGTGTTGAACCCCGTGACCCGTGACCTGATGCCGATGTTCGCGGGGTTCGCGAAGCATCACGGCGTCGTGCCGGTGGTCTGCCGGCCGAGGTCGGGGAACCGGAAGGGCGTGGTCGAGAAGAACAACCACACAGCCGCGCAACGCTGGTGGCGCACCCTCCCGGACGGGCTGACCCTCGAGCAGGCGCAAGCCTCCGTCGAGGCGTTCGCCCGCCGGCAGGATGAGCGGCCGCGGCGCACCGAGACGGGCAAGACCACCGCGAAGATGATGTTCGCCGCGGAGCGGCTGCGGCCGCTACCGCCGGTCGTGTTCCCCGTCGTGATCACCGAGGAGCGCACCGCCACACGGCAGGCGCTGATCGACTGGCGCGGGAACCGCTACTCCGTCCCACCCGAGTTGGCTGCCGCGAAAGTCGTGATCCAGCAGCGGCTCGGCGCCGACACCATCGACATCGCCACCGCCTCCGGGACAGTCGTCGCCCGGCACCGGGTCGCGCAGCCCGGCCTCGGGGTCACGGTCCGCGACACCGGCCACGTCACCGCGCTCGAGGCCATCGCGATGGCGTCGGCGCCGCCGGGACGCCCGCACCGCCGGAAGGAACGCATCCCACCCGGGCCAGCGGCTCTCCGCGCCGCGCAGGTGCTCACCGGCACCGGGCAGCCCACCTCGACCGTGATCGATCTGGCCGCCTACGAGCAGGCCGCGAAGAACAGGAACACCCTCCGATGACCCCCACGACCACTCCGGCCAGCACTTACCAGCAGCTGCGGGGCCACCTCACCGACCTGAAACTCGCTGACGCCGCCGAAGCGCTCCCGAAGGTTCTCGATCAGGCGCAGGCCGAGGGCTGGACGCTCACCCACGCGCTCGAACGACTCCTGCAGATCGAGGTCACCGCGACCGACGCGAGACGCCTCGCCGGCAGGTTCCGGTTCGCGAACCTCCCCACCGGGACCACCCTGGACGACTTCGACCTCGACGCTGCCAGCGGCATCGACCGGTCGCTGCTCACCGAACTGAGCAGCTGCCGGTTCCTCGAAACGGCCACCAACGTGCTGCTGATCGGCCCACCA
This sequence comes from Microbacterium sp. MMO-20, assembly GCF_037147735.1. NCBI lineage: Bacteria > Bacillati > Actinomycetota > Actinomycetes > Micrococcales > Microbacteriaceae > Microbacterium > Microbacterium sp. MMO-20. Next base: position 7,274 of record NZ_JBBCUU010000013.1, on the reverse strand, counting down.
GGAGTCGGGAAAACACACATCGCGACCGGGCTCGGGCACGCCGCCGTGAGGGCCGGCTACCGGGTCTACTTCACCTCCGCCGCCGATCTCGCCGCGCGCTGCCACCGCGCCGCGATCGAAGGGAAATGGTCGACGATGATGCGGTTCTTCGCCGGCCCGACGCTGCTGATCATCGACGAGCTCGGCTACCTCCCGCTGCCCGGTGAGGCCGCCTCGGCGCTATTCCAAGTCATCAACCAGCGCTACCTGAAAACCTCGATCGTGCTCACCACGAACCGGCCCGTCGGAGCCTGGGGCGAGATCCTCGGCGACACCACCGTCGCCGCCGCGATGCTCGACCGGCTCCTGCACCGATCCGTGGTCGTCACCCTCGACGGAGCCTCCTACCGACTCCGCAACCACGCCGCTGCCGCGGACGAGCTACGCCGCGTCACCACCGGCACCAACCTGCGCTAACCTGACCCGGCGACCTGAGGACTTTCAGTGATCAACTCTGAGGAAGTTTGCTGAGCGCCGTCAATCCGCACTCCTCTGCGCTGCAACCTCGCCGGTACGATGAGTAAGGGAGGCCGCGTGGCTGGGATATCGGCATGGCGCGTCAATGACGCCGTCGCATACGAGGCGATGCGCGAGTCCGCAACGGTGCTGACGAGCCTGCTTCTGCAGTCCTCCATCGAACGCACGGGACCCTCCGCACCTGCGTTGTCTGAGCTTCAGCAGCTCCAACGAGACATTGTCGATGTGGACGGACACGACCGCGCGGCCGTGAACGCGCTCGCCGATCGAATCGCCGTCCGTATTGCGGAGCTGACGCCTTGAGCGGCTGGGAACTCGAAGCGAGTGAGCGTGACGCGATACTGGAGCGCGACGTCCTTCCTTTGGTCTTTCAGGACTCGACTCACCGTGAGGACTCGCCGTCTCTGACCCTGCTCGCCGGCCAACCCGGGGCTCCGCGTCCGAGAGCGGCTCGGGCGCTGGTCGTGGATCACGGTCAGGTGCCAGCGGTCGTGGGCGCCGAAAAGCTTCGCGCCTTCCATCCGCGCTTCGCCGAACTCTCCACCGGCAGCACAGCAGAGGCGCTCGACGGCGTTACCCGAGCCACAGCGGCATGGATGCGCGACTGCATCCGTTACGCCCGTGAGAAGAGGCGCTCGCTGGTGCTCGAGGGAGCGTTTCAGGACCCGGCAGTCGCGATCGAAACAACCGAGCGCTTCGCGGCGGCGGGGTTTCAGACGCGGGTCGTGGTCGTCGCATCGCGGAGAGCTGAGAGCCTTCTTTCCGTGGCATCCCTCTACCTGAGCAACGTTCACGCCGGCAAGCTTGCACGGCTCGTCAGTCGAGAAGCCCACGACCGCGCATTCGAGGCGACCCGCGCTCTCGCCGAGGCAACCGTGAACTCCGCTTCCGTCAGCCGGCTGACGGTTATCGGCCGCGACGGCAACTCCGTGTTCGACGCGCACCGCGCTGACGGTGACGCGGCGTTCGTGGGCGGCGTTGAAGCACTCGAAGCACAGCAGTCCGCGCGTCTGAGTCGACTCGATGCCACGCAATGGCTCAGCGAGCTTCACCACATGACCGACTTCGCAATGACGCGCCGAGACCTCCCCCGCGAGGCCATCCAGCATTTAGTCGAGCTGCACGAAGTCGCCTTGCGCGAGGTTATCCCCGAGCTGCACGTGCCCAGCGACGGCAAGTTCATCAGCGCGATCGAGCAGAAGACGGTAACAAAACTGGGCGACCTGCAGCGTTCGCTACCCCGCGAGGAGGTCATCGATCTCGCCGCACCCGTCGTCACTCCTGTCGGCCCCGAGCGGGGCGGAATCTCGCGCTAACTCACGCGATCGCGCATCGCCCGCTCCTCTCGGATCGCCCTGGTAGTGGCTCACAGCGCGATCGGAGGCGTGCGCAGTGCCGAGTCCGAGGATTACCGGACTGAGCGCAGCGAGGGAGGATATGCCGCAGGGCCGGAACGGAGCGCGCCGGAGGTCGCTACGATCGGCCGCCAGGAGGGATCCGCCGCTACTCCACCGAGAGCTCAGCGAGCTTCTGGATCAAGGGTCGCCGGTCCGCGAGCGGTTCAGTGATGAGCATCCGGATGACTCCGCGGAACATCTCGACATCCGGCATCGGCATCTGTCGATCAAGGGGCGCAACACACCACGCCACGTCCTCTTCGACGTCGTACCCCGGCTCGCTGTCGGGCTTCTCGGGGTAGTACATGAACGCGCTGATGGCGGTGCGGTAGAGCACCTTCTCGGCGCGACCTCGGTCGATGGCGCTCATCGGTTCAGTCCTGTCGTGTTGGGGTGATGCAGTATCGGATGCGGGGCAGCGGGGTCCAGATGATGAACGCGCCGCGGTTCCTCGTGGTGGCGGAGGCGATCGTTGACTTGCTTCGCGATGGCATCCATCCGTGCCTCCTCGATCTGCTGCGGCGTCAGGCTCGGCATCGGCTTGGGGCCTGGAGCCACACGGTTGAGTTCCTTCTGCAGGCGCGCGAGCTCCTCCTGCTGCTCAGCCAGCATGTACGTCGCGCGCGCCTTGAGGCAGTCTCGCTTCCACGCCGCCAGTAGTTCCGGCGGCGTGGCGAAGATCTCCATCATGGTCATGAGCTCCTCTTCGGTCCAGGTTCGTGAGAAGAAGGCGTCGGCCGCGACGCGGTTGGCTTTGCGCTCGTCGCGAGGTACGCGATGGAGACGCTGCGTCGGCAGGCCGGCCGCTCGGCGCCGCTGTTCGCGGTCGCGCCACGCGCGGTGGGAGGCCTTCTGCTTCTCCTTGTTGCGGGCGTAGTACTCGCGGCGGCGCGCACGCTGCTCCTCGGCATGGTCCGCGTAGTACTCGCGTCGGCGCTCGCGGTGCTTCTCGGCGTTGTCGCGATACTTGTCGCGCAGCCGCGCATTGACCTGATCCTTGTGCGAATCGCGCCAGCGCTGGTTGCGCTCGCGCTTGCCCGCCCGATACGCCTCGGGGTCTTTCTCGCGCTGCTCGGCCCGGTACTGGCGCTGAAAGTCGAGGTACTCGTCGCGATGTGCCGCGTAGTACGCGCGCGCATACTCGCGGCGCCGCTCCTTCCGCTGCTTCTCCCTCTCGTACAGGGCAGCGCGAGCATGCGCGATCTGAAGGCGAAGATCTTCGTTCGCTCGCTCGAGCCGTTCAGCATCGTCGTCGACCACAGTGATCACCTCGCGAGCGACGTGGTGGATGCCGGCGGCAACCAGATGCCGTCGAGCAGCGAGTCAGCGGGGGCGAAGCGGTCACGCAACGCACGCGGAGGCGCGAGCGGGAAGCATCGAGCGGCCTCTGCCGCCGACCGCTTGCCCTTCGGGAAGTACTCGTGGAAGAGCAGGCACTGCGGGTCGGCGGTGACCCAATGGCATAGGACGCCCCACCAGACCGTGAGATCGAGTTCAGCTTCCTCGACTGAGTTCGCCCAGACGCCGGCGACATGTCCGTCGACGAGTTGGGCGGTGCGCCACTCGTGCGCACCGGGATGGATGCCGCGGACTGCCAGTGCTTCGTCGATCAGCGCACGTCGGATGCGGCATTCCTCGTCGGTTGCGCGCCCTCCGAGGATGGGCGCTATGCGGCGAATCCGCTCCCCCGCTTCCGCGAGACTTTCGCCCGCGGCCGGGGTGCTTCGCTCGTTCATGATCCGCTCCCGAACCGGCGGGCGATCCGCTTCAGCTCATCCGGTTGGAAGCCCGACCAGTGGTCGTGCTCGTCGACGACCACGACCGGCGCGCGGGTGTACCCGAGGTCGCCGACGACATAGTCGCGGGCGGCGCTGTTTTCGCTGCGCGTGATGTCGCACTCGACGAACGGGATGTCGAGGTCGGCGAGGAGGCTCTCCGTGAGCATGCACTGAACGCACGCGGGGCCGGTCGTGTACACGGTGACGGCCGCCGGCGCGGCATCCTGCATTAGATCAGTAGCCATCGATCGTGCCTTCCCGCATGGCTGCCTCGACCCACTCGTCGACCTCGTCGACCGCGTAGAGCACGATGCGGCCGAGCTTGCGATAGCGCGGGCCCTTGCCCTCATGTCGCCACATCGCGAGCGTGCCGGTCGAGATGCCCGGCAGCTGGTCGGCCAGCATCTGTGGGCTCAGGTACTTGTGTTTCAGGTCGACAGGAGTCGTCTCGATCTTCATTGCCACGGTGCACCTCCGCTGCGTTGTTAGAACCGTGTTTGACATGAGTACACAACTAAGGAGTATGCTCTGTCAAGAGGTTCTGCGATGTTCGTTCGCGGTAATGCAAAATGAGGAGGTGAGAATCGACGTGACCACTCTCGATGGCACACCCATGTCAGCGGATGCCGCGACGGAACCCGTCGGGTCGGCGCTGCGCATTGCGCGGGCGTTCGTCGCAACCACGACGAACGACGAGACCGGGATCGAAACGACCCTCGAGGCGCACTACTCCCCCGACGAAGGTCAATACGTCGTCATGACGCTCGTCAGCCGCGCGATACGGCCCGACTTCGACCGGCGCGCGCTGCGTCACATCGCTGCACAGGCGATCGTGCAAGCCGCCGTCCCTCACTGCATCGCGGTGCGCATGGATGCCTCGGACGGCGGCGAATGGACGACGGTCGCAGACCTCACCGCCGGCGAGGGTCGCATCATCCCGCAGTGGATGGCATCCGCCGTCGTGAAGCGTGGGATGAAGGACGAGCGCATGGAGGTGATCGAGATCCTCTACGGCGCCGCCGCGCTCGCAGACCTACCGCCAACGAAGGCGGTGCAGGTGGAACTCGATGTGCCGCACCGCACGGCATCCGACTGGATCGCGAAGGCGCGCGCCGCCGGACGCCTCAAGGGCATGAACTACACGCAGGGTCGCCCACGTCGAACGGACGATGCCTAAGCGCACGACCCGAAACGTCTACTCCTACGACTCGGTCAAGCACGGCACGCTCTGGCGTGCCCGGTACGTCTCGCCCAGCAATCGCATCGTCGAGAAGCGCGGCTTCCTCACGAAGGCCGAGGCCGAAGCGTGGCTGACAACGGAGAAGTCGAAGCTGATCACCGGCGACTGGACCGACCCTCGCAAATCGACGGTCACCGTCGGCTCGTTGGCGCCGGCGTGGCTCGACATCAAGAAGCGCACACTGAAACCGTCTGCATACAAGCCGCTCGAGACGAGCTGGCGTCTCTACGTCGCGCCGCGCTGGGAGCGGGTGCCCCTGCGCCGTGTCGTCAACGGCGACATCGCGGCGTGGCTGAGCGAGATCGACCGCTCACCGTCGATCGTGCACCGCGCGTACGGGGTGCTGAACGGCATTCTGAAGCAGGCCGTCAAGGACGGCCGATTGGGACGGAACCCGGCCACGGGTGTCGACTCGCTGCCTCGCCGCCGGACCCGGCGCATCCGCCGATACCTGACGCAGGAGGAACTGCGTCGCGTTGCGGATGCGAGCGGCGCGCATCGGGCGCTCGTCCTGACGCTCGGGTACTGCGGTCTGCGCTGGGGCGAGGCGGCCGCACTCAAGGTCGCGGACGTCGATCTCGATAAGCGGCGGATCACCGTGCACCGGTCGGCCGTCGAGGTGCACGGCGAGATCCACCTGAGCACGCCGAAGACGGATGCCAGCACCCGGCTCGTCCCGCTACCCGCGATCGTGGTCGAGGCGCTCCGCGCGGAGATCACCGGACGCCGCAAGAGCGATCTCGTGTTCCCGGGACCGACCGGCGACTACATGCGTCGCGTGCGTTCCTCTGCGGGATCGAAGTCGTGGTGGAAGACGGCTCTCAAGACCGCGGGCATCGAGACGATGGTGCTGCACGACCTGCGCCACACCGCCGCGTCTATCGCGGTGAACGCCGGCGGCAACGTGAAGTCGGTGCAGCGGATGCTCGGTCATGCGTCGGCGGCGATGACTCTCGACCGTTACGCGGACCTCTTCGACGACGGGCTGGATAGGTTGCTCGATCAGATCGATGGAGCCGACGCCCGCGATTCTCACTGACGCTTGGCACCAGAGCCAGAGTGGCCAGTGGGCGCCCGCTGGAATCCGTTGGTTGACGATTGCACTCCGGCCGGTCTCGTGTATCCTGCAATGTTCGCTGGGGTCGAAGTGAGAGGCTCGACTAGGCGGCACTGAACCGCTGGCCAGCGGCTCCGGCGCTGCAGGAAACCGCGCGTTGCGGCGCCTCAAGGTCTGACAGAGAAGAGTGAACCCGAGTGATCGAGAACGACGCGCCCACGAAGCCCACCGCCGCGCCCTCCCCGAACGCGTTCGCCCGCGCGCGCGAACGCGTTCGCGGTACGAGCGCGACAGCCGACGCCGCGGCGTTCACTCCGAACGAGGAGCTCGTGGCAGCCGGCCTCCGGACTTTGCGGGCACCCCTGGCACTGTTCGTCTGCCAAGGCATTGCCGACAAGTACGGCGACGATTGGTGGACAGATGGCGTGCTTCAGATGTTCGTCTACAGCGCGACGCCAACGGTCGAGGATGTCATCCGGCGTCGCAAACTGCCCGCCTCCGGAGACATGGCGGAACTCTCAGACAGCCTGGACATCAGCGCCTGTTTGATTCTCCTCACCAAGCAGTGGAGTCGGATATTTGGCGCGGTGCTGGGTCAGGATCACCGGGGTTGGGCGTATGAACTGATTGGGGTCCGGAACGAGAACAAGCATCTTCGAGGGAGCGACCACGAAAGCGACTATGCGTGGCGAGCGCTGGACACCATGTACCGTCTCGGGCTGACGATCTCACCCGAGACTGCCGAGGAACTGCTGCTGCTTCGTTCCTCTGTAGACCTCTCGAAGTACCGGCTATCAGTAGCACCGAGCACCGACCAAGGCTCGCAAGCACCTTCAGAGAGCGTCGCAATCAACGGAGTCGATTCCGCGCCCGTGGTCCAGCTGGCAGACGATACTGAGCAGCGGTTTGCTCAATCGGAAGACTCCGATGAGAACGCACCGATAATCGCGGTCGACTTTTCGGGGGCGGACTTGCGGCGCATGAATTTTGCGAACGCTGACCTTTCCGGCGCTAACTTCAGCGACGCCAACCTCGAAGATGCCAACTTCAAAGGCGCCTGCCTCATCGGCGCGGACTTCACCAAGGCGCGACTCGGAGGGGCCAACCTCGAGGGCGCAAACTTGAGCGGAGCGCACTTCGAAGGCACGTCACTCTCGCGAGAGCAGTCTCACAGTTTCTACGGCGCCCGACTCACCAAGGCAGTGCTCGACGGGGCAACCCTCAACTTCGCTGGCTGCGACCTTCGCGACGCAGACCTTAGTCACACCAACCTCCAGGGCGCAGAC
>NZ_JBBCUU010000012.1:0-61793 GCF_037147735.1 Microbacterium sp. MMO-20 | reverse complement strand
GGCACTCATCGCTCGGATACCTCGCACCGGTCGACTACGCTCGGCAATGCACCCATCAACTGGAAACCGACGACTCGCACAGCGACCGGACCGAATGAAGGGGGCGGCCCAGGGGGACAGGTACGGCCGCTCGGGATGCTGGACCGCTCCGGCTCCGACGATCTGGCAGGGGTTCGCGGCGATCAGCCCATCCTGGACGGCGGTGGACATGATGGCTCGGAGGAGGCTGTACGCCTGCCGGAGCCGGGACTCACCGGACGGGAGCGGCCGCGCCGGGGCATCCTTGCCGCGCTCCTTCGCCCGCCGCTGAGCGTCCGCCGCCCGCACCTTCGCGGCCGCCAGGAGGTCACGCCGGGTGCGGGAGTACCAGGCGCGCACGTCGGCCGGGCTGATGGCGCTGAGGGCGCGGTCGTGGAGCGGCTGGAGTTGCGTGGCGAGCACGTCCTCGTAGAGTGCGCGTGTCTTCGGTGCCAACTTGCCGCGCCGCCCGCCGTTGGCGATCCAGTCCGCGGCGTAGGGGCCGAGCGGGGCGAGTCCGGCGCGGTGATCCCGGTAGGTGCCGCGCATCCGGTCCGCGCGGACTCCGGCGATGTGGTCCTGGGCCTCGCGCTTCGTGGGGAACGTGACCGGGGCCGTCATCGGCCGTCCGGCGGGGTCGGGATAGCGGGCCTGCCAGCGGCCGGAGGGCAGTTGCCGGACGCTCCCGAATGCCTGTCGATTGGTCTTCTGTCGCCGCTCAGCCATGTGTTCTCCGTCCGGTCCAGGTGGTGACAGTCTGTAACCAAACCCCAGGTCAGACGGTCATTCCGTGTTGCAAGGCAACCCTACCACCGTGTACACTCGGCTACAGCGGAGGGTGGAGCCCGCCGCGGCGCGTACAGCGCCCCACGCGGTGGAGCCGGGTGGAACGACACGAGTCCGAATCGTTCCCCGGAGGCATCCATGCCCACCACCGCACCCGTCACCGAGCCCACCACCGCGAGCGCCGCCCTGGCCGCCGTCCGCGAGAACCCGCCCGCATTCCTCAGCGTCCGCGAGGTCGCCGCCATCCTGGACCGAGCCCCCAGCCGCGTCTACCAACTCATCGCCGCTGGCACGATCCCCGCCCAGCGGTGGGGCCGCGCGCTCCGAATCAGCACGACGGCCTTCCTGGCCTTCATCGACGGGGAGCGCTGAGATGCCGCTCCACGGGACCGAGCACACACACCGCGCCAGCACCTACGCGGGCGTTCACGCCGCCCTCATCCGCCTCCGCGGCTCCGCGGTCGGGCGACCCTGCCACGGGTGCGGCCGCCCCGCGACCGGGTGGATGAGAATCGGCCCGGCAACGCACATCGGCCGCGATGGCCACGGCAAGCCGGTGAAGTGGTCCACGGACCTCTCCGCCTACGCCTGGGGATGCGCCGCGTGCAATGCCCGAGCCGATCACGGCGGGTCCCTCACCCTCTGCCCCCGCAAGCATGCGCGCGTGGCGTGGGGGACGACGGCGAAGGGCGAGTGCCGCGGATGCCAGCGGGAGCGCAACCGTGCCCGCTACCGGCGGGAAGGAGGGCCGCGATGACGGATGCACGACTGCCCGGCCGGTGGCTCAACGACCCCACCCTGGACGCGCTCACCGACCGGCTCTGGCGAGTCCACAGCGGAGCCCTCATGTGGTCGAACGAGCACGGCACGGATGGCCTGATCCCGCGGCGCACGCTCCGGCTCCTCCACCCGGACGGGGCCACGCCGGACGACGCACGAGGGCTCATCAGCGCCGGGCTCTGGGCCGCCGAAGGGGATGCGTTCCGCGTCCAGGCGTGGGAGCAGACGCAGACGCCTGCCGCCATCGTGGAGCACCAGCGCGAGCGCAATCGGCTGAAGAACCAGGCCCTTCGGGAGCGGGAGCGGGCGAAGCGTGCCGCCGCCTCGGACTCCTCCCCCGTGACCGGTCACGTGACCGGGTACGCCGGAGGACAGGACAGGCAAGGACAGGACAGGACAGGCAAGGCCTCAGACAAGCCGGGGACTACACAACGCGGGAGCACGCACGAATCCGCCACGTCCTGGCCCACACGACTGCCGGGGACCCCGGACACCTGGAGCACCAACCGAGAGGAGACGGCATGAGCGCCGCCAGCATCATCCAGCACCCGGAGGTCGCGGCCGTGCCCGCCGTCCCGGTGCCCTCCCTGCCCGCCGACGTGGACCTGGAGGAGTACAACCTCGGGGACTCGCCGCGGCCGCGCCGGAGGGCGAAGCGCCTGGACCGGCTGACCCGCCGCGCCGAGGCATTCATGCTCCACCGGACCGGGATCGACGCGGCCACCATCGCGGACCGGATGGACGTGCACCCGAAGACCGTTCAGCGGTGGATTCGGGAGGAGGTCCAGCGCATCCCGCAGGAGACAGCCGACGAGATTCGCGCGCTGGAGTTGGCGCGGCTGGATGCCATCCTCGCGCCGCAGATGCGCCTGGCAATGGCCGGGGACCCGAAGGCGGCCGATGTGGTGCTCCGCATCATGGAGCGCCGCGCCCGCTACCTCGGGCTGGACCACGCGAAGCCGGGCGGATTCGAGCAGGTGGGGAGCCTCCTCGACGCGCTGGTGTTCGGAGTTCAGCGGTGAGCGCCGCCGAGCGGTTCGCCCGGTGCTTCGGGCTGATGGACGCGCTGGATCGGCACCTGGAGGAGTTCGCACACGACACCCCCACGCCTCAGCGGCCCTCACAGCCCCGTGAGCGCGCGACGACCGCCACCGGCACCGGCAGGACCACCCGCGGGCATCTCGCCGCCTCAGCAACGCTCGGGGGTGCGTGATGGTCCACGCCGCACCGCGCCCCACCCCGTTGAGCCAGGCACGGGACGCTCAGCGGGAATGCCTGCCCGCCTACCGCGCCGCCCTGGACGCCCTCCCGCCCCGGCACGCCGCCGGGGTCACCGCCTACGTCGCCGCCCTCCACGCTGAGGCCGCCGCGCGCCGCACCGAATCCAACCGCCTCCGGGCGGCCCTTGAAGCCCGCACCCGCGGGGACCACCGCAACGAAGGAGCACGACCATGACCCGCACCGACCTCATCACCACTGCCATCCGCGCCCGTGAGGGCTACGCGGCCGCCGCCACCCTCCGGGACCCGCACCTGACGCCGGAGGGCGTCCGAGCACGCCAGCGCCACGAGGTCGCCGCCATCCGGGCGACTCTGCGCGCCGCCACGCCCGTCATCCCCGCCGCGCCGGACCGTGGCCCCGTGCTGGACGCGCTCCGCCCGAAGACGGCCGACGACCACGCCACCCTGGGCCGGGAGCGGGAGAAGGTCCGCGCCCTCGTCTACGCCGGTCAGGACCCCTCGCAGGGCTTCGAGCGGGAGCCCGGCCAGCGCCTCCAGGACGTGATCGCACACGCGGACCGCACCCGCCTCGCCGCGATCCTGGACGACCTGGAGGTCATGCCGCACCTTCTCGCCCACGAGGACCGGGACCGGCTCATCACCGCGTACAGCGACCTGATCTGGGACCGCCTCTGCCAGGTGGACCCCGCCGCGCTCGCCATCCACGAGCAGGAGCGCGCGACGGCCGAGCCCGCCGCATGGGCCGCCGTCCTCGGGGACCTCGCCGCCACGGGCGACACGACCCCGGAGTCCCTGGCGCTCCTGCACCGTGCCGACCCGGATGCCTACCGCCTCCTCGTGGACGGGGACCGCGTGCACATCACCGTGCCCGGCGCTCAGGCGGGCATCCCGCTCATGCTGGAGGACCTGGAGCGCGCCACCGTGTGACGCCCTCCTCACCGCTGGGGCGGTCCCGGGTCGTAGATGGCCGGGGCCGCCCCTTTCTCGTGCCCGCCGGACGCCAAAACGTAACCCCATGTCGGAGCGCTCTCGTGCCGCTTATCCACAGCCCGCGGCACCCGTCCGGCCGGGAGCGGATCGGTGCCGCTGATGCCCGTCTGGGGGTGGCTCATCCGTGCCAGAGTCGTGCCACTAGGGGGCTGTACGTGCCAGTAAACGGCTATACGACGCTGGAGCCGTGAGCCCTGGAGACGCGGGATTCTGCGGGAGTTCGGCCATGCGTAACCTGCTTTGCAAGCAGGATGTCGGGAGTTCGATTCTCCCAGGCTCCACACCTCTCTCATCGCACAGGCGCCTTCGCTAGGATCGCGGAATGGACCTGCGGGTGGCCGCCTACGCCGTCATCGTCGACGCGCGCGGAATGCTGCTCGCGCACTGGCACGATGGTCCCCGGGCCGCGTGGACGCTCCCCGGCGGCGGCCTCGAAGCGGGTGAGGATCCGGCGGATGCCGTCGTGCGCGAAGTGCGCGAGGAGACCGGCTTCGATGTCGTGGTCGACGAACTCCTCGGCATCCATTCACGCGTCATACCGGCGCGTCAGCGCATTGCGCCGGGCGCCGCCGGGCCTCTCCACACACTCCGCATCGTCTACCGGGCGCGTGTCGTCGACGGAGAGCTGCGCGACGAAGTCGGCGGATCGACCGACCGGGCGGCGTGGTTCGCTCTCGACGCCGTCGAGGATCTGCACCGGGTGCAGCTCGTCGACCTCGCGCGCGAGATGGCGGGTGTGTGAGTCGCGCTGCGGGCGCACACGATCAGCGCGCTGAGGCGGGCTGCGAGATGTCGGCGACCGTCGCGCCATAAGCCGCGATGAGCGCGTCGGCGTCGACGAACAGACTGTAGCCGTGCGCGCCGGCGCCCATCGCGATCCGCCGCCCGCTGATCGAGGCGTCGGCGTAGACCGGCCAGTCGTTCGCGCTGCCGATCGGGGTGATCGTGCCGCGTTCATACCCCGTCGCTGCGAGGGCGAGCGACGGATCGGGCAACTGCAGTTTGTTCACCCCGACGACGGCGCGCAGCTTCGGCCACGAGATCGCGAGATCGCCCGGGATCAGCGCGAAAAGGTAGGTGTCATCGGCCCGCTTGACGACGAGCGTCTTGACGATGTCCTCGGGCTGCAGCCCGAGGAGCGATGCCGCCTCGGCGAGGCTCGATGCCGCGGGCCGCTCGCGCAACTCGATCTCGAGCCCGCGCGCGGCGGCCGCCGCGCGCACGTGGTCGAGCGGATCAGGCATCCGGCGCGCGCAGCGGGTCGTCCGCGACCCACAGCTCGTCATCCGCGCGCAGCGTCTGCCATGCCGCGTAGATCACGCCGGCCGCCGCAGCGACGCCGAGCAGGATCGCGATGACGCCACCGGCGCTCACGCCCTTCTTCGGCGGCGCCACGACGAGCTGCTTGGATGCCCGCTTGCCGTACTTCTCCGCCTTCTTCTGCAGCGCGGCGAAATCGACCGATCCGAACCCGCGCCCCGCGGCGAGGTCCGAGCGCTTCTCATTGGCGGCATCCCACACGCTCAGCGCCGATCCGATCACGGCACCGGCCGCCGGGACCAGCTTCTCGTTGTAGACCTTGCGCGACGTCTTGACGCCCTGGTCCACGTACGGCGCGGCGTACTTCTCGTACGTGTGCTGCACGGTGGGCACGACCTGCTCCCGGTTGTAGTTCCCGAGCTGACGCCCCGCCTCACGCGCGACCTCCCCCGCCTGACCGAGCAGAACCTGCTGTGACTCCCACAGCGTGCTCGCCTGGTCCTGAAGCTTGCGGAGTTCCTTCTTGCGCTTACGGCTGAGGCTCACGGTGCCCTCCCTGATCCGGGGTCGTTTCTCCCCATCTTGCCAGACGCTCGCGACGTCGGAAGGGGTTGACAGGTGGGAGAATACCCAGCATGACGATCCACACCGCCGTAGCCACCATCCACACCAACCATGGCGACATCGTCGTCAACCTCTTCGGCGATCACGCGCCGAAGACGGTCAAGAACTTCACGGGTCTCGCCGACGGATCGCAGGCGTGGACCAACCCCGCGACAGGCCAGGCGGGCGAAGGTCCCCTCTACACCGACGTCATCTTCCACCGGATCATCCCGAACTTCATGATCCAGGGCGGCGACCCGCTCGGTCAGGGCATCGGCGGACCGGGCTACAACTTCGACGACGAGATCCACCCCGAGCTGAACTTCAACGCTCCCTACATCCTCGCGATGGCGAACGCGGGCCTGCGCCGGAACGCCATCACCGGCAAGGCCGAAGGGACCAACGGGTCGCAGTTCTTCATCACGACCGACCCGACCCCGTGGCTGCAGGGCAAGCACACGATCTTCGGCGAGGTCGCCGATGACGCTTCCCGCGCCGTCGTCGACGAGATCGCCGCGGTGCGCACGGGAGCCGGCGACCGCCCGGTCGAGCCCGTCGTCATCAGCTCGATCGACATCGCCGCCGTCTGAGAGCCGACGCCCCGTCACGTGAGCGACTCCGCGTTCCAGACCAATCCGGACAACTTCTGCTACCGGCACCCGGACCGGCAGAGCTTCGTGCTGTGCCAGCGGTGCCTGCGCACGATCTGCCCGGAGTGCCAGACACCGCTTCCGGTGGGTGTCATCTGCCCGGAATGCCTCGCGGAGCAGCAGAAGCAGCACAAGGCGAACGTGACCCGGATGCCGCGCCGCCGCCGCCTCGCGCGTGCGGCGGCGAGCGGCACGCCGGTGGTCACCTACACGCTCATGGGGGCGTCGATCTTCTTCTACCTGCTGGGATTGATCCCGGGCGGGTTCGGCAATATCGTTCAGGTCTGGCTCGCCTTCAACGGCCAGCTGGCCTATACGCAGCCGTGGCGACTCGTCACGGTCACCCTCGTGCATGCGAGCGTGTGGCACATCGCCCTCAACATGCTCGCGCTCTGGGCACTCGGACGCAGCCTGGAACCGCTGCTCGGTCGATGGCGCTTCCTCGCGCTCTACCTCCTGAGCGCTGTGGGCGGCTCCGTGTTGACCGCTCTGCTCGCTCCGACGACGTGGGTCGTCGGAGCCTCCGGCGCCGTCTGGGGTCTGCTCGGCGCGATGTTCGTGATCGGCCGGCACATCGGGGCCAATGTCACGGCGATCGCGGTGCTCCTGGGGTTGAACCTTCTCATCACGTTCCTGCCAGGGTCCGGCATCGCGTGGCAGGCGCACATCGGTGGCGGACTCGTCGGCGCGCTCGTGGGGTTCATCTTCGCGCGCACGCGCGCCATCCGGCAGCAACGCACACAGGTGTGGCTCCTCGTCGCCGTCACGGTCGGACTCGTCGCGCTGCTCGCGGTCCCGCTCCTCATCTATCGCTGAGCGGAGAGTTATCCACACCTTCGTCCACAGATGGGGATGAATAACACCGGTGTAATTCACACCCCGTGGAGGAAGGTGTGGAGAGCGATCAACGCCAGCGTGTCGTCATGAGGAACCCGACGAAGGCGATACCGAACCCGATCACCAGGTTCCAACCGCCGATGCCGGGGACGGGCAGCGCCTGACCGCTGAGGTAGAAGACGATCACCCAGAGCAGTCCGAGGATCATGAGGCCCAGCATGATGGGCTTGAACCACACCGGGTTGGGGGCGGCTTCGCCCTCCGGGCGCTCGGTGAGCTGCTCGTCGTCCTTGCCAGATCGTGCCATGCGGCGATTCTACCTGCCAGCCTCGGCACAGCCGAGCTGTGCGAGAATCCGACTATGGGGGAAACCGCGACGACGACACGGCGGCCACGCCGCGTACCGCGTCGGCGCGCATCGTTCGTCGGAGTGCTCGGCGAAATCCTCATCACCCTCGGCGTCGTCGCGTTGCTCTACGTGGCCTGGCAGATGTGGGTCGGCGACTGGATCATCAGCGCCGAGAAGCACAAGGAAGCCAGCGCGCTCTCGCAGAGCTGGATGACACCCTCGCCGACGGCCACCGACACGGCACCACCCTCTCCGACACCCAGCGCCAGTGCCGCCCCGGTCGAGACGGTGGTTCCGGTGCAGGCGCAGCCCGACCACGGGACTCCGTTCGGCGTGATGTTCATCCCCCGTTTCGGGCCGGCGTGGCAGTTCACGATCGCTGCGGGAACGTCGCGCACCGACATCCTGGATCAGGGTGAGATCGGGCACTACGCCGACACCGCGATGCCGGGCGACGTCGGCAACACCGTCTACGCCGCGCACCGCTGGACCTCGGGGGCCCCCTTCGACCCGATCGACCAACTCGTCATCGGCGATGCCATCGTCATCCAGACACCCGACGGCTGGTACACCTACCGATTCCGCACACTCGAGTATGTGCAGGACACTCAGGTCGAGGTCCTGCTGCCGGTCCCGCAGCAGGTCGGCGTCGCGGCGAACGGACGGTATCTGACCCTCACATCGTGCGCCCCGAAGCTCAACATGCTCGAGCGCATCATCGCGTACGCCGTCTTCGACAGCTTCACCCCCACCTCCGCGGGCCCGCCCGCTTCGCTCGCCGCGCCGACCGTAGGAGCCTCGTCCTGATGTACGCCGCACTCTGGCGCCTTCTTCCCGGTCCCGCATGGGTGCGGGTGCTCATCCTGCTCGTCCTCGTCGCCGCGATCCTCTACGGGCTCTTCTGGTACGTCTTCCCGTGGGCGCAGCAGTTTATCTCCCCGCAGGAGTCGACCATCGGTGGCTGATGTCCTCGTGGTCGACAACCACGACAGCTTCGTGCACACGCTCGTCGGCTACCTCCACGAACTCGGAGCGACGACGCGGATGATCGAGGCGGATGCCGTCGTGGACCCCGTCGCAGAGGTGCAGGGCAGTCGCGGCATCCTCGTCTCGCCGGGGCCGGGCCGGCCGGAGGACGCCGGCGCCTCGATCGATGTCGTCCGCACGGCGGCGGCGCGCGGCATCCCGCTCCTCGGTGTGTGCCTCGGCCACCAGGCGCTCGCGGTCGCGTTCGGCGCGCGCGTGACGGAGGCCCCCGAGCTCATGCACGGCACCACGAGTGCGGTGCAGCACGACGGCGACGGAATCTTCGCAGGACTGCCCTCCCCCCTCACCGCGACGCGCTATCACTCGCTTGCGGTCGATGAGGCGACGCTTCCGGACGACCTCGTCGTGACGGCGCGCACGGCGTCGGGCGTCGTCATGGCGCTCGCCCATCGGACGCTGCCGTTGTGCGGGGTCCAGTTCCACCCCGAAGCCGTGCTCACGGTGGGGGGCTATCGACTGCTCGGGAACTGGCTCACGCAGATCGGCGCCCCGACGCTCGCGGGTGCGGCGGCGCGCGGAGCGGTGCTGACGCCGCACCGGCTCGTCGGCTGAGTCAGCGCCGCGGCGCACGTCGGATCAGGGCCGGCCGGTGCAGACGGTGAGCTCGACCGTCGAGTGGATCGGCACGTCGCCGGGGGGGAGGGACTGGGCCGAGACAGTCGGATCGCCGCGCCCGGCGGGGCAGGACGCGTCCTCCACGACCGAGGGCGTCAGCTTCACATCGTCGGCAGTGAGCGTACGCTGGGCAGCCTCGACCGTGTACCCCACGACGTCGACGAGGGTCACCGTTCCGCTCGCGACGACGAGGTTGACGGCGGTGCCGATGGGGATCTGGTCGCCGGGTGTCCGATCGGCGGAGATGACCGTGCCGGCGGTGAGCTCCGGATCGTTCCGTGTCGTCACCGATCCGAGCGCGAGCTGGGCCGATGTCAGGGCCGCGGTCGCCGCCTCGGTGGACAGACCTGCGAGCTCCGGCACCGTGCTCACCTCTTGGCCCGTCGAGACGTACACCTTGACCGTCTGGTCCGGCGCCACGGTGATGCCCGCTGCGGGCTCGGTGCGGATGACGTTGCCTGCGGCGATCTTGTCGCTGCTCTCCTCCAGGCGATTCGCCTGCAGGTCCTGTGCGAACAGCATCTCGTTCGCGCGCTCCCACGACATGTCGACGACGTCGGGGACGACGCGCGCGTTGTCGGGGATCGTCGTTCCGGGTCGGCTCGTGACGACCCAGAACAGCACCGAGATCAGGACGACCGCGAGGACGGTGATGCCCGCCCAGATCCACGCCGCGGGCGGACCCGCCTGCGTGCGCTTCATGGTCGTGTCGGTGGAGAGCTGGCGCAGCGATCGGGCGGTCTCCGCGGCGTGGCGCGGGTTGTCGCCGTACAGCTCGCTCGTCAGCGCACCGACCTGCTTCTTGCTGGGCACGTGGCCTTCGGCCGTGGCATCCAGCGCCTGGCGGAACGCACCGGCATCCTGGTAACGCTGGAACGGATCCTTCGCGAGCGCGCGGAGTGCGACGGCATCGAGCGACCGCGGGACGGTCTCGACGATCTCCGACGGCGCGAGGGGCGTCTCGCTCACATGCTGATACGCGACCGCGACCGGGGTGTCGCCGCGGAACGGCGGCCGACCGGTGAGCATCTCGTAGAGCACGACACCGGTCGAGTACACGTCGGCGCGGGAGTCGACGGGTTCGCCCTTCGCCTGCTCGGGCGAGAAGTAGGCCGCGGTGCCGATGATCGCCGTCGTCTCAGCGACCGTGGAGGACGAATCCGAGACGGCGCGGGCGATGCCGAAGTCCATCACCTTGACCTGACCGTCGCCGGTCACCATGACGTTGCCGGGCTTGATGTCGCGGTGCACGACGCCGGCGCGATGCGAGTACTCGAGTGCCTCGAGAATGCCGTCGGTGTAGCGCAGGGCATCGGGGATCGGCACGGGGCCGTCGTCGATGATGTCCTTCAGCAGATGCCCCGACACCAGCTCCATGACGATGTAGGGCACCGGATGGGTCGTGCCGTCGGCATCCGTATCGCAGTCCTCGCCGGCATCGTAGACGCGCACGATCGTCGGATGCGACATACGCGAGGCGGCCTGCGCCTCCAGCCGGAAGCGCGTGCGGAAGGCGGGGTCGGCGGCGAGCTCGCGCTTGAGGATCTTGATCGCGACCTGGCGTCCGAGGGTGACGTCCTGACCGCGGTAGACGCTGGCCATGCCGCCGCGCCCGATCAGCTCGTCGACCCGATAGCGGTCGGACAGCACGCGCGACTTCACAGACACTTCTCCCCCTGGCAACACTCCGCCGCCAGCCTAACCGACCGCGTCCGAGTACTTCCCGTCAGCTGCCGGGCGTCGCTGACGGCGTCGGCGTGATCGTCGCGACCGTCTGCGCGGAGCTCGGCGACGTGCGCACGTTGCCGGAGCTGTTCTCGCACTCGACGACGTAGTCCACGACGACCGTCCCCGAGGGCCCGGCGATGATCACCGCCGGCTGCTGACCGATGAGGAAGGAAGCCTCGGTGCCGCCTCCGGCCTGGAACGTCCCCCCGCTGACGGTGAAGACGTAGTTGGTCGGCGTGTACCCGGCGGGGCACGAGTAACCCTGCCAGGTGGCGTCGAGCTCGCCGCCCGCCGCGACAGAGGTCGCGCTCAGCGTCGGCGATCCCGGCTGAGCCATGGGCGTCTGGTCGGCGTACACGGTCAGCGTGACGACTGTCGTCGCGGGGACGTTGCCGCCGCTCGGGTCGGTCTTGTAGACCTTGCCGACCTGGTCCTCCGAGGGGGCGGCGTCGCCATCGGCGCAGGTTGCGGCGGCGGTGAATCCGGCGGCGGTGAGCGCGCTCTTCGCCTCGTCGCAGGTCTTGCCCTTGAGCTCGATCGCGCCCAGGTTGATGTTGGCGACCGTCGGCGACGCGCTCGGTGTCTTCGAGGGCGGCGCCGAAGACGGGGCCGACGAGGTGGTCTCCGCCGGTGCCGGCTTCTGGTTCGCGAACAGGGCGAAGAGCGTCCCGCCGAGGACGAGCAGCAGGAGCACGATGAGCGCGATGAGCGGCCACGTCCACGGGCTGCGCTTCTTCTTGGCGGGCTCGGCTGCCGGGTCGGCATCGGTGGCGACGGCCGCCGCGGCAGGAGCGGCGCCCGCCATGGGCAGGATGCGCGTCGTGTCTTCACCGCTGCCGGCCCCACCCGGTGTGAGCAGCTGCGTCGCGGCATCCACACGTCCGGCGCCCGCGATCGCCGGGACGATCGCGACAGCGCCGGCGATGTCGCCGCGACGGAGGGCGGTCGCGGCCCGAGCGACGGCGGACGCCGTTGCAGGCCGGTCCTCCGGCTTCTTCGCGATCATCGACATGACGAAGTTGCGCACCGGCTCGGCGATCGTCTCGGGCAGGGGAGGCGGGGCGTCGTTGATCTGCGCCATCGCGATCGCGACCTGCGACTCGCCCGTGAAGGGGCGCTTGCCGGCGAGGCACTCGTACGCGACGATGCCCAGCGAATAGATGTCGGTTGCGGGGGATGCCGGGTGGCCGGAGGCCTGCTCGGGCGAGAGGTACTGCACCGTGCCCATGACCTGGCCGGTCGCGGTCAGCGGCACCTGGTCGGCGATGCGGGCGATGCCGAAGTCGGTGATCTTGACGCGCCCGTCGGGCGTGATGAGGAGGTTTCCGGGCTTGATGTCGCGGTGGACGAGGCCGGCCGCGTGCGCGGCCTGCAGAGCTGCCGCGGTCTGGGCGACGATGTCGAGCGTCTTGTCGGTGGAGAGGGTCGTCTCGCGCTCGAGGATCGTCGACAGTGCCTCTCCCGGCACGAGCTCCATCACGAGGAAGGCCGAGCCGTTCTCCTCGCCGTAGTCGAAGACGCTCGCGATGCCCTCGTGGTTGACGAGGGCGGCGTGACGGGCCTCGGCACGGAAGCGCTCGAGGAAGCCCGGGTCGCCCATGTACTCGTCCTTGAGGATCTTGATGGCGACCGTGCGCCCGATCACGTGATCGGTGGCCTCCCAGACCTCGCCCATCCCGCCGATCGCGATCCGCGAGTCCAGTTCGTAACGTCCCCCGAAGCTCACACCTTGCGTCGGTCTCATCTGCTCAGCACCGCCTCTAGTACTTTCTTCGCGATGGGGGCCGCGATCCCGTTGCTCGTCCCGGACTGTCCGAGCCCTCCGCCGTTCTCGATCATGACCGCGACGGCGACCTGGGGGTCATCCGCCGGGGCGAAACCGGTGAACCAGAGAGTGTACGGATCACCTGGTCCGTGCTCGGCCGTGCCGGTCTTCCCGGCGACGTCGACGCCGTCTATTCTTGCACCGCTCGCTGCGCCGTCGCTGACATTGGCGATCATGAGCGAGGTCATCGTCGCGGCATCCGCATCGCTCAGCGCACGATCGAACTGTGCGTCCTCGAACGTCTGCTGCACGGTGAGATCGGGCGCGACGACCCGATCGACCATGCGCGGGTTCATGACGATCCCCTTGTTCGCGATGCCGGCGGCGACAAGGGCCATCTGCAGCGGCGTCGCCTGCACGTTCTGCTGGCCGAAGCCGGTGAGGCCGGTCTGCGCGTCATCGAGGGGGCCGGCGGGGTAGACCGAGGCATCCGTCGTCAGCGGAATCTCGAACGCGGTGCCGAAGCCGTACTTCTTCGCCTCGGCGCGGATCGCGTCGTCGCCGAGCGCGATCGCGAGTTGCGCCATCGGGATGTTGCAGCTGAGGCGAAGGGCCGTCGCGAGGGTGACGGTGTCGCCGGGGCCGCACGCGCCCCCGTCGAAGTTGTGGATCGTCTGCGACGTCCCGGGCAGCACATAGCTCGACGGGTTCTGGAACGTGGAGTCGGGCGTGAACTGTCCCGAGGCGAGGGCGGCGGATGCCACGACGAGCTTGAACGTCGATCCGGGCGGGTTGAGGCTCGAACCGATCGCACGGTTCCACAGCGGGTTCGTCGCGCTCGCCACCAGGTCGTCGTACGTCGCGTTGACGGCCTCGGCGTCATGGACGGCGAGGGTGTTCGTGTCGTAGCTCGGACTCGTGACCATCGCGAGGATGCGCCCGGTCTTCGGCTCGATCGCCACGACGGCCCCCTCGTAGTCGCCGAGGGCCTGGTACGCCGCGCGCTGGATCGCGGGGTCGAGCGTCAGCAGCACATTCGAGCCGCGCGGCGGCTGCCCCGTGATGATGCGGTCGATGCGGGAGAGGAACTGCGATCCGGCGGTGCCGGACAGCTCGCTGTTCATCGCGCGCTCGATACCCGTCGCCGAATTGAGAACGGGGTTGATGTACCCCGTCACGGGAGCCCACATCGCGGCATCCGTGTATTGGCGCTGCCAGCTGTAGATGTCGTCCGACGGTACCGACTGCGCGATCACCTCGTCGCCCGCGATGATCGACCCGCGTTGCACCTCGAACGAGTCGTAGAGGGCACGGCGGTTGTGCTCGTTGTCGGCGAGGTCCTGCGCTTGGACGACCTGGATCCAGCTCGTCGCGCCGAACAGGGCGACGAACATCGCGAGCATGATGAGGCTGAGGCGCCGGAGCTCTTTGGTCACCCGATCACCACCCGCGGGCGCGAGCGGACCGCATCGGAGATGCGCAGCAGAAGCGCCACGATGATCCAGTTCGCGATGAGCGACGATCCGCCGGCGGCGAGGAACGGCGTCGTGAGTCCCGTGAGGGGGATGAGCCGCGTGACGCCGCCGACCATGATGAACACCTGCAGCGCGATCGTGAACGACAGGCCCGTCGCGAGGAGCTTGCCGAAGTCGTCCTGACCCGCGAGACCGACCCGGACGCCGCGGCTCGTGAAGACCATGTACAGACACAGGATCGCGAACACGCCGATGAGTCCGAGCTCCTCGCCGAGGCTCGGGAAGATGTAGTCGCTCTGCGACAACGGGGTGAGGCCCGGTCGGCCCTGGCCGAGACCGGTGCCGATGAGGCCGCCGTGCGCCAGTCCGAAGATGCCGCTGACGAGCTGATAACTCGATCCGTCGACCGTATCGGGGTCGAACGGGTACAGCCAGTTCGTGAAGCGCGCCTGCACATACGGCAGGATGCTCGTCGCGGCCGCGACGCCGATGGCGGCGAGCGTCAGGCCGATCACGACCCAGCTGGTCTTGCCCGTCGCGACGTACAGCATGGCGACGAACATGCCGAAGATGAGCATTCCCGTGCCGAGGTCGCGCTGCAGCACGATGATCGCCATCGCGCCGGCCCACAGCAGGAGGAGGGGGCCGAGCTCGCGCGGGCGGGGCCACGTCATGCCGAGGAACCGCGTGCCGACGGAGGTCAGCGCTTCACGCGTGCGCACGAGGTAGCCGGCGAAGAAGATCGCGAGGCAGATCTTGGCGAGCTCGCCCGGCTGGAACGAGAAGAACCCGCCGATCGAGATCCAGACGTCCGCGTTCTGATCGGTGCCGAGGCCCGGGATGAACGGCAGGAGCAGCAGCAGGATGCCGGCGAAGCCGAAGACGTAGGTGTACCGCAGGAGTACCCGGTAGTTGCGGAGAGCGATGACGATCGCCACGGCCGCTGCGATGGCGATCGCGAGCCATGCGAGCTGGCGGGTGGAGTACGCTGCCCAGCCCGAATCGCCGTCCTCGATGTCGATGCGGTAGATCATCGCGAGTCCGAGACCCGACAGCACCGTCGCGATCGGCACGACGAACGGGTCGGCCTGCGGCGCGCGGTAGCGCAGCACGATGTGCATGCCCAGGACGAGCACCGTGAGGCCGCCGCAGTAATACAGGAAGGTCCAGTCGATGTGCCCGGTCGCGCCGAGCTGCACGAGCGCGACGGCGGACGCGTTGATGAGGAACGCGAACACCAGCAGACCCAGCTCGCGGTTGCGCTGCGTCTGCGGCATCCGGATGCGTCGGAGCGCCTTGATGATCGTCGTGTCGGTGGTGACGGGTGCGGCCGTGTCGGTCACGGTGAGCCCCCTTCCGTCGTGTCCGTCCCGTCGCTCGTGCGCAGGGTGTCGACGATCTCCTGCGCGTCGGCGAGCGAGCGGGCCGAAATCGTCTGCTGCACCGCGAGGCGTTGGTAGAACGGCAGATCGGCGAGCAAAATGCCGGTGTCCTCGTACGGTGTCGACAGCGAGATCGGGCCGAGATCCTGTTGGATGCCGCGGTAGATGACGACCGAGTTCTCGTCGGACCCGACGAAGTAGCGTGTCTGCGTCCACGAATACGCCGCCGCGAGTCCCGCGATGAGAGCGGCGATCACGACGACGAGGCCGACGATCCACCAGAGGCGGCGGCGGCGCGAGCGGCGTCGGTCCTCCTCGATGAGCTCCTCGAGGAACTCGGGCGCCGGCTCGAAGTGCGTCGGCTCGTTGGCGGCCTGACGATTCGGGTGCAGCCAGCTCGTGCGTCCCGGCCGCGCCGCCGGCACCTCGACGCCCTGCGGATTGGAGGCCGACCCGACGATCGTCGCCGTGCCGCTGAACATCGGGTGGCTGCCGCCCACGTCGACGATGACGACCGTGACGTTGTCGGGAGCCCCGGCATCCAGTGCCTGCTTGAGCAGCAGATCCGCCGTGCGCCCGGGAGGAAGGTGCTGATCGAGGGTCTTCGCAGTGTGGGCGTCGTCGACGACGCCGGAGAGGCCGTCGGAGCACAGCAGCCAGCGGTCGCCGGGCTGGGTCGGCATGATGAACGTGTCGACCTCGGGGTCGGGGTCCATGTCGCCGAGAACGCGCATGAGGACGGAGCGGCGCGGGTGGTAGCGCGCCTCTTCCGGTGTGATGCGTCCGGAGTCGACGAGCCGCTGCACGAACGTGTGGTCGGTCGTGATCTGGGTGAGGGCGTCGTCGCGGTAGAGATAGATGCGCGAATCGCCGATGTGCGCGATGACGGCGTAGTCGTCGACGAAGTCGAGGGCGCTGACGGTCGTGCCCATGCCGGCGAGCTCGGGGCGCTCGGCGACCGTGTCGATGAGGACGGTCGCCGTCGAGGCGATGGCCTGCTGCAGCGCCTGCTCGGCTTCGGTGGGGGTCGCGAACGGCTGGTCGAGGTCCTTCAGCCGATGGACGGCGATGCTGGATGCCACGTCGCCGCCGGCGTGGCCGCCCATGCCGTCGGCCACGACGAACAGGTTCGAGCCGCTGTAACCCGAATCCTGATTGTTGGAGCGCACTTTCCCCGTGTGGGAGATGGCGGCGCTCGACCCCTCGAAGACCATGCCGGCGCCGGGCTACTTCCGCAGCTCGAAGGTCGTCGCGCCGACCTTGATCGGGGCGCCGATCCGCACGGGGACGGGACTCGCGACGCGCTCGCCGTCGTGCCAGGTGCCGTTGGTGGAGTCGAGATCCTGCAGCATCCACTGATCGCCCCAGAGGAGGAGGCGTGCGTGGTGGCTCGAGGTGTAGTCGTCGCGGATGACGAGGCCCGATTCGCTCGAGCGCCCGATCGTGAGCGGTTCGCCGGTGAGCGGCAGTTCGAGGCCCGACTTCGGGCCGCTCGTGATGACGATGCGCGAGACCGCATCGCGTGTCGCCTTCTGCGGACCGGCGGCGCGCGCTGCGGGCGCGGACGGCGTGGGAGCGGCGACGGGGGCCACGGGTGCTGTGACGTCCGCGGCGGCTGCGGCGGGGCCGGCGGCAGGCGCGGGGTCGGGGAGTTTGCGCACCTTGACGCCGAAGAGGTCGGCGCGCAACGAGTAGACGACCGCGAAGACGAAGGCCCACATCAGGATCAGGAACCCGATCTGCAGCAGGAGCAGGGTGAGCTGGCTCACGTGAGTCCGCCGATCCCGAAGGCACGCGTCGCATCTGCGGCCGAGGTTGTCGGACGAGGGGGCGTCGCCTGCGCGATCACACGGAAGGTGATGTCGGTGCGCCCGATCGTGATGATCCCGTCGGGGGGCAGCGGGGCCTCGGAGATCTTGCGTCCGTCGAGCTGGGTGCCGTTGGTCGATCCGAGGTCGCGGACCATCGCCCGTTCCCCGTCCCACAGGATCTCGACGTGGCGGCGGCTCGTCCCGGCATCCGCGATCGTGATGTCGGCGTCGGTGCCGCGGCCGATGACCGTGCGGCCCTTGGTGAGAGGATGCCGCTTGCCCTCGACGTCCACGACACCGCGCCACGCGACCTGACCGGCCGCGGTCTGCGAGACGATGCGCAGTGTGCCGGTGGGCAGCTGCTCGTCGGCGGCGAGCGCGATCGAGACGGGCCCGGCGAACGAGAAGCCCTGCGCCTGCGCGTGCTTCTGCACGAGGGCGAGGAGTTCGTCCTCGAGGGTCGTGCCGAGCGAGCCCATGCGCTCTGCGTCGGCGGGGGCGAGGCGCACCTCGAACGCGTTCGGCGCGAGGATGCGGTCGCGGCTGACGACGGCGGCCTTGGCATCGAGTTCGGTCCGCAGCGCAGCCGCGATCTCGACCGGTTGGATGCCGCTGCGGAAGGACTTCGCGAACGCACCGTTGACGGCGCGCTCGAGACCCTTCTCGAAGCTGTCAAGTAGTCCCACGGGGCTCCTCTGGCTGGCTGGCCGGTGCGTACATGCTAGTTGGCCAGCCTGAGTGCGAGCGCATTCGGCGATTCTGAGGGTCCGCGCGCCCGTGATATCCTCGGGAAGTTGAGTTCCCGTCATGCGGGAGCGCAGCACGCGCGAGTGGCGGAATAGGTAGACGCGCTGGCTTCAGGTGCCAGTGCCCGCAAGGGCGTGGGGGTTCAAGTCCCCCCTCGCGCACCATTCACATCGACCCCCGCCGGGATGTCCCGGGCGGGGGTCGCTGCGTTCACGGGGCCGTCGACTCACGCGATGCCGTGCAGGTATCGGAGCATCTGCTCGGCACCGTCGGAGTCGCGGACCGCGATGCATTCGCGAAGCCGCACGTACCCCTCGTTGCGACTCAGCGGCCCGGCGAGGAAAGGGCGCCAGCCGTGCAGGTTGCGCTGGATCGCGAGGGCAGCCTCGCGGATCACCCCGATGAACATCGCATTGCCCGTCGCCTTCGTCACCTCGACGAACATCTCGGTGGATGCCTCGAACAACCCCACAGCGTCGGCGCGCAGCGCGGCGGCGACCACGGCATCCGCCAGTGCGACGATCGCGGCGTGCTGATCGTCACTGCAGCGCTGCAAAGCGATGCGCAGCGCGTTGCCCATCAGATACGCGGTGAACTCGCCGGTCTCGTCGCGGAGCCGATTGTCGGGAGTCGAGACACGGGTATAGCGGCCGACGGCGATCTCGACGAGCCCGAAACGCTCGAGGCGCTGCAGGGCTTCGCGCACGGGCGTACGGGAGACGCCGAGTTGGCGGGCGAGATCGACGTCGCGGAGTCGTTGTCCGGGGCGGAGGGTGCCGTCGAGGATGGCTGCGCCGATGCGTGCATGCACCTCATCACCGAGGATCATGCCGCCGGCGACCTCGATCGGGGAGAGGGGGGCGATCATCGAAGTGAATTCTACGATCGGTACTGATGAAGCGGAGACCGATCGCCGCCGCAGCTTCTGCACGCACGGTCTGCTCGCGTGTTCGTAGCGATCTCACGGCGGATTCCCACGCATTCCGGCGCCGGGTGCGCGGGATCCCTCAGTACAGTGGGCGCAGTCGCGCCGAGCGCGGCCTATCCGGGGGGATCCGTCGACGCCCGAGCGACGCGCATCGCGCGAAACGCTCGGGCGTCGAATGGTTCATGCAACGTTTGTGTCACCATCACCGTCATAGTCCTGCGCGGCGAGCTCTCCCACAGTACGGTTGAGGCGTCGGCGCGTCTGCGTCGGCATCGCACGTCAAGTAAGGCAGTCATGGCAACGCAGGGCACCGTCAAGTGGTTCAACTCGGAGAAGGGCTTCGGCTTCATCGCTCCCGATGAGGGCGGCGCTGACGTCTTCGCTCACTATTCCGCCATCGAGTCGAGCGGCTACCGCTCCCTCGAGGAGAACCAGCGCGTCGAGTTCGAGATCGCCCAGGGCCCCAAGGGCCTGCAGGCGGAGAACATCCGACCCCTCTGATCCGACCAGCGGCCCGCGTTCGCGCGGGCCGTCAGTCCTCGATCAACAGCAGGGCGCGCAGCGCGTCGACATCGTCGACGGCAGCTGTGGCGCCCTCGCTTTCGTGGGGCCAACTGAAACCCCACCGCACGAAGATCACCGGGACGCCCTGTGCGGCGCCGCCCTCGACGTCGTGATGCCGGTCGCCGATGAGCACGGGGCGGCGCGTGTCGGCGCCGGCGGCCCGGAGGCGCCGCAGCGCCTCGGCGACGATGTCGGCCTTCGACGCGAGCGTCTTCTCATCGGGCGTCGCGCCCGCCATCGCCCGCAGATGCGGGGCGAGGTCGAAGTGCTCCATGAGGGCTACGACCTGCACTTCGGGCTTCGAGCTCGCCGTCGCCTGGGCGATGCCCGCGGCATCCAGATCGGCGATCAGCTGCGCGATGCCGGGGTACAGCTTCGCGCCCGTCGTGTACCCGTCGGCCTTGCCGATCGTGCGGTAATAGGCGACCGCTTCGGTCGCCTCGGCGGGCGTCATGCCGACGTTGGTCTGGAACGAGTCGAACATCGGCGGACCGATCCAGTGGACGAGCTCGGCGCGCGTGGGGGCCGGCTTGCCGAAGTGCTCGAGCGCGATCTTCAGGCGACGCAGGATGCCGTCCGAGGCATCCACGATCGTCCCGTCGACGTCCCACAGCACGCACGTGAACGGCGATCGCGAAGTCATGCGATCAGCCTATCGACCGGTCAGGGCGCGATCAGAACAGCCGCGGCGCGCCTGACTCGATGCCCTTCATGCCCTCGTAGTCGAGCGTGACGCAGCGGATGCCGCGGTCGCCGGCGAGCACCTTCGCCTGCGGCTTGATCTCCTGCGCGGCGAACACTCCCACCACGGGAGCCAGATGCGGATCGCGGTTCAGGAGGTCGAGGTAGCGGGTGAGCTGCTCGACCCCGTCGATGTCGCCGCGGCGTTTGACCTCGACGGCGATCGTGCCGCCGTCGGGATTGCGCAGCAGCAGATCGACCGGGCCGATCGCCGTCGGGAACTCCCGCCGCACGAGCGTCGCGTGCGGATCGATGACGTCGGTCTGCTCGGCGAGCAGGCGCTGCAGGTCGGCCTCGACGCCGTCCTTCTGCAGGCCCGGGTCGACTCCCAGCTCGTGCGCCGACTCGTGCAGCACCTCGTAGATGCGCACGAGCAGCGCATCGCCGGTCTTCGCATGGGTGACACGCCAGTGCTCGCGCACGCCGGCCGACGCCGACTCGGCATCCGGCTCCTCGACGGTGAGCGTGCAGGGCGGGCTCATCCAGTTGAGCGGCTTGTACGAACCGCCGTCGGAGTGCACGAGCAGCGAGCCGTCGCCCTTGTGCACGAGCAGGCGTGTCGCGAGCGGCAGATGGGCATTGAGCCGCCCGGTGTAATCGACGGAGCAGCGGGCGATGACGAGGCGCACCCGTCGAGTGTACGCGGGGCGAGCACGCCGGAGGCCGGCGGTGCACGCCGGACGATCAGTGGTGTCCCGCGCCGACCTTCGACCCGGCGATCGGCTTCGCGGCGCCCGAGGCGATGCCGCTCATGACGATGAGCGCGACGATGATCCAGAGCGTGTTGAGGATGCCGATCTGGTGGCTGATCCACCCCAGCACGGGGGGTCCGCACAGGAACGCGACGTAGCCGATGGTCGCCGCCGCCGAGACGGATGCCGCAGCCTTGGCCGGGTCGTCGGCGGCCGCAGACATGCCCAGGGGGAATCCGAGCGACGCGCCCGCCCCCCACAGGGCGACGCCCACGAAGGCCACCGGCAGGGTCGGCGCGAGGATGAACACGATGAGGCCGACCCCCGCCGTCACGGCGAGCCCGCGCAGGGCCCACACCCGGCCGATCCGGTCGACGAGGGGCCCGCCGACGGCACGGAACACCGTCATCGAGATCGAGAACACCGTGAGGAAGATCGCGCCGGTCGCCTCCGACTCGCCGTGCCCGTCGACAACCGCGATCGTGAGCCAATCGTTGGCGCTCCCCTCGGCGAATGCCATGCCGAGGATGATCGCCCCGATCGCGTACGTGCGCGGGTCGCGCCACACCTCGAGCGCGGCGTGCAGTCGCTCGCGACGCGTCGTCGGACTGGCGGATGCCGCGGCATCCGCCAGCGCGGCATCCGGAGCCGGGACGAAGCGCAGCGCGACGATGGTCACGGCCAGCCACACGACCGACACGGCGCCCAAGTGCCACGACGCGCCGATTCCCCACGCCGCCATCGCGACGCCGATGCCCGCGCCGGCGACCGTGCCGAGGCTGAAGAAGGCGTGGAAGAGCGGCATGAGCGTGCGCCCGGTCGCCTGCTCGACGGATGCCGCTTCGACGTTGATCATGACGTCGGTCGCCCCGAAGCACAGGCCCATGAGCGCCAGTCCGATCGCGGCGAGCGGATAGGAGCCGAGCGCGTCCACGCCGAGCGCCGCCAGGAAGAGGCCCACGGCGACTCCCACGATGGTGAAGGAGAGGCCGCGCTTCGCGCCCCAGCGGGCGACGATGACGTTCGCCGACATGACGCCCACGAGCGACCCTGCCCCCATGGCGAACAGCAGCACGCCGACCTCGAAGTCGTCGATGTCGAGGTTCTGCTTGACCGCCGGCAGCCGCGACGCCCAGGACGCGAACGTCACTCCGCACAGCAGGAACAGGGTGAAGACGGCGAGGCGCCAGTGCGCCAGCCGCGTTCCGGTCACGGGGGTGTCGAGGGTCACCACGACACTCTACCGAATCGATTCGACCAATCGCCGCCGCGGGTTACGATGCAGGGATGACGACGCGACGCGCGACCATCTCCGACGTCGCCCGCGAGGCGGGTGTCTCGCCGTCGACCGCGTCCGTCGTCTTCAGCGGCAAGACCCCCGTCTCGGACCTCACGCGCCGCCGCGTCCAGGCGGCCGCCGCCGAGCTCGGCTACACAGGGCCGGATCCGCGGGCCGCATCGCTCCGCCGTGGCCGCAGCGGTATCGTCGGCGTCGTCGTCGGGTCGAGCCTCAAGGACCTCTTCCTCGACCCCGTGCAGCGCGTGCTGATGGATGGCCTGTCCGAAGCGGTCGCGCCCTTGGGCGCGGGACTCCTGCTCCTGCGCCGGGGATCCGATGTCGATAACGCGCCCTCGCTCCTGACGGCTCCCGTCGATGCGGCCGTGCTCCTCAGTTGCGACTCCGCGACGCGCGACTCGCTTTCCGAGGTGGCGGCGCGCGGCATCCCGGTCGTCGTCGTCGAAGGCGACGCAGGTCCCGGTGTCACGCGCATCGCCCTCGACAATCGTGATGCGCAGCGGCAGGCGGCCGAGCACCTGCGCGCGCTCGGCCACACCGACGTCGCGATCGTCACGCTCTGGCGGGACGAGGCCGGCACCCGCGGATTCATCGCCCCGGGCGCCTCGATCGGCATCGAGGTGACCCGCGAGCGCCTCGAGGGCGCGCGTGACGTCTACCCGGATGCCCCCGCGCTGGCGACGACGGCGAGCTCCATCGACGAGGGTCTCGCCGCGGGGCGTGCACTGTTCGCCGACCCCGACCGGCGCCCGACGGCCGTCATCGCTCAGAGCGACCTGCTCGCGGCCGGCGTCATCCGCGCCGCCGAAGAGGTGGGCCTGCGCGTCCCCGCCGACGTCAGCGTCACCGGATTCGACGGCGTCCCCGTCGACGGCCTCGCCCCGTACGAGCTGACGACGCTGGTGCAGGATGCCGCGGGCAAGGGTCGCGCGGCGGGGCTCGCCGTCGCGGCACTCCTCGACGGCGAGCGGGCGGCATCCGTCTTGCTGACCTGCCGATTCCGCCCCGGGAACACGACCGGTCCCGTGCCCCGGTAGACTGGGATCCCGACCCCCCGCGACCGTCAGGAGGCCAGTTTGCTCTTGCTCCTGGCTGCGTTCGCGGTCTTGCCGCTGGCGCTGCCGTCGCTGGTGCGGCGGATCGGACCTCGCGCGTTCCTCGTCGCGGCGCTCGTGCCGCTCGCAGGCTTCGTGCAGGCCGCCGTGATGACGCCGCGGGTGCTCGCGGGCGAGGTTCCGACCGAGTCGTACGTGTGGGTGCCGCAGCTCGGCCTCGAGCTGTCGATGCGCATGGACACGCTCGGCTGGCTGATGGCGCTCATCGTGACCGGTGTGGGCGCGCTCGTCATGATCTACTGCCGCTGGTACTTCGCCGGCAAGAAGGCGGGCGTCGGCCAGTTCAGTGCGGTGCTTCTCGCGTTCGCGGGCGCCATGTACGGACTCGTCCTCACCGACGACCTCATCGTGCTCGTGATGTTCTGGGAGATCACGAGCATCCTCTCCTACCTGCTGATCGGCTTCTATCACGCGCGAGGCGCCAGCCGCCGTTCCGCGCTGCAGGCGCTGCTCGTGACGACCCTCGGCGGGCTCGCGATGTTCGTCGGCGCCGTCATCCTCGTGGTGCAGGCCGGTACGAACAGCCTGTCCGCGATCCTCGCCGCGTACTCGGCTCCCGGATCGACGCTCACGGGCCCCCTCATCGACACCGCGATCGTCCTGCTTCTCGTCGGCGCGCTCAGCAAGTCGGCGATCTTCCCGTTCCACTTCTGGCTGCCCGGCGCGATGGCCGCCCCGACCCCCGTCAGCGCGTACCTGCACGCCGCCGCGATGGTGAAGGCCGGCATCTACCTCATCGCGCGCTGCGCCCCGGCATTCGCGTTCGCGGCGCCGTGGCGCCCGATCATCATCACCCTCGGTATCGTCACGATGCTGCTCGGCGGCCTGCAGGCGCTGCGTGAATCCGATCTCAAGCGCATCCTCGCGTTCGGCACCGTGAGCCAGCTCGGCATGCTGACGATCGTGCTCGGGTACGGGGAGCGGGGCTCCGCCCTCGCGGGGCTCGCGCTCCTGCTCGGGCACGCGCTCTTCAAGTCGTCGCTGTTCCTCGTCGTCGGCGTGATCGACCGTCAGCTGTCGACGCGCGACATCGGCGAGCTCTCCGGCGTCGGTCGGCAGGCGCCGACGCTCGCGACGTTCTCGATCATCGCGATCGCGTCGATGGTCGGACTGGCGCCGACGGTCGGCTTCGTCGCGAAGGAGGCGGCGCTGACGTCGCTCCTCGACGGCGGCGGCCGCCCCGAGGCGCTCATCCCGCTCATCGGGATCGTCCTCGGCTCGGTGCTGACGACGGCCTACGGCATCCGCTTCGTCTGGGGCGCCTTCTGGACGAAGAAGGATGCCTCGGGGGTTCCTCTCCCCACGACCGAGTGGCCCGATCCGCCGATCGGGTTCCTGGCGGCGCCCATCATCCTCTCCGCGCTCACGGTCGTGGGCGGCGTGGCGGCACCGCTTCTCGATGTCGCGTTCTCCGGCTACGCCGACACGCTCCCGGCCGCGGGCGGCGAAGTCGGCTACCCCTACCACCTCGCCCTCTGGCACGGCCTCGAGCCGGCGCTGTTCCTCTCCCTCGGGTCGATCGCGGTCGGCGCCGTGCTCTTCTGGCTCACATACCGCCGGGCACCGCTGCGCCGCTTCCTGCCGTTCGCCGCCGCAGACGTGTACAACGGCACCCTCCGCGTCATCGCCCGGATCGCCGTCTGGACGACGACCTTCACGCAGCGCGGCTCGCTGCCGGTGTACGTCGGCACGATCTTCGTCGTCTTCGTCGCGGCGCAGGGGACGGCGTTCGTCGGCGGCCTCGTCTCGGGCGCCGAGTGGCAGGTGTTCGTGGATGCCTGGCAGACGCCCATGCAGCTCGTCGTCGCGCCGATCATGATCCTCGCCGGCGTCATCGCGGTGCGGGCGCGGAAGCGCTACACGGGCGTCGTCCTCGTGTCGGTGACGGGCCTGGGCATGGTGGCGCTGTTCGCCACGAGCGGCGCACCCGACCTCGCGCTCACGCAGATCCTCATCGAGACCGTGACGCTCGTCGCGTTCGCGCTGGTGCTGCGCCGGATCCCGTCGCGGATGGGCGAGCACAACGCGTCGGTGTGGCCCGTCGCCCGCGCCGTGCTCGCGATCTCCGGCGGCGCGACGATGGCCCTCGTCGCGCTCGTCGCGACCGGCTCGCGCGTCGCCGAGCCCGTCTCCACCGCGTTCCCCGAGCTCGCGTACGAGCTCGGCCACGGCAAGAACGTCGTCAACGTCGCCCTGGTGGACCTCCGCGGCTGGGACACGATGGGCGAGCTGTCGGTGCTGATCCTCGCCGCGACCGGCGTCGCGTCCCTCGTCTTCGTGACGCACCGCTCCGACCTGCTCTCGAGCGCGATCTCGTCGCTGCCGACCGGCGTCACGCGCACCCGCCGCCCCCTCGTCGAGACCGACGAGGGACCCCGCCCGCGTTCCACGCAGCCGGGCAGCACGCGCCAGGCGTGGCTCGTCGGGGGGCAGCGTGTCAAGCCGGAGAACCGCTCGATCCTGCTCGAAGTGATCGTGCGCGTCCTCTTCCACACGATCATCGTCGTGTCGATCTACCTGCTGTTCGCCGGACACAACCTCCCCGGCGGCGGGTTCGCCGGCGGACTCGTCGCGGGCATGGCGCTCGTCATGCGTTACGTCGCCGGCGGCCGGTACGAGCTGGGCGCGGCCGCACCGACGGATGCCGGGCGTCTACTCGGCGCCGGCATGACGCTCGCGATCGCGTGTGCCGTCGTGCCGCTGCTGTTCGGCGCCGCCCCGCTCACGAGCGCCGTGTGGGAAGCCGATCTGCCCGTCCTCGGCCACGTCGAGTTCGTCTCGTCCACGTTCTTCGACATCGGCGTGTACCTCGTCGTCATCGGCCTCGTGCTCGACGTGCTGCGTTCCCTCGGTGGCGAGGTCGACCGGCAGACGCAGGAGCTGCGCGAGCGCCAGGGGACGGGAGCCGTGTCATGACCGTCTCCGGCGTCCTCATCGTGATCATGGCGATCCTCTACGCGGCGGGCATCTACGCGATGCTCGAGCGCAGCCTCACGCGCGTGCTCATCGGATTCCTGCTGCTCGGCAACGCGACGAACCTCTTCCTGCTCGTCGTCATGGGGCGCCCGGGCGTCGCCGCGTTCTTCGGAGCGGCGGAGACCGAGGACATGAGCGACCCGCTCCCCCAGGCCCTCACCCTCACGGCGATCGTGATCACGTTCGCTGTCTCGGCCTTCCTCCTCGCCCTCATCTACCGCTCCTGGCAGCTCGGTCAAGCCGACACCGTCCACGACGACGAAGAGGACATCGCGCTGCGTGACCGTGGTGCGGTCGAAGAAGACCAGATGGATGACGAGACGTCGATCGAGAACGAAGACGACGACGCCACGACCGACTTCATCGGAACGGACACCGCTCCCATCACCGTGCTGCATCACCGCGACTTCGAGGCGATCCGCGACGACGCCCCGTCTGACCACCCACGACCGGGCGGGGGTGATGCGTCATGAGCTCGCTCGTCCCCCTGCTCGTCACGCTGCCGCTTCTCGGCGCCGGCGTCGCGCTGATCTTCGGCCGCCGCCGCCGCGTGCAGGTCGGCGTGTCGATCGTGACGCTCACTCTGACTCTCGTCATCGCGTCGGTGCTGCTGTACGCGGTGGACTCGACGGGGCAGGCGCTCGCCGTGTCGGTCGGCGGCTGGCCGATTCCCTTCGGCATC
The DNA here is from genome assembly GCF_037147735.1 of Microbacterium sp. MMO-20. Lineage (NCBI taxonomy): Bacteria > Bacillati > Actinomycetota > Actinomycetes > Micrococcales > Microbacteriaceae > Microbacterium > Microbacterium sp. MMO-20. The sequence continues at coordinate 34,714 of NZ_JBBCUU010000012.1, read as the reverse complement.
ATCCTCTACGTCGATCGCCTGGCGGCGCTCCTCGTCGTGGTCTCGTCGATCGTCCTCCTCGCCGTTCTCTTGTTCTCGGTCGGGCAGGGTGCGGCGGACGGCGATGACGACACTCCGGTCACGATCTTCCACCCGTCGTACCTGATCCTCGCGGCGGGCATCTTCAACGCATTCATCGCGGGCGACCTCTTCAACCTGTACGTCGGGTTCGAGATCCTGCTCGTCGCGTCCTACGTGCTCATCACCCTCGGGTCGACCGAGTCGCGCATCCGCACGGGCGTCGTCTACATCGTCGTCTCGCTCGTGTCGTCGATCCTCTTCCTCGCCGCGATCGCCGCGATCTACGGCGCGCTCGGCACGGTGAACATCGCGCAGCTCGCGGAGCGGATGAGCGAGCTGCCCGATGCCACCCAGCTCGTCCTCCACCTCATGCTGCTGCTCGCCTTCAGCATCAAGGCCGCCGTCTTTCCGCTGTCGTTCTGGCTGCCCGACTCCTACCCGACCGCGCCCGCGCCCGTCACCGCCGTGTTCGCGGGCCTTCTGACCAAGGTCGGCGTCTATGCGATGATCCGCACCGAGACGCAGATCTTCCGCGACAACGATGTCAACACGCTGCTCCTCGTCGTCGCGCTCGCGACGATGATCGTGGGGGTGCTCGGTGCGCTCGCGCAGGCGGAGCTCAAACGCATCCTGTCGTTCACGCTCGTCAGCCACGTCGGCTATCTCGTGTTCGGCCTCGCGATCGCGACTCCCGTGGCCCTCGGCGCGACGATCTACTACATGGTCCACCACATCATCGTGCAGACCACGCTGTTCCTCGCGGTCGGGCTCGTCGAACGCCGGGCCGGGTCGACCTCGATCCTGAAGGTGAAAGGACTCATGAAGGCGGCGCCCGTGATCGCCGTCCTCTACTTCATCCCCGCGATCAACCTCGGCGGGCTCCCGCCGTTCTCCGGCTTCATCGGCAAGTTCGCCCTCTTCGACGCGGCCGCTCAGGTCGGCACGCCGCTGATGTACGTGCTCATCGTCGGCGGCATCATCACGTCTCTGCTGACGCTGTACACGCTCATGCGCGCGTGGAACCTGGCGTTCTGGCGCGAGGACGAGGACCACACGGAGGAGACCGGCGTCGTCGAGCGCATCGAGTACCTCGGCGCCGCGCCCGCCGCCGACGACCAGAGCGCCCGCCGCGTTATTCCGCGCATCATGACCGCGACGACCGCCGGAATGGTCGCCGTCACCGTCGCGCTGACGCTCTTCGCGGGCCCGCTGTACGCGCTCTGCGCGAACATCGGCGACGCGCTGTTGACGCCCGTGACCCTCGTCCAGCTCGAGCAGGAGGCCGGCCGATGAGCCCGACGGCGAAGGCGGTCGCGGCATCCGTCTGGCGGCAGCTGCCGTTCTTCCTGTGGCTCATCGCGCTGTGGATGCTGCTGTGGGGGCAGTTCACGGTGCTCGCAGCGCTCACGGGTTTCGTCGTGGCCGTGTTCGTCACGCGCGTCTTCCGGCTGCCCCCCGTCGAGCTGTCCGGACGCGTGAACCTCTGGTACGGCGCGGTGTTCATCGTGATGTTCTGCCTCGCCCTCGTGCGCGGCTCGCTCCTGGTCGCGTGGCAGACCCTCAACCCGATGCGCTATCCGGGGACGGCCGTCATCGCCGTGCCGCTGCGCACCGACGACGACCTGATCATGGCGCACGTGGGGGTGACCGCATCGCTCATTCCCGGTTCGCTCATCATCGACGTCGACCGGGATCGCCGCATCCTCTACCTGCACGTGATCGGCGTCTCCTCCGACCGGGATGTCGATCATCAGCGTCGCGCCGTGCAGGGCTGGGAGGCGCGGATCGTCCGCGCCGTCGGCTCGCGCGCGCAGCTCGAGGCGATCCGCGGGAGCGGCGCGATGTCGCCGCGCGAGGGAGGTGCCGGCTGGTGAGCATCCTCATCGTCCTGATCTATGCCGTGCTCGGTATGTCCGGCTTGCTGACGCTGTGGCGGATCGTCTTCGGTCCGTCGATCCTCGACCGGGCCGTGGCATCCGACGTGCTGCTGACCCTCATCATGTGCACTCTCGGGGCGGACATGGTGATCAACCACCACACGCGGAGCCTGCCGGCCCTCCTCGTGATCGCCGCCGTCGGCGTGTTCGGGTCGATCGCGATCGCGCGTTTCGTCGCGAGAAGGGACAACACCGACCGATGAACGAGATCCTCGACGTGGTCGCGCTCGTCCTCGTGCTGATCGGGGCGCTGCTGTGCCTCACGGCATCCATCGGCCTGCTGCGCTTCCATGACGTGCCCACTCGCCTGCACGCGGCGACGAAGCCGCAGGTGCTCGGCTTCATCCTCATCTGCATCGCGGTGGCGCTCGCTCTGCGGGCATGGCCGGTGGTTGCGTTCCTCGTCCCCGTCGTCATCATCCAGCTCGCCACCGCCCCGCTGTCGGCGCACATGGTCGGGCGCCAGGCGTACCGCAACGGCACGATCGACGAGCGTTCGCTCTACGTCGACGAACTCGCCGAGGCGCGGCGCACCCCGCCCGCGGCGGGAGGCTGAACCGACCCGCGACCCCCGAAACGGCATGCAGCGCGGCATACGGCGCGCCGTCCCCCGCGCTGCATGCCGTTTGGCGGGGGCGGGCGGGGTCAGGGTGCGAGTGAGGGTGTGCGGCGCACGCCGAACTCGTGCTGGAGCGCGCTGCGCGCAGCGAACCATCCCGACTGGCCGTGGACGCCGGGGCCCGGCACCGTCGACGCACCGCACAAGTACACGCCCGGCATCGGGGTGCGCCAGGGGTCGAGGCTCAGCACGGGGCGCGCGAGCAGCTGGCCGAGGGTTGCCGCGCCCGCGCCGATGTCGCCGCCGATGTAGTTCGGGTTGTCGGTCTCGAGCTGGGCGGCCGTCGTGCCGAGCGACGCGATGACGACGTCACGGAATCCCGGTGCGTACTCCTCGATGACGCGTGTCACCGCCTCGGTCTGATCGATCGTCGATCCCGAGGGCACGTGCGTGTACGCCCAGAGCGTCTGAGCGTCGCCGGGTGCCCGTCCTGGATCGAAGCGCGAGGGCTGCGAGACGAGCACGTAGGGGGATGCCGCGTGCCGCCCGGCGAGTACGGCTCCCTCCGCCGCCGCGATCTGCGCGCGAGTGCCGCCGAGGTGCAGAGTCCCGGCATCCCGCAGCCGCTCGTCCGCCCACGGCACCGGACCCGACAGCGCGAACTGCACCTTCGCCGCACCGCTCCCGTAGCGGAACCGCTCGAGACGCCTTCGGTAGGCCGAGGGCATGCGTGCGCCGGCGAGGCGGATGAGCGCGCGCGGGGTGACGTCGAGGACCACCGCGCGGGCCGTCAACTCGTCGAGCGTCGTGACCTCGTGATCCGTGACGATCTCGCCACCGTGCGCGCGCAGGTCGTCGGCGAGGGCATCGGAGATCGCCTGCGATCCACCGACCGGGATCGGCCATCCGCCCGCGTGGGCGTGTGTCTGAAGGGCGAGTCCGGCTGCGGCCGCGACAGGGCTCGGCTGTCGGACGATCGCGTGCGCGGCGACGCCCGTGATCATCGCGGGGGCGACCTCGCCCGCGAAACCGGCGTTCCAGAGCGGGCTGCCCTGCGCGAGTGCGCGCAGGCCGAACCGCGCCGTGACGATCGGATGCGGCGGCACGCGCAGCAGCGCCGAGCCGGTGAAGCGGGCCACCTCGGCGGCGTGTGCGGCGAGCGGCGCGATGAGGCGTCGATAGGCGGCTCCGTCCCGCCCGAGGGCGTCGACCGTGCGCTCGAGGTCGCGGTACGCGATGCCCGACCCGCCCGCGCGCGGGTGCAGCGGGTGGGCGAACGAGATCTCCGGCGTCACGAAGTCCACGCGTCGCGACAGTCCGAACGCGCGGAAGAACGGCGACGCGATCGCGAGTGGATGCACTGCCGAACACGTGTCGTGCCAGAAGCTCGGCGCGACCGCCTCGATCGTCGAGGCGCCCCCGCCCGCGTGCGACATCCGCTCATAGACCCGCACACGAAGTCCCGCGCGAGCGAGGGTGACGGCGGCGGCGAGCCCGTTCGGACCCGAGCCGACGACCTCGACGTCGGTCACGCGGTGTCCCCGCGGTTCTCGTCGTCCCGTGCGGCATCCGGCCGCGGGACGATGGGCCGGGCGGTACTGCCCCCCGCCTCGCGCTCGCGCCGTCGCCCCTCCGCGAGGAACCGCAGGCGGCGCAGGGTCTCTTCGTTGCGCAGACGCAGGACGGGCGCCCAGAAGAATCGCGGCAGCCGGCGGGCGATGCCGGCGACGGGCTCTTCGCCCATGCGGACGACGCAGCCGTCGCCGCGGGGGCGGACTTCGATCACGACGACCGCACGGCCGAGCGGCCCGGCCTTCGCCCGCAGGCGGATGCGTCGGGGAGGGTCCCATTCGACGACCTGAGTGTCGTCGTCGAAGAGCACAGGCCATGCGCCCAGCGAATGGTGCAGATGCGCACCTTCGGCCGGCCATGCGGGGTCGACGGCGCGCATGCGTGACGCGCCGACGACCCAGGTCGGGTAGAGCCACCCGTCGCCGAGGACGGCGAAGACGTCGTCGGGGGTGCACGCGAACGCACGGACGCTGGCAGTCGCCATCGGGGCCTCCTTCACCGGGGGTCCCTTTCGATCGTAGGCGAGCCGCCCGATCGGGAATCAGGGGTTGACTCAGGATGCCGGAGTCAGCACGAGGGTGTGCGTCGCGGCATCCCGCACTCGATCGAGGGTGAAGAGCCACGGTGTCTGCCTGCCGTGCTGCCACGCATCGAACTGATCGTCGTAGTTCGGGTGGAACGCGTGCCCGCTCGTGCCGGTGAGGTGGTTCCACCGCGACGCATCCGGGTCGGCGAGATCGATCGTCATGCGCATCGAGGGGACGGTCGTCGTCGCGAAGTCGCCCGCACCCAGGGTCCACCCGGTCGCGTCGACGACCGACGCGCCGCCGCCCACGGGGAACGGGCCGCGGTTGAAGAGCGCCTCGATCGGCGCGATGCCGCTCTTGCCGAAGGTACCGCTGGTCAGGGTGATGGCGTGGAGTCCGCCCCAGTTCCAGCGCGCCGGGTCGGTGCCCTGCACAGACGCGAGACGCTGCGCCGCCTGCGTCGCCGCCAGACGGAGCATGTCGTCCCGTCCCGCGACGCCGAGCGTCTCGTTGGTCCACCATGCGCTGTCGGCGTCATCGAGCAGACGATCGACGACGACGAACAGTCGGCTCTGCCCGGTGAGGGGCGCCGGGTTGGCGCGGCGTCCGAAGAGGTCTTGTGCGAGTTCGTCCCAGAGGACGTTCGCATAGGCCGCGGCCGGCGAGTTGGCGTCGTTCTGACCGTCCCAATCGGCGAGCAGGTCGATCGCTTGACGTGCCCCCGGATCCTCTATGGTCAGATCGGCATATGCACCTGCGAGCCGCGTGCCCATCCAGAACTGCTGATCGGCCTGGATGCTGCTCATGTCGTCGGCCGTGACCGAGCCTGCAGCGAGCTTCTGACGCAGCAGTTCGGTGATGCGGGCCGCTCGCCACCCGTAGTCCCAGTCCGACCCCAAGAAGTACGGGTAGTCCTCGCTCGTGACGGCGTTGTTGGCGGTGACGATGTACCCGGACTCGGGGTTGTTGACGACGGGGAGCTCGGAGAAGGGGATGAAGCCCCGCCAGTCGTATGCCGAATCCCACCCCGGCTGTGGCATGGTGCCGTCGCCGGCGCCTCGGATCGGAAGCTTGCCGGGTGCCTGGTAGCCGATGTTGCCGGATCGGTCGGCGTAGACGAGGTTCTGCGCGGGGACGTCGAAGAGGGATGCCGCGGCGCGGAAGCCCGCGAAGTCGTTCGCCTCGTTGAGCGCGAAGATCGCGGCGGCCGTCGTGCCGACATCGAGCGCCGTCCACCGGAGCGAGACCGCATATTCGCCGGGTGGAATGTCTCCGGTGGAGGTGAGCTCATCGGGTCGCACAACGGCGTCGGTCGTTCCGCTGAACGGGTCGTCGGCCACCGTCGCGAAGTCGCCGGCGAGGTCGCTGAGGATCGGCCCGTGGACGGTCGAGCGGACCTGGATGGTGACATCGTCCCCGCCCGCGACGCGGAACGTCTCGGTGCGGGTCTCGAGCGGCACGAGGGCCCCGTCCCGCCAGTACTCGTCGCCCTGCACGCGTTCGAGGTAGAGGTCGGTGACGTCGGCGGTGAGGTTCGTGAAGCCCCACGCGATGTCGGCGTTATGTCCGATGACGACGCCGGGCACGCCCGAGAAGCCGAATCCCGCGACGTCGAAGGGACAGGCATCCGTGACGTCACGGCACCGCAAGCCGATCTGGTGCCAGACGCTCGGCAGGGAGGCGCCGAGGTGCGGGTCGTTGCTCAGAAGCGGCGAGCCGCTCGCGGTGTGCGCCCCCGAGACGACCCAGGAGTTCGAGCCCACTCCTTCACCGACGCCACCGCCGATGTCACCGCCGATGTCACCGCCGATGTCACCGCCGATGTCACTGAGCAGCGCGCTCGCCGCCTCGACGACCGAACCGACCTCGCTCCACCGGACCGATGCCGTCGCGACGGCCACACGGTCCGGCGTCGGCACGTCGCTCGTGATCGTCGGCACGATGACGGGGTGATCGCCGTACGGATACGCCGGGTACAGCTCGGCGATCTGCGCGGGCGAGAAGTCGGGGGCGAGCAGTGCGCGCTCGGTCTCCTCTTCGATGTTGCTGCGAAGATCCCACGCCATCGCCTTCAACCACGCGACCGAGTCGGCGGGCGACCACGGCTCGATCTCGTAGTCCGAGTTCTGCAGGCCGAGCACGGCGTACTCGAGTGACGCGTCGGCGCCGCGGTGGTCGGCGAGGTAGGCGTTGACTCCGTCGGCGTACGCCTCGTAGTAGCCGCGGGTCGTGGCATCCAGCGCCTGGACTTCCTGCTCGGCGATGCGCCGCCAGCCGAGTGTGCGCAGGAACTCGTCGGTCGGCAGCTGCGAGGCGCCGAACAGCTCCGAGAGGCGCCCGCTCGTCACGTGCCGCCGGAAGTCCATCTCCCAGAACCGGTCCTGCGCCTGCACGTACCCCTGGGCGAAGAAGAGGTCGTCGGTGGAGTCGGCGACGATCGTCGGGATGCCGAGGTCGTCGCGGTAGACCTGGGCATCGGCATCCAGCCCTCGCACCGGGGCGGTGCCGTCGAGCTGCGGGAACGAGCGCTGGATCGTCCAGACGACGACGCCCGCCGCGATCAGCGCGATGACCGTGAGCCCCGCGACCACCGTGAAGGCGACGATCCCGATGCGCCTGCCGAGGCTGCGGCGCGGCTTCGAGGGCGTGCGGTCGTCGGGGGCGGGGGAATCTGACATCGTCGTCGAGGCCTTCCTGGGCTGGTGCTTCGGAAGCCTATCCCGCCCGCCGCGCGGCTACCCGATGAGGCTCGGCTGCAGGTCGCGCAGCGTGCGGCGATGCGTCATCCGCGTGACGCCGATCGCCGCGAGGGCCGGTGCGCCGACGAGCCACATGAGCAGCACGCCGACGTCGGCGCCCACGCGGGAGAGGTCGCCGCCGTACATGAGCTGGCGCATGGCATCCACGACATATCCCATCGGCAGCACGTGATGCAGCCACGCGAGCGGGGCCGGCAGGGTCTGCCAGGGGAAGGTGCCGCCGGCTGTGACGAGCTGCAGCACCATCATGATGAGTCCCACGAACTGGCCGACCGACCCGAGCCACACGTTGAGCGCGAGGATGATGGCCGCGTACGTGAACGAGGCGAACATGAGGATGCCGAGGGTGCCGAGCGGATTCGCGAACGCGAAGCCGAGCGCGAGGGACAGGACGCCGAAAAGCGCCACCATCCCGACGGCGCCGAGGAGAGCCGGGGTCAGCCACCCCGCGATCGTCACGCGGATAGGGGAGCGGAGCGCCGTCACGGCCCGGCGCGAGATCGGCTTCACGATGAGGAACAGCGCGTAGATGCCGATCCAGCCCGCGAGGGCGGCGAAGAAGGGCGCGAGGCCGGCGCCGTAGTCTCCCGCGGACGTCAGTGCGCTGGAGTCGACCGCGACCGGGTCGGAGATGGTCTTCGCCTGCGCGTCGCGTGTCGCGGCATCCGTGTCGGGGATCGCGGCTACGCCGGAGGCAAGGCCGTCGCGCAGCTGCGCCGAGCCGTCCTTCACCTGCGCGGCGCCGGCGGCGAGGGCCGCGGCGCCGGATGCCGCCTGATTCGCACCGTCGGTGAGAGCGGCTGCGCCCGAGGAGACCTGCGCGGCTCCGGCGGAGACCTGGCCTGCGCCCGCGGCGAGCTGATCGACCTGACCGACCGCCGCCTGCAGACGCGCGTTCGCGGTCCGAGCGGCGTCTCCGACCGGGTCGAGCCGCGCGAGCACGGCGTCGATCTCGGCCTGGTCGAGCCCCTGTGCGGCGAGCAGCGCCGCGATGTCGGCGCGCGCCTGCGGGAGGGCGTCGACGAGGTCCTGGCCCGCGGCGCCCGCGCGATCGGCGTACCCGTCGAGGGTCGCCGTGCCGTCGGCGACCTGGGCCGCCCCGTCCGCCACCTGTGCCGCGCCGGATGACAGCGCCCCGGCGCCCTGCGCGAGCGCCGCGGTTCCCGACTGCAGCTGGGTGCTCCCGTCGGAGAGCTGCGCGGCGCCGTCGGCGAGGGTGGTCGCCCCCGTGGTCGCGTCGACGAGCTTGCCGCGGATGTCGCTGATCGCGGTGAGCAGGCGCGATGCCGCCTCTTGCCCGACGAGCTCGGCGACCGAGCGCCGGATCTTCTCGACGGCCTGAGTGCCGATCGTGGAGGCCAGGTAGTTGTTGGCGTCGTTCGTCTGCAGCCCGATCGTCGCCTGGCGGGGTGTGTCACCGGCAGCGGACGACAGGGCGGCGGAGAAATCGGCGGGGAGCGTCACGACGAAGTCCACGTCGCCGTTCTTCAGGGCCGTCGCCGCCTCGTCTGCCGAGAGGGTCTTCCAATCGAATGCGGCGCCCTCGACGAGCTGGTCGGTGATGCGATCGCCGTAGACGGTGGCATCCGCTCCTTCACCGCTGCCCTCGTCGAGGTTGACGAGCCCCACGGGAACCTCGGAGAAGTTGCCGTACGGGTCCTGGTTCGCCCAGAGGTATACGCCGCCGTAGAGGACGGGGACGAGCATCAGCGCGACGAGGGCGATCACCGACATGCGGGTCGCGGTGAGGCGCCGCAGCTCGGCGGCGATCATGGCGGGGATCTTCATCGGATGCCTCCGTCGATGAGGTGGGCCGCCCGTCGTGGGCGCACGCGGCTCGGTCGCAGGCGCGCGTGGCTGGCACGCTCGTCGGCGACCGCCTCCTGCGCCGCCGCGAGTGCGGCGCGGGATGCCGCCCCCGCGATCACGAGCACGGCGAGACCGCGCGCGGCGAACTCTTCGGCGATGCCCCACCACGTCGACGGCTCGCCGCCGTGGCGGTCGGGTGCGACCAGGACGAGACCGTCGACCCGGGGGCGGGCGGAGGCGAGCTCGAGGAGGATGCGGATGCGGTCGGCCGGTGCGAGGTCGCCGATCGGAAGGCGGGACAGTCCGCGGAGTCCGTGCTCGTGCAGCCAGCGACGCGCGGAGATCGGGTCTGAGGCGAGCCCCGCGAACATGAGCTCTTCGCCCACGACGCCGGCCACGGTCACGTTGGGGGCGGGATCGCTCACATCGGGGGCATCCACGAGCGCGACGCGGCGGCGGAGGTCCGAGACCGCCCGGCGGCCGGTCGCCCCGTCGAGGGCGACCGTTCCGGTGTCGGGGGCCATCCGCCCCGTCGCGATGAGACCGAGCACCGTCGGCCTCTGCTCGGTCTCGGCGGCGACGAGGGTCGCCCGTCCGGACGAGTAGGAGAGCGAGGTCGGCGGGAGCGCGGCATCCTTCCGTCCCTTGGCGACGCCGTCGAGCACGACGCGCATCAGCGGGTGCTCCGCGCCGCGTCGGCGACGATGTCCGGATGGGTGGCGAGGAGCGTCTCGGTCTCGCGCCACGAGAGCCCGGCGATGCTGAGGACGGCGCGCACGGCGAGATCGGTCGCGGCGGGGGAGGAGGCGTCGATCCGGCTGACCGCGAGACGCGCGGCCTCCTCGATGAGACGCGCGAGCGTCGGCGCGGTGATATCGGTGCGGAGCGTCCCCGCCTCCTGCCCGCCGCGGACGATCGCGGCGACCGTGCGGCGGAGCGGCGCGAGGGCTGCCGCTGTCTCCTCGACGTGCGCCTCGGTGAGCGCGAGCGCCGCGGCGATCTGCACGTGCGCGGCCTCGGTCCACAGCCTCGCCGTGAGTCGGGCGAGGGCGAGCGGCGCGTCGGTGTCGTCGATGGACGCCGCGATCGCGTTGAACCGCTGCGATCCGCCCATGATGAGCTCTGTCAAGAGCGCGTGCCGGTCGTCGAAGTGGCCGTACAGAGCACGGCGACTGAGCCCGGCGGCGCGCGCGATCTGGTCGATCGACGCAGAAGGGTCGCTAGCGAGCATCGTGGCGGCAGCGCGCAGGATGCCGGCGCGGTTGGCCGCGGCGTCCTTCCGGGGACGACGGACTGGAGCGGTGGTGGTCACCACTCCAGTGTACGAAAGTGCACACAGGTGTGCAACTTAAGCGATCCGCTCGGGATCAGTCCGCACCGAAGTCGTACATCGCCGACTCGGATGCCGCCTCGACGGCATCGGCGAGCGCTTCGTCTGCGGCATCCGCCTGCTCGGCGTGTTCGGTGATCTCGCGGGCTTCGCCCGATGCGAGCTCGCCGACGAGCTCGGCCGTCGCGCCTCCGATGAGGCCGAGGCCCGCGTACTGCTCGAGGCGTGCACGCGAGTCGGCGATGTCGAGGTTGCGCATCGTGAGCTGGCCGATCCGGTCGACGGGGCCGAACGCCGCGTCTCCGACGCGCTCCATCGACAGCTTCTCGGGCCCATAGGAGAGGTTCGGCGACGTCGTGTCGAGGATCGTGTAGTCCTCGCCGCGGCGCAGACGAAGCGTGACCGTGCCCGTGATCGCTGAGCCCACCCAGCGCTGGATCGACTCGCGGAGCATGAACGACTGCGGCTCGAGCCAGCGGCCCTCGTACATGAGGCGGCCGAGGCGGCGACCCTGCTCGTGGTACGTCGCGAGGGTGTCTTCGTTGAGGATGCCGTTGACGAGGCGCTCGTACGCGATGAACAGCAGTGCCATGCCCGGGGCCTCATAGATGCCCCGCGACTTCGCCTCGATGATGCGGTTCTCGATCTGGTCGCTCATGCCCAGGCCGTGGCGGCCGCCGATGGCGTTCGCCTCCATCACCAGGGCGACGGCGTCGGTGAAGCTCTGGCCGTTGATCGCGACGGGCCGGCCCGCCTCGAACGTGATCGAGACGTGCTCGGTCGCGATCTCGACCGACGGGTCCCAGAAGCGCACGCCCATGATCGGCTCGACCGTCTCGAGCGAGACGTCGAGGTGCTCGAGGGTCTTCGCCTCGTGGGTCGCGCCCCAGATGTTCGCATCGGTCGAGTACGCCTTCTCGACCGAGTCGCGGTACGGGAAGTCGTGCGCGACGAGCCACTCGCTCATCTCTTTACGGCCGCCGAGCTCGGTGACGAAGTCGGCATCCAGCCACGGCTTGTAGATGCGCAGCGCGGGGTTCGCGAGCAGGCCGTAGCGGTAGAAGCGCTCGATGTCGTTGCCCTTGTAGGTCGACCCGTCGCCCCAGATGTCGACGCCGTCCTCCTTCATCGCGCGCACGAGCAGGGTGCCGGTCACGGCGCGGCCGATCGGCGTCGTGTTGAAGTAGGTGCGCCCCGCCGAGCGGATGTGGAACGCGCCGCAGGAGAGGGCGACGAGGCCCTCCTCGACGAGGAGCGGCTTGCAGTCGATGAGGCGCGAGCCCTCGGCGCCGTACTGCAGCGCTCGGCCCGGGATCGACGCGATGTCGTCCTCGTCGTACTGGCCCAGGTCACCCGTGTAGGTGAAGGGGACGGCCCCCTTGTCGCGCATCCACGCGACGGCCACCGAGGTGTCAAGACCCCCGGAGAAGGCGATGCCGACGCGCTCGCCGACGGGCAGGGACTGAAGGACCTTCGACATGGTGCCCCAGTCTAGCGAGGGCGGACCCGGGGCTTGTTGGTCGGGAGGCCTCGCCGGACCTGATAGCGAGGCGGTGCAGGCCGCTCGACATAACCGAGTGCGGCGGTTCTGTCTTCTTGGGGGAGGAGATCGTCATGCGCGCGCACACACCGTCGTCAGCTTTCGAACCGAATCGGGGGGAACCGGCTCGTGGTCGGGGTGACGAGCATCACGGGGCCGACCCCGGGCGGACAGCTCACCGTCGGCGATGTCGCGACCCTGAAGGGCACCTGGGATGCCACGGCCGCGAACCCGCAGCCGGGCGAAGCCTTCACGATCGGCTTGCCCGCGCAGTTCGACTTTCCCGAGGCGATCACGTTCCCGCTGTGGGGCGTGGACGATAACGGCGATCCGATCTCGTACGGAACCTGCATCACCGACCCGGCGACGAGTGTCGCGACGTGCACGCTCAGCGACGCGGTCGCGGGGCGCATCGACATCAGCGGCACGTGGGAGTTCGACATCGAGGCCGTCGAGGCGACCGAGCTCAAGGCGGTCGAGTTCGACCTCAACGGGGCGAAGGTCCCCCGGTGTGGTCCGGCACCGGTGTCGAGATCCAGGGGACGTCGGCGGTGGTGACGGTCGCGCGGGATGCCACGGCATCCGTCGCTCTCGAGAACCACGCGGCCACCTCGACGGAAGGACTCAGCCTGATCAAGGGCATCGCCGGTGCCGCCAAGGGCGAGGTCGACGCATCGACCGAGTTCCCGGTGACGGCGACCTGGCGGGATGCCGATGACCAGCTGCAGTCGCGTGATCTGCTGATCAACGCCGTCGAGCCGACGCCGCTCGGCGTGCAGCTGCCCGCGGGTACGGTCGTGACGCTCACCGAGGGTGCCTCGCCGGAGTTCCCGACGGTCGACTGGGGTTCGGTCGTCTTCTCCGGGGACCGTGTGACCTCCACGGGTGAGCGCACCGCGACGGTGGTCGTCTCGGATCAGCAGAGCGACACGACGCTCGTCACCGTCGGCGGACATGGCGTGAACGGGGCGCCGTCGGCCCCGCCCGATAGACTGAGGCGTAACCGTCCGATAACGGGGGAGTGAGCCCATGCCAGGCATCGTGATCGTCGGAGTCCAGTGGGGAGACGAGGGCAAGGGCAAAGCCACCGACCTCCTCGGGGAGCGCACCGACTGGGTCGTCAAGTTCAACGGCGGCAACAATGCCGGTCACACGGTCGTGATCGGCGATGAGAAGTACGCGCTGCACCTGCTTCCCAGCGGCATCCTCAGCCCCGGCGTCAACGCCGTCATCGGCAACGGCGTCGTCGTCGACCTCGAAGTGCTCTTCGGCGAACTCGAGGCCCTGCGCGCGCGCGGCCTCGACACGTCGCGTCTGAAGATCAGCGCGAATGCGCACGTCATCACGCAGTACCACCGCACGCTCGACAAGGTCACCGAGCGCTTCCTCGGCAAGCGCATGATCGGCACGACCGGGCGCGGAATCGGCCCGAGCTACGCCGACAAGATCAACCGCGTGGGCATTCGCATCCAAGACCTCTTCGACGAGAACATCCTCCGGCAGAAGGTCGAGGGGGCCCTCGATCAGAAGAACCACCTGCTCGTGAAGGTCTTCAATCGCCGCGCCATCACGTGCGACGAGGTCGTCGATGACCTGCTCTCCTATGTCGAGCGCCTCCGTCCGATGGTCGCCGACACGGGGCTGCTGCTGAACGAGGCATTGGATGCCGGTGACGTCGTCGTCTTCGAGGGCGGCCAGGCCACGATGCTCGACGTCGACCACGGCACCTACCCCTTCGTCACGTCCTCCTCGGCGACGGCGGGCGGCGCCTCGACCGGCTCGGGCGTGGGGCCCAACCGCCTCGACCGGATCGTCGGCATCGTGAAGGCGTACACGACGCGCGTCGGGTCTGGCCCCTTCCCGACGGAGCTCTTCGACGAGCAGGGCGAGTGGCTGCGCAAGCGCGGCTTCGAGTTCGGCACGACCACGGGGCGCCCGCGCCGGGTGGGCTGGTACGACGCCCCGATCACGCGCTATGCGACGCGCGTGAACGGCATCACCGACCTCGTTCTGACGAAGCTCGACATCCTCACGGGGCTCGAGGAGATCCCCGTGTGCGTCGCGTACGACGTCGACGGGGAGCGCTTCGACGAGGTGCCGGTCAACCAGAGCGATTTCCACCACGCGACGCCGATCCTCGAGTACTTCCCGGGCTGGCAGGACGACATCTCCGAAGCGCGCACGTTCGAGGATCTGCCGCGCGAGGCGCAGGAGTACGTCCTCGCGCTCGAAGCGATGAGCGGAACGCGCATCTCGGTCATCGGCGTCGGCCCCGCGCGCGACGCGGTGATCGTCCGCCACGACCTCGTCGACTGACTCGAGCGACATGCGGTTCTGGGTCGGCGGCTACACCGCGGATGCCGACGGCGCAGCCGCGGGTATCGGCGTGCTGCACGCGGGAGCGGTCGACAGCCCGCTCGCCGGCGGTGATCTCGCGTTCCGCGGGGTGGCGGCATCCGCCCCGTCGCCGTCGTGGATCGCCGCGCACCCGAGGCTCGACGTGCTCTACGCCGCGCAGGAGTTCGCCGGCACCGTGCGCGCCTTCGTGCGGGTCGGCGAAGAGACCTACGCGCCGCACGGCGCGGCGATGGATGCCGGTGACGCCGTCTGCCACGTCGCCGTCGCCCCCGACGGCTCGTCGCTCGTCGCCACCTGCTGGGGGGACGGGAGGGTCGTGCAGTACCCCCTGAGCCCGGACGGGCGCATCGGCGCGGCACGCATCGCGGCTGCGGCCGACGACGCCACCGCCGACAGCGGCGAGGGCGCGGACGGTGCGACGCAGACCCAGCTGGCCGAGCTCTCGGCGCTCGCCGGAATGACGGGGTTCACCACCCTCGGCGACCTGCCGCTCTTCGGCGCCGAGGTGCAGGGCGTCGAGGCTCAGTCCGGAGACACACGCGCCGGTGAGGGCGTGGACGAGCCGGAGCACGCGCTCCCGGCGCCCGTCCGGGCGTCACGCGCCCACCAGACGCGCTTCCTGCCCGGAGGTGTCGTCGTCACGACCGATCTCGGCTTCGACCTCGTTCGATTCTGGACCTCGGGCCCCGCCGGTCTGCGCCTGACGCAGGAAGTCACTCTGCCGCGCGGCTGTGGCCCACGGCACACGGTGTGGCATCCGAGCGGGCACCTGTACGTGGTCACGGAGCTCTCGCTCGAGGTGTTCGTGCTCGCCTCCGACCCGGCGGCCTCTGCGTCGGAGCGCTGGCGGGTCGTCGGCAGCGCTCCGCTGGGCGCCGGTACGGCACCCGGATCCGACTTCGCCGCCGAGATCGCGCTCACGCGGGACGCGGCGTATGCCGTCGTCGGCATACGTGGAAGCAACACGCTCGCGACCGTCCGTGTCCGCGACGGCGGCCGCGCCCTCGCGCTCGTCGCCCTCGCGGAATCGAGCGTGGACTGGCCGCGGCATCACGTCATCGAGCGCGACACCGTGCTCGTCGCGGGGCAGCTCTCGAACGAGGTCGTGAGTCTCACGCTCGATGAACGCACGGGTGTGGTCGGGCGCGCCCGCCGGCGCATCGAGGCGCCGTCTCCCACCCGCCTGCTCGCCGCCCGCAGCTGACCCCGATCCGGATCAGGTCGCGGCATCCTGCTTCGGGATGAAGACCTTCTTGATGATGAGCAGGATCGAGGCGGTCACCGGGATCGCGACGAGCGCGCCGAGCAGACCCATGAGCGTGCCTCCCACGAGTGCGCCGATGACGACGAGCGAGCCCGGCACCGAGATCGCCTTGTTCATAACGCGCGGGGTGAGCACGTACGCCTCGATCTGCATGTAGACGAGGTACGCGGCGGCGAAGATGAGCGCCGACAGCGGGCTCGCGAAAAGCGCCACGATGCTCGCGACGCCCCAGAACAGCACGGTACCGACGAGCGGGATGATCGTCAGGCAGAACGCCACGACCGCCATCAGGGCGGGGAAGGGGAGGCTGAGGACCGTGTACAGGATGAACGTCACGACCGCGTTGAAGAAGGCGAGCACGACCATGCCGCCAAGGTAGCCGCCGACGGACTCGGTGATCTCCTCGGTCAGCTCGCTCGTGAGCGGACGGTTGCGCGCCGGCACCATGCGGTAGAACGCCTGCTTGATCTCGGGGAGCGTCGCGAGGAAGTACAGGCTCAGCACGATGATGATGATGAAGCCCGAGATCGACGTTCCGATCGAGATGCCGATCTGCAGCACGCCCCCGCCGATCGTCGCGATGTTCGCGGGGTTGGTGAGGAACTTCTGGACCTCGGCGAGCAGTTCCGGAACCTGCGCGCCGAACTGATCGTGCAGCCACGCGTAGAGGTCGGTGCGCTGGAAGGACGACACCATCGTCGGCAGGTCCCTCACGAACTGCGCGATCTGCGACACGACCGTGGGGATGATGAGCCACAGCACCCCGACGAGGACGACCGCGAACGCGAAGTACACGATGACGATCGCCCAAGAGCGTTTCGTTCCGTGGTGCTCGAGGCGTCGCACGAGCGGGTCGAGGCCGAGCGCCGCGAAGAGGGCGAAGGCGATGTAGATCCAGATCGTCACGAGGCTCGAGATCGCCGCGCCCAGCGCGACGGCGGCGAGTCCGCCGAACGTCAGGAAGAAGCCGACGACGAACGGGCGGTTGATGCTCGACAGCACGTGCGTTCCGCGCTCCGCCTTCGCGGGACCATGCGCCGAGGAGGCAGCCGTCGTCGAATGCGCCGGCTCGGGGGTCTCGCTGCGTCGAAGCTTCATGGGTCACACTTTAGAGGTCGGCCCGGGCGGTAGTGTCGATGCCATGACCGACGCCGCCGATCCGACCGCGACGCTGCGCCGACTGCGTGGCTCGATCGACAACATCGACGCCGCCCTCATCCACATGCTCGCCGAGCGATTCAAGGCGACGCAGCAGGTCGGCGTGCTGAAGGCGGAGTATGGAATGCCGGCCTCCGACCCGGCCCGCGAGGAGCAGCAGATCGCACGCCTCCGGCGCCTGGCATCCGACGCCGACCTCGATCCGGAGTTCGCCGAGAAGTGGTTCAACTTCGTCGTCGCCGAGGTGATCCGCCACCACACGGCGGCGGCCGAGGGCGCATAGCCCCCGGCCGCAGGTCCGTGCGCGGCGCCGTCAGGGCGTCGCACGCCGGAGCGTCGCGAACGCGATGCCGCCGATCACGGCCGCGGCCGCGAGCATGCCGACGATGAGGGCGGGCACCGTGAGCGCGGCCATCCACTCGCCGACGGCGACCCAGGCGTTCGCGCGCCCGATGAGCCAGAGCGCACCGACGAGGGTCAGGCCTACGCCGACGAGGACGACGGTGAGGCCGAGCGCGCCGGCCCGCTTGTAGATCGTCGATCCGAGGAAGCCCGTGACGAACAGCAGCAGGGCGCACGCTGCGTAGAACACGCCGGCAGCGAGGGCGCCGGCGCGCCACACCCAGTCGAGGTAGAAGAAGTAGCCGTTGACGCCCCATCCGCCCGTCGCCTGCTCGAGGGCGCCGCCGACCACGAACACGCCGCCCAGGATGAGGGCGGTGACGACGGCGGCGAGCATCGTCCCGAAGAAGAAGTCTCGGCGCGTGATGCTCAGGGCCTGCGAGAACGGGAACGTGTAGCTCAGCGACATGATTCCAACTGCGAAGAAGTACCAGATCGGCGCCTGGCTGCCACCGCCGACCTTCACGCCGTCGTACGGGATGATCGCGAAGACCATCAGCGACAGAGCGAAGGTGCCGCCGAGAATGATCAGCGGCAGCCACACGAACGTGTACTTGTTCACGAACTGCATGCGGGTGACGGTCAGCGTCCGGTTCATCGGAGTGCTCCTTCGTCGAGGGCGTCCGCGGACGCGTGCTGGGTGGTGCGGACGATCAGTTGCTGCAGAGAGACCGGGGCGATCTCCACGCCCGCCCGTGTGAGCGCCGCGCGGTCGTCTGCGGTGAGGGGTCCGAGGACTGTCGCGGCGGTGACGGTGCCGAGGTTCTCGCGATGGAGGACCTCGCGGCCGACCGTGAACGGCTCCACTGCGCGCGCGTCTCCCGTGAGGACGGCCGCCCGTCCGCGCACCGCATCCGTCTCCTCATCCATGACGATGCGACCACCGTCGACGACGATGACGCGCTCCAGGAGATTCGCGACCTCGTCGATCAGATGGCTGGAGAGGATGATCGTGCGCGGGTGCTCCGAGTAGTCCTCGAGCAGCCGGTCGTAGAAGATCTGGCGGGCGACGGCATCCAGACCCAGGTACGGTTCGTCGAAGAACGTGATCTCGGCGCGCGAGGCGAGGCCGATGATGACGCCGACCGCCGAGAGCTGGCCGCGCGAGAGCTTCTTGATCCGCCGCTTCATCGGCAGGCGGAACTCGGCGACCAACCGGTCGGCGAAGCCCTGGTCCCAGTGCGGGAAGAACATCGCCGCCATCCGCAGGGCGTGCGTGGCGTTCGCGTCGTCCGGGTAGCGCTGACTCTCCCGCACGAAGCAGATGCGGCTGAGCACCCGAGCATTCTCATACGGAACATCGCCGAAGACGCGCACGTCACCGCTCGTCGCGAAGTTCTGGGCAGTCAGGATCGACATGATGGTCGTCTTGCCCGCGCCGTTGCGTCCGAGGAGGCCGTAGATGGTGTTCTCCTCGACGGAGAAGCTGATGTCGTCGAGTGCGAGGGTGTCGCGGTAGCGCTTGGTGAGGTGTTGCACCTCGATCACGGATGTCATCGTGCGTTCCCTTCCAGGTGGTCTGTCGCCGCGCGCTCCTGAACGAGGCGGGCGAGGTCGTCGGGGCCGAGGCCGAGGGTGCGCGCCTCGGCGATCAGCGGTTGGATGTAGCGATCCGCGAAGGCGGAGCGCCGTTCGGCGAGAAGTGCCTCGCGGGCGCCGGCGGCGACGAACATGCCGATGCCGCGCCGCTTGGCGAGGATGCCTTTGTCGACGAGCATGTTCACGCCTTTCGCCGCGGTTGCGGGGTTGATGCGGTGGAAGGCGGCGAGCTCGTTGGTCGAGGGCGCGCGCGAATCCTCCGGCAGCGAACCGTCGAGAATCGCATCCTCGACACTCTCCGCGATCTGCAGGAAGAGCGGCTTGCCTTCTTCGATCACGAGGCCTCCCTCCGGCTTCCATGGTTAGTTACTCAACTAAGTAACCACAGAACCCGTGCGACGTCAACCCTTCCACGAGGGGTGCGCGGTGCGGGTCAGTCCGCGGCGGCTGCCGGGGCGTCGGATGCCGTGGCATCCAGGGGCAGTGCGACCTTCTTCTCCAGCACGACGATCGCCTCGTCGGAGACGACGATCAGTCCGTCGAGCTCTTCGCGCACGCGCTTGTAGGCGACCTGACGCTCCGCGGGGGTCGCTGCGTTGTCGACCGCGACCGACAGCAGCTGCTGCGCGGTCGCGAGCCGCTTGCGTTCGGTTTCGGTGAAATCGGAATCCTTGAGGCGCCGTGCTTCGCGTTCGGCGACGTCGAAGGCGACCTCGTAGTCGGTGACCGCTCCCGCGTAGGCCGCGAGCTCCTGATCGGTCAAGTGCGCCTTGGGTGAGGCGGGGCGCAGCCGGTCGGCAGTCTTCTTCGCGCGCAGGAATGCCGCCGTGAGCGGCTGGCGCCCATCGCTGATGGTGGGGTAGGCGATCAGTTTCGCGACATCCAGCTCGTAGTCGAGCCACCGCGCGGTGACGGCATCGTGCTCGGCGAACAGCTTCTCGACCTGCGGCTGTGTGGGGGATGCCTTCGTGATGGGCTTCGGCTCGGTCGCATGCGCGACCTGCTTGGGTGGCGTCGCGGCCTTCAGCGCCGCCTTCGCCTGCAGGATCTCCAGGCGTCGTTTATGCCGCGAGCGCGCGGTGAGCTCCCACCGTCGCGCGAAGCCGCCGGCGACCGCCATGATCGGGAACGCGAGCCACCAGTAGTTTTGCGCGAAGGCCCAGAACTCGTTCACGCGGTCAGCCTACGCGTCGTCGCCGCGGTGATCGCCGCGTGTGTCACGCGACGGGTCGCGAACGGTGTCGCCGCGTTCGCCATCGTGGGCGTGCGCGCCACCACGCGGGCGCGGCGCGGTCGCGCGGGCCAGCGCCTCCGCTCCGCGCGCGAGGACCGTCTGCGTCAGGTTCTGCGCGATCTCCTGAGCCGTGAGCACCCAGTCGGCCGCGCGGGGCGAGTCGGGGCCTGGTCCCGCAGGCGCGGACCCCGCCGCACGCGCCCGCCGCCAGGCCTCCGCCTCGGCCGCCTCGAACGTGTGGTGGAGGCGGGCGACGGCATCGCGATAGGCGCCGAACTGGGCGGGAGTGATGCGGGCGGTCGCCGTCGCCGGGCGCAGGGCGCGCGCAGTGCGGTGCTCGGAGAGGAACGCGGCGGTCTGCGGCACCCGGGCATCGCTCATCGCCGGGAACGCGAGCTGGCGCGCGGCATCCGTCTCGTACTCCATCCAGCGCGCGGTCACCGCGTCGTCGGCGGCCATGACGCGGGCGAGCGGCAGCTGTGCGGGGTCGGAGCTGCGGCCGAGTGCGGCGCGGTCGGCCGCGAGGCTCGCGCGTCGTGCGCGCAGGGTCGCGGCCGCGGCGCGGGCGGCACGCTGCGCGGCATCCAGTGCGCGACGCGCTGCGCCGACCTCGTCGGCTCCCGCGTATCCCGCAGTGCGTCCGGCCTGTGTGCGCGCGAGCTCGGCCCGCGCGACGTGCACGCCGTGGCGAGTTGCCTGCACCTCCTGCTGCGCTTGGCGCACCGCGTCGCGCGAGGCGTCGTACGCGAGCCGGCGCGCCTTGGCGCTCATGCGCCTGCCCCGCTGGCCGCGCAGCCCGAGCCAGCCGAGGGCGCCCGCACCGATCGCAGTCGGCCCGATCCACCAGAACTCGGCGAACGCCGCGAGGAACGGTTCCACCCCATCATGCTAACCAGCATGCCTGAACGCGGGCGGGGCAGTCGCCGCCGAGAAACCACACCGACCGCGAGAAACCAATCGTGCGGTGGTTTCTCGGCCGTCGCGTGGTTTCTCGCGCGCGTCAGCCGAAGATGAGCGCGAGCACCGTCGCGCCGCCGCCGACGAGGATGAGAGCCGCGATCACGACCCACGCGACGATCCGCGTGCGGCGGGTGCGCGCCTCGTTCATGCCCTGGTACTCGTCCTGATCGGTCATGGTCCTCAGCCTAGGGGTGTCGCCGGTGGATGCCGGTGGAGTGGTCGTGAAGCGGGCGGATTCAAAGCGCGGGCTCGGCGATCACGGCGCCGAAGGCGGCCGGGAGTGTCGCCTGCGAGATCGCGCGGAGCTCCGGCACGGTGAGAGTGAAGACGTCCTGCACCTCGAGCGCCGGCTCGTCGCCGACTGCGGCGGGGTCGGTCACGCCGATGCGGAGCACCGGATACCCGCGGCCCTCGCAGAGTCCGCGGAACTTCACGTCCTCCTCGCGCGGCACCGACACGATGACGCGGCCCGTCGACTCCGAGAACAGAGCGGTCGCGGCATCCACGCCGTCGCGCTCCATGATCTCGCGCAGCCACACGCGGGCACCGACGCCGAAGCGCATCACGGCTTCGGCGAGGGCCTGCGCGAGGCCGCCGGAGGACAGGTCGTGGGCGCTCGAGACGAGCTCCTGCTGCGACGCCGCCTGGATCAGCTCCGCGAGGCGGCGCTCGGCCCCGAGATCGACCGCCGGGGGGCGGCCGCCGAGGTGGCCGTGGATCGTGCCGGCCCAGGCCGAGCCGGAGAGCTCGGTCGAGGTGACCCCGAGAAGATAGATGTTCTCGCCGGCATCCTGCCAGCCCGACGGGATGCGGCGGGCGACGTCGTCGATGATGCCGAGCACCCCGACGACCGGCGTCGGGAAGATCGGGGTGTCGCCGGTCTGGTTGTAGAAGCTGACGTTGCCGCCGGTGACGGGGACGCCGAGCTCGAGGCACGCGTCGGCGAGGCCGTCGACGGCCTGCCCGAACTGCCACATGACCTCGGGGTTCTCCGGGCTGCCGAAGTTCAGGCAGTCGGTGACGGCGGTCGGCACAGCGCCCGTGACGGCGACGTTGCGGTACGCCTCGGCGAGGGCGAGCTGTGCTCCGGCGTAGGGGTCGAGCTGGCAGTAGCGGCCGTTGCAGTCGGTCGCGATCGCAAAGCCGAGACCCGACTCCTCGTCGACGCGGATCATGCCCGCATCGTCAGGGAACGACAGGGCGGTGTTGCCCATGACGTAGTAGTCGTACTGGTTGGTGACCCACGCGGTGTCGGCGAGGTTCGCGCTGCCGAGGAGGGCCTCGAACTGCTCCTTGAGCACGGCGGGGTCGTCGGTGCGGGCGAGGGCGGCGGCCGAGTCGAGCTGCAGCGCGTCGATCCAGGTCGGGTAGGCGACCGGGCGCTCGTAGACGGGGCCCTCGACGGCGACCGTCGAGGGGTCGACGTCGACGATCTTCTCGCCGTGCCAGAAGATCTGCAGGCGTCCGTCGCCGGTGACCTCGCCGAGCACCGACGTCTCGACATCCCACTTGCCCGTCACGGCGAGGAAGGCATCCAGCTTCTCGGGCGCGACGATCGCCATCATGCGCTCCTGCGACTCGCTCATGAGGATCTCTTCGGGAGTGAGCGTGGGGTCGCGCAGCAGGACGTTCTCGAGGTCGACGCGCATACCCGAGCCGCCGTTCGCGGCGAGCTCGCTGGTCGCGCACGAGATGCCCGCGGCGCCGAGGTCCTGGATGGCCTCGACGAGTTCTCCCTTGTAGAGCTCGAGACAGCACTCGATGAGCACCTTCTCGGCGAAGGGGTCGCCCACCTGCACGGCGGGGCGCTTGGTGGGGCCGCCGTCGGCGAAGGTGTCGGATGCCAGGATCGACGCCCCGCCGATGCCGTCGCCGCCCGTGCGCGCCCCGAACAGGACGACCTGGTTGCCGGTGCCGGTGGCGTTGGCGAGCTTGATGTCCTCGTGGCGCATGACGCCGACGGCGAGGGCGTTGACGAGGGGGTTGCCCTGGTAGACCGCGTCGAAGACGGTCTCGCCGCCGATGTTCGGCAGGCCCAGGCAGTTCGCGTACGACGAGATGCCCGAGACGACGCCGTGGACCACGCGCGCCGTGTCGGGGTGGGAGATGTCACCGAAGCGCAGCTGGTCCATGACGGCGACGGGGCGCGCACCCATCGAGATGATGTCGCGGACGATCCCGCCGACGCCGGTCGCGGCACCCTGGAAGGGCTCGATGTAGCTCGGGTGGTTGTGCGACTCGACCTTGAATGTGACGGCCCAGCCCTCGCCGACGTCGACGACGCCGGCGTTCTGGCCCATGCCGACCATGAGGCGCTCTTTCATCTCGTCGCTGACCTTCTGGCCGAAGCGGCGCAGGTAGATCTTCGACGACTTGTACGAGCAGTGCTCCGACCACATGACCGAGTACATCGCGAGCTCGCCCGACGTCGGGCGGCGCCCGAGGATCGTCTTGATCTCCTCGTACTCGTCGGGCTTGAGGCCCAGCGCCGCGTACGGCTGCTCCTTGTCGGGCGTCTCGAGGGCGTTTTCGACAGTGTCTGCGACGGGCGTGCTCACGCGGCGGGACTCCAAGACTCGGGATGCCGGCGGGGGATGCCCCAAGTCTAGCCGCGCGGCCGAGGCGCACGAACTCCGCAGAATGGCGGCTACTCCGCATCGACACCGCGTCTGCGTGCGGAGTTCGTGGGATTCTGCGGAGTTCGTGTCACTCGTCGTCGACGCCGAGGACGCCGATGCCGGTCGCCTCGTGGCTCGGTTCGTCGGTGCCCGCGGTGGTGTCGCCGCCGTCCGGGGCCGTCGGCTCCTCGCCCGGCTCCTTCTCGGTGCTCGGCTCGGCGAGCTCGTCGGTCGACGGCTGCTCCGTGGAGTCGGGATCGGCGGCTCGGCCCGCTGCGCTCGCCGCCGCTTCGGTCGTGGCGTCGTCGGGGTGGGTGGAGTTCGGGTCGGACATGGGGGTCTCCTCTTCGTTCGCGCCGCGGGGCGGGCATCGTCCGTCGAGTCTGCGCTGCAGAGTCGCCGTGGTCACGGGGCTTGATAGGCGGCGGGGGTCGCGCGTGTCCGAGCGCGGTCCTAGAGTCGGGCCATGACCGGTCTCACGCCCTACCTGCACTTCGACGGAGCAGCGCGAGCCGCCCTCGAGTTCTACCGCGACGTGTTCGGCGGCGACCTCGTCATCCACTCGTACGGCGACTTCGGCCGGGAGGACGGCCCGGCGGATGCCGTGGCCCACGGCATGCTCCAGGGCGTCGTCGAACTCTTCGCATCGGATGCCGCGCCAGGGGAGGAGCCGCTCGCGCTGCGCGGCATCCTCTTCTCGCTCCTCGGCACCGCCGAACCCGCCGAACTGGAGCGCTGGTTCGTCGCGCTCGCCGAGGGTGGCGCCGTGCTCGACCCGCTCGCGCTCAAACCGTGGGGTGACCACGACGGGCAGGTGCGCGACCGGTTCGGGGTGACGTGGCTGATCGGGTACCAGGGCTGAGCGGATGAGCGATCCGGCGGCGGTGCTCCGCGCGCGAGCGGCCGATCTCGATGCGCTGCTGGCCAGGCTCGACGCCGACGGTGACGCGGTGCGCGCCGACCGCGCCGATCAGACCGCCGACGACGAGCACGATCCGGAGGGGTCGACGCTCTCGGGTGAATGGCAGCGCATCGAGGCGCTGCGGCGCTCCGCGGCATCCGAACGGGCGGAGGTGGATGCCGCGCTCGAGCGCGTCGCCGCGGGGACCTACGGTGTCTGCGTCGTGTGCGGCCGCGTGATTCCCGCTGCGCGGCTGGAGGCGCGGCCATTCGCGACGACGTGCGTGGGCTGCGCCTGACGGCGGCTTCGCGATTGTTGTCGGGAACGCGGTGAGATGACACTAGATGTCACGTAGAACGCGCGGTTTCGGGCGGTCGGGGTCGACTTTGTCGTGACACTTTCCCGGCGTCGGCGGCTGTCCTGCGGGCTCAGAGCTCTTGGCGCACCGGAGCACCCGCGCGTCACGATTCGGAAGGATCGTCCTCTTCATCCTCGCGAGGTTCCAGCGACTGCTGCTTGGTTGCCTTTGCGTTGTCGTCGAACAGGCGCTGCAGTAGGAGGGTGGGGTCTTCGTTGCGCAGCTCCGGATGTTCCTCGAGAACACGGTCGACTCCTGCGCTTACCTCCTCCGGCGAGAGCTCTCTCATCGCTTGAGCAAGCTCTTGGGTAGCGGGATCATCGGCGATCCGAGCGCCGGCCAGCTCGCGCCACTTCTCGGCGCTGATCCCCTGGTGAACCTTCCCGGCGACTCCGTGCGCGACGGCATCGAAAAAGAGCTGGTACCACTGGTCGCTGGTCAATGAGGGATCAGTCTCGACGACGTCGTCCCCCGGTGTGCTGGTCGTGACAGCTCCAGGCTCGGCGATGGCGACGCGTTCGGGAGTACTTTCGCGCTCCGGGGCTTCTGCCGCGGCCGTTGCTCGACGGTCGGCTAGGTACTGCTTGAACTTCGGGACACCGTGCTTGATGGCGGCTTCACCGCCTGCAATTGCCGCTGCGACGGCGAGGTTGAGGAGGAAGTCGGCGTACCCGCTGTTTATGAACTTCGTCATCTTGCTCGGGATCTCGTGCAAGACAACCTGGCTCGAGACGCCGTCGGGACCATGCACCAACGGGCTGGACGCGCCCGGAACCTTCTTGGATGGAGTGAGCTCGGCACCAGCTGGTATTTCGACCAGCATCTTCTTCATGATCGGCTTCGCGTTCTGCGCCTCATTCCCCATGTCGCCACACTAGCGACGAGTGGGTTGCGACGGGATGCGCGCTCGGCAGGCGACAAGAGCATCTCGCGGACCTGAGTCGGCTATCTCGTGGCGCTTGTGTGGGACCGAGACACGTCGCCGCGGCTGCAGGGGCGATATCGGGCGTTCGCCTGGGAGGATGTCACCGTGGTTGCGACGGGGGCGAGGGCGAGGGAGCTGTACGCCATCCTTTCGGACGCAGGGTGGAGACCTTCGACGAAGCCGTCGGCGCCGCGACTCGATCGGCTGCCGGCGGAGTTTGCTGAGAGCATCATGCGCGTGTACCACGATCTTGGCGGAGTGCAGGAATACCCCCGGCTCGCCCCGGGCAGTTGGGACCTCGCATACTCCGACTTGCTCGTCGAACTCGACGAGTCGTTTCACTTCAATCGATACCGCGAGTCCACTCTCGGAACTCCATGGGCGGCATCGCTGCCCTGGGTCGATGTCTACCTCGAACACTGCAAGCGGTGGGAGCGCTTCGCTGGTACCGGTGGGAAGCGGTGGTCGAACGACTCGGCCAAACGCATGTTCGGCGGCGCTGACCCGGATGGCGAGTTCGACGTCTACGGCGCGCCGAGATGGAAGCAGCGTGCGCTGTACGACGCAATGAAGGATGCCGCGGCGGCGTCGGGTCAGGTGAATCTCGCGCGGGTGTCGATCTACGACCAGGTCGAAGGCATCCGGCTCGACGACGTGCTGTACCGCAGGGCTCACTTGCCCGCTGATCGCGTGGCGGAGTTCGTCCTGTCCAGGGCTGCTGTGAGTGGGGCATCTACCGCAGATTCCCTGGAGGTCTGATGGGCAACGTGAAGCGTGCGCACATGGTGTCGAGGAGCTACCTCCGAGCCTGGGCCGACGAACGGAACCGAGTGGACGTGCTCGATATCCAGCAGGGGCGCGGGTTCACAAGCGCGATCGGCAACGCAACAGTTGTCAGCTACGCGTATGAGCCAGAGGTTCTCCCGCACAATCTTGAAGGTGAGTTCGACCGAATCGAGAGCCGCGGTGTGCCAGCGATAGTCAAGTTGCGTGCCGGGCACGCTCTGACGGCTAGCGACAAGGACGACGTCATCGCATTCCTCGACATGCATCTCGACCGCGGACGCTACGCAGACCAGTCAGAGGTTCGAACCCCCGCGGTCCTCGTCAAGACTGACGGTAGCTCAGAGGACGCCTCACTCAGCCTTGGCGACCGTCTACTGCTCTCGCGCCACATGGAAGGCGTAGTCCGACTCACCGCGCTCGGCGTCGCTCAATGGCCGTGGCAGGTCCTGGAGTCGAGGAGCCTCGCGACCGGCGATGGGGCGGTCCTCCTGTGGAGGCAGACAGACGGTGCGGAGGTCTCACTTGTGACCTTCCCGCTGTCGCCGACGCAGTTGCTCGTGATCGGAGAAGGGTTCCCAGAGCGGGCGCCACTGAACACTTTGCTCGCACAGCACAGCCGGCGATGGGTCGTCGGCACAGTCGGATCGCTTGTGAAGGGTCAAGCGGCCGTGATCGCTGCCCTCCGTCGTGCTGAGTCCGGCGGAGAGTGACGTCTTCAGTGCGCTGAGTCGATGTGTCCCCCGGCCGAGGTCGCCGACGGTAGTCCGATGGGGTGGTCGTCGGCGCCATCCGTCTACGCGGACGCCCACCTGCTGAGCTCTTCTGTAACCGAAGGGGCACCCTTGGCGAGCTGGGTGCGCCAGTCGAGGTGGCCGTGGTGCTGAAGGAACCCCACGATGACGATCTCGTGAACACCAAGCCGTTCGGCTTGTGTGGACACCCAGTTCTGCCGAATCGGGCGAGGCGGGGTGGGAAGGCCGCCTGGAATGGCCCACTCGCCGGCAAGCTGGTTGGTCGCCTCTTCGTCTCCCATGGTGTGCGTTTCACCGTCATCGATGAGGATGATGCCGCCGGGGCGCACGTCACCGCGGACAAGGTGCGCGAGCTCGTGCAGGAGGGTGAACAGAACCTTGTCGAGTCGCTTACCTCGTCCGGAGATCGCAATCACGGGCTGGGTTTCGTCGTCGTCGAGGAGGAACGTGGCCCCGTTCATCTTGCTGCCGGGGAACGCCTCGATGTAGACAAGCCGCACACCAACGTCGGCAAAGAGCGTCGCCAGATCTGCGAAGGATGAGACATCTCGCACCTTGCGCGCGAGGTTCTCGGCGAGCTCGCCGAGGGCCTCTCTGTCAAAGGCCTCAACAGTGAGTGCGCGTGCTTGTCGACGGGCGACCGCGAGCCAGGCCTTCTGGGTGGGGGTGAGGGGCACGTCGGGGTTGGCGCGTCGAGC
The DNA here is from genome assembly GCF_037147735.1 of Microbacterium sp. MMO-20. NCBI lineage: Bacteria > Bacillati > Actinomycetota > Actinomycetes > Micrococcales > Microbacteriaceae > Microbacterium > Microbacterium sp. MMO-20. Next base: position 6,668 of record NZ_JBBCUU010000012.1, on the reverse strand, counting down.
GGCGGCCGCGAAAACGGGCTCCTCGTCGATCGATTCGATCTCGAACAGGTCTCGAATCTCGGCTTCGAGCTCGTCGAGACTGTTTCCGGTGATGTAGCCACGCTTACGGAGCACGGAGACGGGTGCGAGCTGGTTCAGTTGGGCACGCACCTTCACGCTGTGAAGCTGGCTCTGCGTCTCGGTGTCTTGGGCCTGACGAGACAGTAGGTACCGGTTCTGTAGGTTCAACCAGAACTCAGCCGACGTCCCGAGCGCGGCCGCGATCTGTGCGGCCGACTCACGCGTGATCTCCTTCTTCCCGGACATGATCTCGGAGACGAACTGGGTGGGGCGGCCGAGGATCTCTGCGAACTCTGCCTGGGACCAATGCCGCGCCTCAAGCTCCTCCGCGAGGATCTCTCCGGGTGGAACCTGGTCGGCAAGGTGCTTGTCCATGGTGCTCCTCCTCAGTGCTGTTGGACGGCTTCGATGATGGCGGTGGGGGTACCGCCGGTATCCGGATAGGAGACGCGCAGCTGATGCTCGTCGTCGATCCGCAGTGTCGCGCCGCGCACGCCTCGCGTTGTCGAAGACCGCACCCGCAGGCTCATCAGTGCCTCCAGATCGCCCGGCCCGGTTGCGGCGCCGATCATCTGAAGGACTCGCCGGTAGCGGCGCAGGAGCGATGCGGACCAACCGTCCGCGGTGGACGCGGTCTCATAAGCGAGGCGTTCCAACTCCCCGTCCCCGAACTGCAGTTGCAACGCGCATTCCGCTCTTCACCCCTGAACTGATACCGCAACGATAACCGACGTCCGTGTGGGTGGTGAAAACTCACCCCCGTGTCTCCATGTTACACTAGCTACATCACCCCAAGGGTGATTAGGTGATGACCAGATATGGGTCTACAAACGAAGGAGTGTCGCATGACGACGCAGCCGAACCTCGCGGATGCGAGCAACAAGAAGAACCCGGTGATGACGATCACGATCGACTCGAAGCAGTACCAGGTGCAGGACGACGACTGGGAGGCGCGCGCCCTGCTCCTCCTGGCAGGCCTTGATCCGGCCGAGTATGACCTGGCTCAGATCAAGCGCAACGGCACGCTGAAGCGGTTCAAGGACCGGCAGATCGTCAAGGTCGAGGATGGCGACGAGTTCGAGTCCGTCAAGCAAGACGGACCCGTCGCCTGATGAGCACCTCGGGGCAGGGCGTGCAGGGGTTCATCGACGACCTCGCCGAGTGGGGCGCGCCGGCAAGAGTCGTGGAGTCCTGGGTCGTGTTCCCGGTGCGCGCGCCGAGCGGTGTGCGGGAGGGCGAGGTGCTCGAGAGTGCCGTCGCCGCGAATGAGCTCGCATCCTGGCCGCTGATCCCTCCCCACTGGGTCCACTTCCCTTCGTCGGTGACGCTCCCGCAGGTGCACGCCGATCAGTCAGACACGCGTCCGGGGTGGACGCGACACTCGCGGCAGATCGAGCGATGGGAGCAGGTGACAGAACCGGGCCGCGCCTGGCTCGGTCACGTCCGCGCCACCCTGGCCGGGGCATCATGACGGGCGAGCGGCGATACTCGGTCGCGATGCCGGCCGCGGTCGCCGAGATCCTCACGGCGCATCTGGACCGACAGGACGGGCAGGAGGATGTGGTCCTCGCCACCTACGCTCCTTCGACGGGGAGGGAACGAACCTCGGCGCTCCTGCGCCGCGTGTTTCTCCCGCAACCTGGCGAGAGGCACGTTCACGGGAACGCATCTTTCACCGCCGACTACGTGATGCGCATCACAGAGGAAGCTGCGGCTGCAGGGGAGGGCCTGGTTCTGCTGCACTCCCACCCTCGAGGGACGACGTGGCAGTCGATGAGCACGACGGACCGAGCGACTGAGTCGGGGTACGCCGGACTCGGAAGTGCGGCGACCCGGCTCCCAGTGATCGGGATGACCTGGGGAGGCGCCGGGCAGGTGTGGTCGGCACGGTTCTGGTTCTCGCGAACGAGCGTGGTTGACGCGGAATCGGTGCGAGTGGTTGGGGCGACGTTCGCTCCCTCGTTCAATCCGGCTCTTGTCCCAGCGCCGGAAGCAACGTCGGCACAGATCCGGACGGTGAGCGCCTGGGGCTCGGCTGTACAGGCTGATCTCGCCCGGATCCGAGTGTTGGTGGTGGGGACAGGCAGTGTTGGCCTGGACGTCGCACAGCGACTTGTGGCGTCCGGGATCCGCACCGTCGGCGTGATGGATTTCGATGCCGTGGAACACCGAAACCTCGACCGGATGATCGGGGCCCGCCGCCAGGATGCCCGTGACCAGGTCGCGAAGGTTGACGTCGCGGCCCGGCTCCTCCGGGCACAGGCCACCGCAGCCCATCCGGACATCCGCCGGCACGAGATGTCGATCTGTGGCCCGGACGGGCTGCGCGTCGCGCTGGACTACGACATCGTCTTCTCTTGCGTGGACAGACCGTGGCCGCGAGCGGTGCTCAACCAGATCGCCTACGCGGACCTCATCCCGGTCATCGACGGCGGTATCAACATCGAGGTCGCCGACGACGACACATTCAACCGGGCAACTGCTCGCGCGCACACGCTGGTTCCCGGCCAGCCATGCATGGCCTGCACGCGTCAGCTGAAACCAGCCAGAGTGGCGCTGGATCGTGAGGGGCTGCTCGATGACCCTGAGTACGTTCGACGCTCTGAAATCGACCTGGAGCGCGCTGGCCAGAACGTCGCGACGCTCTCCGCGATGGTCAGCGCACTGCTTCTCGCTCAGTTCGTGAGTCTGACCGTCGCGCCTGGCGGGCGTGGCGTACCAGGTCCGGTGTGCTACCACTACCGCCCGCACGTCCTCGAAAAGCTCGAAGACGCTTCGGCACCATCCTGTCCGTGGGAGACGGCACTCGCCGTTGGCGACTCACGGATTCCGATTGCGACGGGGCACGCCCACGCCGAGGAGATCGTCCTGTCGCGGCACCGCGCCGCGCGCACACTCCGCGGGCGATTCCGCCGGCTGCGAGGGTGGCTCGCCGACAGCTACGGAAGCTGAGGCGTCCCGATCGCTGAAACTCGCTACCGGCCCGATGTCGACCGGGCATCGGACACTAGCCAGCTAGCCCATTCCACCAATCTGACCAACCACATCAACAAGGAGACACCGCTATGGCGATCCCCGTAGTCCTTCCATCATTCCGCTGGCCTTCCAAGAAGGCGGCATTCGACGACTTCAGACTCCTGCACACCGGCGGCCCCTACGCCCCCTACGACCGCATCACCGATCCGTCACACGACCTGATGCTTCGCGAAGTGCTGGATCTTCACCCCGACGCCTCCGAGAAGATCGGCGAAGGAGTCGACTACTTCTACGTCGGCCTGACTAGCGACGGCGACAAGTTCAACGTGCGGTCTGACGCAACGGGCATCTGGATCAAACGCGTGGACGGGTCGCAGGTGGACTTCAGCTACCGCACCTGCATCAGCAACCACACAGAAGAATCCGACGCGAAAGAGGGGCTACGACTCGCAGTCGAAGACCGCCGACTGTCCTACCGCGACGACCGCATCAAGGAGGGGACGTTCGCGAGCGATATCTCCGGAATCGTCTTCTCAGACCGCAACGAGGCACATGTCATCTACGACGAGCCCTCATGGGGACAGCTGACTTACCGGTTCGCCGAGGCCGAGGGCGGATGGGACCGAATCCTCGTCCACTCGGGGTACGGCGGCGTGCTCATTGGCAGCCACCTCATGGACACGGACGTCCACACGAGATGGCTCGAGTTCTACGACCGACACGCAAACCGCCGGCTGGCGACCGCAAGCGAGGCCGCCGCCCGTCCGCGACCTCAGCAAGACGCGTGGACACCCTGACAACTCCGCCAGGCCTCCTGGCCACGCAACGACGCCACCCGCTGGAGGGCAGTCGGGTGGGTGATCCCAGTGTCGGTGGCCCTGGGCATCATTTCGAGCAGACACGTCAAGTACCGCCTGGGGGAGGTCTGAGTGAGCAGTATCGTCGCGGAACACAGTCGCGTCATCGCGGCCTTCGATGAGCCGACGCTGTCTCTGCTGCGGGGGAGTCTCGCGCCGGTGAACGTCGCGATTCTTCGCTCCGGATTCCCACAGGACTCGAAGACCCAGCCCACTGCCCGTCTGCACCAGATGGTGGACTCACTCCTCAGAGAACTTCGCGAACGCGGGATCTCCCACGTCCCGGACGGGGATGGGCGAGAGGTGTGCATGGGGTGGGTGCGACGGCGGTGGCTGACCCGCGACGTCGACGGACAGAGCTACACGCTCACGTCCTACGCGATGCAAGCGCTCGGCCTGGTGCAATCCCTGACGCGAGACCGGGTGAATCTGTCCGAACACCGCATCAAGAACATCGTGGAAACCGCGAACCGGTTGAACGCCGCATCCAACCCCGACCGTGACGCCCGCATCGCCCGGCTCCGCGCGCAGATCATCCAGCAGCAAGCGGAGTTGGATCGGCTCGAGGCGGGCGAGCCGATCGCCCGCGTCACCGCCGACTTCATACTCGAGGGGCTCGTCGAACTGCAGGATCTCGTTTCCGGTCTGCCCATCGAGTTCGCCCGGGTCGGTGAGGTCGTCGAGGCCCTGCAGGACAGGTTGCGGGAGGACTTCCGGGCAGACGAGCGACCGCCCGGGGAGATCGTCGCCGACTTCCTTGTCCGCGCAGACGACTTGACGACCGCGACACCGGAAGGGCGCGCGTTCGAGGGGGCGTTCAACCTGCTGGATGACGATGCGCTCACCGATCAGCTGCGCTCAGACATCACCGCGCTGGTCGAGCATCCCGACATCTCTCCGGTTCTCACCATCGCGGAGAAGCAGACGATGATCGGGATCGTCCGCGTCGTGCGCGACGGAGCGCGAGACACGATGGCGAAGATCGTCGACACCATCGAGACCCTCAACACCTTTATCCGATCGCGGAACATCTCCGAAGATCGCGAGCTCGACAGGGTGCTGATGCAACTGGAAGCCGGCCTGAGCGCGTGGATGCAGACAGCGGGGCCACGCGAAACTGTTCCAGTTGCGATGCTGCCCGACGGTTTGGACATCTTGCACCTAAAGGAGAAGCTGTACGACCCCGCCTCGGACGTTCCTCTCGACCCGCTCGAGGACGGCGCCGAAGAGGATCGTCCAGAAGCCATGTCGCTCGATGAGCTTCGCCGCTACGGGGGACCGCACCTGGACACGCTCCGCGGTGCGCTTGACGAAGCTGCAGCATCGGGCGGCGAGTGGACGATCGGTGCAGACGTCTTCCCCCGGCTCGCAGCTGACGAGCGGCGACCGGTGGACGCGTTGGGCATCCTGCACCTGATCGCGGACCGTGACGACCTGGTGCGCACGGGCACGCACGAGCCATACGTCACCCGCCGGCCCGACGGTACCGAACAGGTACTGCTCCTGCCGCAGATCACCCCGACTCGGAGGCTCGACGATGACCAGTGAGTTCCAGGAGCTCGACGACACGGTTACCGACCTGTCTGTCGATGACCTGACCGATCGCACGCCAGAGGATCTGTACGACGCGCCGGAGGAGGAAGTCGACGACGACTTGTCAACGGTGGAGTTCGACGGAGACACCGGGACACTCGCCGCCGAGGTCCGCTCTGCGCTGGTCGCCATCCTCAACGAGCGCTTCATCACCAGCGACACCCACAAGAAGGAGTGGCAGACGCTCACCGTCGCCCATGCACAGGTGAAGTCGAGACTCAACGACATGTATCTCGACCTCGAATACGACGCCAAGTACGAGGTTGCGTTCAAGGTGCAGGTACGTAACGCCGACAGCACACGGGGTTTCCCCGCGCTGTTGCGGGCGATGTCCTGGAATCGAGACCAGACCGCTGTGCTCGTCCACTTGTGCCTCACCCACCGGGATCAGACTTCAAGCGGGGCGAGCCGCGCAGTCGTCTCGAGGAGTGACATTCACGCGTTCATCGGCGGCAACCGTCCGAAGACAGCGACCGATCAGTACATGGATGCAGGCCGAGTCAATCGCGCGATCGATGCTGTCGCCGCTGCCGGGCTTCTCGACAAGACAGCAGAGGACGGCGTGTACACGATCTCGCCGGCACTGCCCCGACTGCTGCCCCTCACGAGGCTGCGCGAACTGGTCACCTACTTCACGGAGGCAAAGGACGATGAGTGACATCTCCGCAGGCATCCCGCTCCTGCCGAGCTCGCAGTGGCGGATCGAGCAGATTCAGCTCGTCAACTGGGGCGGTTTCCACCAGCGCACGGCAACGTTCGCGTTCCACCCCGAGACGACCATCGTCACCGGCGCATCCGGTGTGGGGAAGTCCACGGTGCTTGACGCCTACCTCGCGCTCATGATGCCCTCCGACGTCCCTTTCAACGGTGCTTCGAATGCAGCGACCGTGGGGCGTGCGAGGGGGGCAGAGCAGCGGAGTGTGCTGACCTACCTGCGCGGGAAGACCGATGACACTGTCGAGGATGGTGTCACCGTCGACAAGGTGCTCCGCGGCCAGGGCAAACCCACCTGGGGAGCGATCGCGGCGACCTTCATCGCTGAGACGGGGGACCGGTTCACCGCCATGCGCGCGGGTCAAGTCCCGTGGCGTGGTGTCATTCCGTTGTTCCCTGTGGGTGGGTGGTGGTCAGGCGGTGAGGTAGAGCTCGGGGCGGGCGGGTTCTGTGTGTTCGTGCAGGGTG
>NZ_JBBCUU010000011.1:0-64785 GCF_037147735.1 Microbacterium sp. MMO-20 | reverse complement strand
GGCCCATCCAACGATCTGCGAAAGCCCCTCATCGCGGTATTCGGTTTGTCGTGCAGTTGCTTGGACTACGGCGGTGGCTGCGGTGCCTGCAGCTAGCACCGTCAAGCACGCAGTTCCAGCCGCTAGCCGCCACGCGCCGGGGTCGGTCAGGAGTGCAACAGCACCGATCGCGAGGGTGGCGATGAGTCTGAGGGCGAACAGAATGCGCAAGGAAGAGGCGTTGCCGATCTTCCCTGCATGACGAACTCCAAGTGGGCCAAGCGTAGCGCCCAATCCAATGCAAATGAATACGATTGCGAGTGTCACGTTCTCGTTGGCAAGGTCTTTGACGAGCCAGATCGCAGCATAAGTCGACATCATCGCTCCAGCCGCCCCGCTAAGCATGGAGATGAGTGGTCCGCCTGGAGTTCGGGTGCTGATCGCGGCCCGCCATGGCACCTTTCTACCGTGCTCATCGTCTTCCAGCTCGAGGTCGCCTTTGAGTGAGGTCGTGCCGGCGATAGAGCTAAACGATCGGATCGAGTACAGCCTGCAGAGGAGTGCGAGAATCGAGGACGCTACCGTCAGGATCAGAACAATCGGAACTCCGACCGATACCAGCGCCGCTCCCAGGGGTCTTGCCAAGAGCGTGCCCACGAGGCCAATGACTGTGTAGATCGCGATATTGAACTTGAGTGCACTGTCTCGATCCTGTTTCGCTACTTCACCGGCGTAAATTTCTTCGGCGATATCAATAATCAGCGGCACGATCGATGTGATCAAAGCGAAGCACACGAACACAGGGAACTGCGGCGCGCCGGCCCAGATCGCTACAAGAGCCCCGACCGCTCCGGCTCCTACGAAAAGCTCGGCGAAGATGAGAACATGGCCAGCGTCGTACCTCTCGATGACTCGTGCGGCGGCAACACTAAACAGGTCCTCGAGCGTTTCCACAGTTGTGAAGATTGGGATCCAAGCAACTGCCAGCGCCCCAACTGCGACGGCGCCTGGAATAACTCCCTCTCCGACGAGGCCGCCGAACACGGAGAACAGCAGACCGGCGGCCATCCATCTGCGGGACCGGGTCAGAGCTTGAAGACCGGCTTTCAATCGTCAGCCCCCAGGGGTAGTTAAGCGGCTACTCGTGCGTCCTCAAGCAACGCCCGGCCCTCGACGCTGAGGTCGAACTCGCGTACCCGGCCACCGTCGAGCCAGCGCCATATCGCGAGCCGTTCCGCGTCGATGATGTTGAGGCACGTTGCTTCAATCTGACGATTGAGGTAGGCGGCCCGGAAGCACACCCGACGAAGCCTATCGAGATCACGCTCCGACCGGGATCGACTCAGCAGCAGCGACCGCAGGACACCGAGGTGGACGTACACATAGTAGGCATCCAACGCGCGGTGAGCGTTCCATCTTTGAGGCTTACCGTCGAGATCTTGCTGCCACGGAACACGCACCACGAGCTGATCATCTGCGAGGTCAGGAGTCGGCTCGTTCAGCTGCCGCTCGACTGCATAGAACTTCGCGTGAAGTGACTCGTGGTAGATCGACTCCGCGAGTGTTTCGATCGATTCGAAGGCGCCGGGGATACCGGAAACGATGACGCCCCCGACGTCCACCCACGTTCGTCCTACCAGCCGATCAGACCGCACAACAAGATGGCGACGGGTGAACCTCAACGGGTCGGTGAGACCGTTTCCCAAAGTCTCCAAGAGGTCCACAGCGCTGGCCAACATAGATTCGGTTTCGGCGCTCGGCGGCTCCACGTTCCATCCGGTGGATTCGGTTCGGGCAGTGAGCTCGCGTAGCAATGCTTCATCCGGTGAGGTTTGCGAGAAAGCCCATGTCGCTGGATTCGTCGGAGAGGCGTCAACGGACGGCGGCGCTTCCAGCAACTCTTGCTGTGGCAGTGAGAGTTGTTCCCCAGCCGAAACCTCATTGGCGAGGAACTCTGCGTAGGGATGCAGCCGGCCCTCGCGCACCAGGTCAACTGGAATGCCAAGGGCTTCATACCACCGCGAAGAAGCCTGCATGATCGCTGAGCTATCCCCCCACCGTCCAGTGTTCAGGTAGGTCAGGCGCTCGCGCGTGTCGAGATTGCCGTTCAATTCGGTGCTCCTCTTGTCTCGAAACCATCACTTCGGCAGCGGCTTAGCAACTCGGTCGTACGAAGTCGTGCTATCGGCTCAACGGGTCTGCCGTGCCGAAGTACATGGAGCTTCTCTAGGCCGGGCACATAGACCTGAACAACACAGGCCTCGCTTGCGCCTGAGTGGTCGTACCAGACCCGACGGACGAACGCTTCTTCTGGATTCACCGCAGACGACTGGAGGGCCGACGCCTCAACATCTCCAACCCAGACAGCGTCGGAGATCTTGTCCGACTGTCGCAGATCTCGCATCCAGTGCATGTCTGCCGCGGTCTTAAGATGCGGATACCGGTCGAGCGCACGAGCTGCCACGTCAGGAGTATCCCCATCAAAAGGTAGCTTCAGACGCTCAACCAGAAGTTCCTGTTCCAACTCAAGAAGCGCATGCTGGGCCGCTGAATCAAGATCCTCTCTGCAAGAGGCAGCAAACACCGCGCGTCCGATCATGTCGTCAACATCGCCAAACGCAACCACGCAGCGTCCCTTCATCGAGGGAATTTCTCGAAGTTGGATCTCCGTTGGGTAGTCGCTGGCTAGCGACTCGGCGAGGACTCTTTGAGGGGTGTTCTCCAAAAGCATGACCGGCCATCCGCTCGCGAACCCACTCAGATAGGAACCGATGAACGCCGAAACGGCATCCCGTTCGTACAACTCGAGGACCGCGTGTCTTACAGCCTGTTCATGGTTGTGATGGGCCGCCCACCCGGTCGAGTTTCCAAAGTAGACCGCCAATCTCCTTGCGGAAGAAGACGAGCGCGACGCGAGCGGATCCGGTACCCAGATCGATTCTGCAATGCCTTCATATTTGTACGCGAAGTAAGCCTCGCCTGAATTGACGACGCTGGCCGTCACTGCGTCGAGCGCATACTCACCATCCCCGTAGAGCATGCTGGCATGGACCTGATCGCCGCACTCCTCGGCTTCGAGCAACCCTTCGTAAGCAGCGTGCTCTAGAAGCTCGAAGACTGCCGCCCGTGAGGCCTTCGATCCTCCGCCCTTTCCCACAGATTGCGTGAGCGTGGTACCGCCGGCACTCAATTCGGCGCCAACTACCCGGCCGACGTCATCAAGGGGCGCGATCGTCACGTCTCCTACGGCGGACAGCACGTCCATGACCCGCTCGAGTCCGACGTCCCTCTCGACCACGCCTAGCTCGAGTAGCTGCCCGCAGAGGACTAATCCGCGGCCAACGCCGGTTCGGGTTGCACCAACTCCGCAAACCGACTCTCATCGATCGGAACGAAGAGTCCCGATTCGAGGTCCTCGATCGGCATCAGCGCCAAGCGGGTGAGTTCTGTTCGACGACTTCCCATTTCGAGCTCCGTTCGAAGGCAGCTTTCTATTGGCATCTTCATACGCCCGTTGCCGGTCACCGTCAAGAGCCCCCAAGCTAATTCGTCAGGGGCGATTCAACGTGAATCGGAAGGCGTCCGTTTGGGGATCGGTCAGTGTTGCACCGGCTGCGTGCGCTCATCTCGGTTGAGTGCAATGGCAACCAGACCGCTGTCTGCCTTAACCTGCGCCAGTGCGGACACTGATCGTGCGTACTCAGTTGCGGTTGCGTTGGACCAGTCTCCGGGGCGCGCGCGGCGCCACTCCTGGAGCACTTTACGGCCGTTCACTTGCAGATCTGCAACTACGTTGTGCAGGTCGAAGTGCCAGGCTCCGGGCCGCCCATGAAAGTCCACCGGGGTCACGTCATCCAGTGACCACAGCTTGACGAGCTCGCGGCCGAGTTCAACTAGCCTCTGTGCGCCTGCCGATGAGGTGGGCAGCGGCGGCTCCACGCGGTTGTCAGCGATCTGTCTCGCGAGGGCGGTTCCTTCGGTCCAGTAGTCCTTGTGGTTCGCGGCGGCGAGGATCATGTACCAGAAGTCCATTCCGCTGACACCGAGTTCTCGAGCTGTCTCGGTATAAGCCTCGGGGATCGGTGTGGAGGGCGTGATTGGAAGGATGTTGCCACCCTCAGACCCCTTGAACGCGTGGTAATCGGGCAGGAAGCGTGTGGCGTGGAGTGCAGGGCCGGGTTTTGCGGAACTGGCCTGTCCGATGACATACCAGCCGCCTTCGTCCCAGCGGTCACGGAACGGCTCCCAGAGCTTTTGCCGACGCCAGTCTGCCGAGGGCCGCGCCTGCCCTGGGAGGACGGGCGCGCCTCGCCGTGTCTTCACCGGGGGAGTGGTCGGTGAGTACCGGTTGTCGAACGCGCGGAAGGCGTGGCGTGTACCGAAATCACGGTCACCTGTGGTGCGGATCCACTCACTGTCGGATCCGGTCTTGATCCCGTTTATTTTCCGCGACTCCTCGATGAGCGCCCTCGAGCTGGCTTTTCCGGTCCAGTCGCGATCGTCCTGGGGTGTCACATTGTCGCCAGCGATCTCGACGTCACCATCAACCCACGCAACGGGCGTGTAGGAGATCTCGGCGGGACCCTCAGCCGGGGTGCCGAAAGTCACGGTGAAGATCGCAGTTCCGGCCTCGATCGCGAAGGGCTGCTCTGACCAGCGGTCCCCGACATTGCCTCGGCTTCCCGGACCGAAATCAGAGATGATCACCGACGAGGAATTGCTGCGCAGCCAAGCTCGGAATGGCCCGAAAGTGTGGCCGGCTACCCAGGAGCGGTTTGCGATGAACGAGACGACGCCTCGAGGTGGGGCGACGGCAAAGCTCGGGTGCCCTAGCCTGGCGATCCCGAATGCCCAGGCAGCGAAAGCGACGAACGGATCCTGCAACGAACCGCGACCGCCAGAGCCCTCGCGCCAGAGGTCAAAGTATTCGTCGTACCACGCACGGTCGGCGTAGTCAGCCGGATTGATACCCGAACGCTGGTAAGGCGGATTGCCGATGATAGCCAGGATCGGATCACGGTCCGCACTTCTGCTGGCCCACCGACGCATCTCGGTGTCGTCGCGGCGGACAGCATTCGCGAGAGCGCTGGAAAACGAGGTGTCGTCCGCGTCAAACATGGCGACAGCGACGTGCGTCGCCGCAGCGTTGCTGCCGCGCGAGGGGGAAGCGCGGAGCGTGTCGGCCATGTACAGACTCGGACGCACACCTTGAGCGCTGAGTCGAATGTGCGCGGCAGCAACAGCTGCCGGTGAGATGTCGCATCCAAGTAGACGCGCCGGGGAGGTATCCGTTCGGCTTAGGCCCGCCGCTGATCCGACTTCGTGCCGAACGGCGGCGGCGACTTCCTGCAGATAGACGCCGGTTCCGCAGCACGGGTCGATCGCCGTCACATGAGGGTCAGAGAACCCTCCATAGCCAAGGGAGCGAAGCGCAGCCGAGACCTGGGCCGTCTGATACTTGGCCACCGCTGGGGGCGTCTGCCAGGAGCCCAGCGTCGAGCGCTGGCCTGCAATGCCGAGGTAATCGTCCCAGAGCGACGACAGGCGTTCCCAGGACAGCTGTTGTTCGTGGTCGAGGAGGCTGGCAGCGATGCTGCGGATAATGACCCATCCACCGCTACCTAGAAGCGTTCCGCGACTCTCCGAGTCAGCCTCGCGGAAGTCGCGCAAGCACCCGCGAAGCGCGGGCGGCAGCTCATGGACGCGCCATATAACGCTGTCGTTCCACTCCCTTGTCGCAGCGTCGACGAACTCAGCGTTGTCGAGCGTAGGCAGATTCGCTGCGATCGCCAGCAGGGTGAACGCGACGATCTCGCCCACCTCTCCGCCACCAAGCTCGCGGCCCTCGCTGGTGAGGCCGAGATATGCGCGGGCGGCGCTCCAGGCTGCTTCGAGCGATTCGGTATGGCTGTTGTTGATGCGCGAGACCATCGCGCCCATCGCGAGGGGGGCCGCTGCCAGGCTGTATCGAGGACGTGTCAGCGCACTGATCGCCAGTAGGCCACGTAGCGACTGCTCAGACTGGGCGTCCCTCACAGGGTCACTGAACTCGGCAAATGGATGCGACAGCAGCGCGCCGAACATTGAGGGGTTCCAGACAGCGGGGTCGCTCACGTTGTAATACCGGACGCCGTCTGTCAGCAAGATCGAAGCGCCTTCTCGGCGGTAGCGCTCGATCTGGTAGGTGCCGTCCGGGCTAAGAGCGAACGCGTCGGCCAGCGTCTCGGGCCGCTTGACCTCGATGTAGCCCACTAGCCCACCGTCCGACGTGCGCAGAGTGACGTCGGGGCGCAGGCGGTCCTGCGAGACATCGAAGACCGCCTGGATTCGACTAGGCAGCAGCTCGTTGATCGTCGGCAGCAGTGCCGCGGTCATGGTGTTCTCGTTGCCGCCATTGAGGAGAAGGTGGGCGAGCCGTATTTGAGTACCGTGCTCAGTCGAAGGCATGCCTCGACACTATCGATTCCAGGGTTATGGATCTGGCCGTATGGGGATCGGCTTGCGGGCGCCGCTCGATGGGCGAACATGCGCGCCTGATCGAAGCAGCGGGTCCTCGACAGGGACGCAGTTCGGGATCCCGCTCCGAACTTGTTGCAGGGGCCCGTCCGGTTCGCGTGGTTAGTGTGTGGCGCCGAGTTCGACGAGGAGGACTCCGCCGACGACGAGGGCGATGCCGGCGGCCATGATCCAGGTGAAGGGTTCGTCGAAGAGCAGTTTGCTGAGGATGGCGGTGAGGGCGACGCCGGATGCTGCCCAGATGCCGTAGGCAACGCCGAGGCCCATTCCGGCGCTCAGGGTGAGGGACAGGAATGCGAAGGCGGCGAGGTAGCCGATCGCGACGCCGGCGATCCAGATCTTCTTGCCGTGTGTGGCCATGCGCAGTGCGAGGGTGCCGGCGACTTCGAAGAGGATCGCGCCGATGAGGAACAGCCAGGCCATCAGAGTGCCTCTCGCTTCTTGGCGGCTCGTTGGGAGCCGAGCTCGATGGTGAGGACGCCGAGGATGATCAGCGCGATCCCGCCCAGCATCACGGGGGTGAGTGCTTCACCGAAGATGACCGCGGACAGGATGGCGGTGAGTGCGACACCGGAGGCGCCCCAGATCCCGTATGCGACGCCGAGCGCCATCCCCTGCCGCAGAGTGAGGGAGAGGAACAGGAAGGCGCTGATGAATCCGGCTGCCACGAGTGCGTACCAGGCGGGGTGGTCGAGTGCCGCCTTCAGGGAGAGGGAGCCGGCGGCCTCGCTGAGGATCGCGCCGACGAGGAAGAGCCACTTCTTCATGCTTCGACTTTCGAGAGGAGTTCATACGCAGCCGCGAGGATCACGGCCCGTTCGTCGGGTGTGGGGATGTTGATGCCTGTGGCGCCGGCGAACCAGGCGCCGTCCGCGAGCAGCCGAACAGCTGTGATGTATCCGCGCTCAGGGAGCGCCAGCTGCTCGAGGCCCACGAACCAGGTCGAGATCCGCTCCGCCCACCGGGCGGTGAGCTCTTGGCGCAGGCGGGGGTCGGTGAGCATCACGATGTCGGCAGGGTCGGGTTCACGGGTGACGCAGGCCTCGACGTAGATGCCCGCTCGCTCGCGCATTGTCGAGCCCTGGAACGGGGATGTGAGCCGGGCGTCCATCTCGCGCTGCCACTCGTCGGCGACTCCCTCTTAACCGGCTATTCCATCCTGGATCCCTTGCGGCGACACGCCGAGCGGGGCGAGGTGCGTGATGTTCTTGGGTTGCGGGTGCAACATGTGTCGCATGACGGACAAGGAAGTCCTGCGGCTCGAGCGGCATGCCGGCGAGTGGGTGCTCGTCGGGGAGTATGCCGACCGGTTCGGGCTGGTGGACGAGTATCTCGCGCATCTGCTGGATCGGAACTATTCGCCAGCGACGGTGCGCTCGTACGGGTATGACTTGCTCGCCTTCTGCCGCTGGCTGACCGAGCAGGAACATCCTCTGGAGGAGGTCACGACCGATGACCTGCTTGGGTTCCTGAGAGCGTGTCGGGAGGCGTCGCTGCCGGGTCGGCCGGGACCGAACGCGGTTGGAATGGACGGGCGCCGACTGGATCAGTATGCGGCGACGACGATCAACCGCAGACTGGCGGCGATCTCGGGGCTGTTCACGTATGCGGGGCTGCGGGACCCTGCTCGGCGCAATCCGGTCCCGCGGGGCAGGGAGGCGCGTTGGCGGACGAGTGGCGAGCGGTCGGGGATGCTCGCTCACACCGTCCGACGCCCCGCACCGCGGTCGGCGTTGCGGCTGCGGGAGCCGCACCGGTTGCCGGTCGCGCTGTCACCGCAGGACGCGGCGACACTGGTCGGGAGCCTGCGCACCTGGCGGGATCGGGCGATCGCGGGGCTGATGCTGTGGTGCGGGCTGCGGTCTATGGAAGTCCTCGGCCTGCACGTGAAGGACGTCGATATCGGCGGCCGCTGGGTGACGGTCACCGGCAAGGGCGACAAGCAGCGTCGCGTCCCGCTGGATCCGGATGTCGCGTCGGTGATCGATGTCTACCTCCTCGCCGAACGTCCCGAGTCGGACTCCGAGATGCTGTTCCTGGTGGGGAAGGGCCCGAATCGGGGCGGCCCGTTGACGGCGGCGGGGTTGCGGACGGTGTTCCGCTACCACCGCGGGCTGACGGGGGTGACTGGTGGGCATCCGCACGCATTGCGGCACACGTTCGGGACGGTGCTGGCCGAGGCCGGCGTCGATCTCGCGGTGATGCAGGCCCTCCTCGGTCACGCGCATGTCGATACCACGGCCCGCTACGTCCACCTCGCTCCCGCTCACGTGAAGGCAGAGTTCGATGCGGCACGCGAACGCATTCGCGCTCAGCAGCGGTGACGGCGGGATCGCCTCGCTGCGAGGCGATCAACTGCGGGACGCTTATCTGCAGCATCTGACGGCGACCGGTCGCGGCAACGTCTCTTATGAGCGGGCCGCATTTCGGTTCTTCGAGACATGGCCGGACCCGCAAGATTGGGCGGCGACGCCGCTCGAGGAGCGATTGTCAGCGGGGTCGGCGACGCGTCCGGTGATCACGTTCTTGATGCTGCACGGCCGGTTGCGGCCGGGATACGACTACCTGCTGTCGCGGAAGCTGTCACCGCTTTGGCGGGAGATCCAGACCAGCCCGCTGCGGGCCGAGATCGACCGGTTCCTTGACGAGGCGGAATCGTTGGGGTTCACCGCCCGCACGCGGCTCGCGACCGGCTCCCAGGTCCCGGCACGGCTGCTGATCCAGACCGGCAGACCGATCACCGCGCTCGCCCTCGACGATCTTGAGGAGTTCACTGCGGCCTGTCGGCGCCGCGAGCAAGCCACGGGCATCTCGCACCGTCACTACCTCTCGTCGATCAGCATGGCGCACATGGTGCTGTTCCATCTCGGCGTCCTCGCTTCCCCGCCCCGCAGCGGCGGACCGGTCCCTTACGAGGAGCGGCTCGCGGAAGTCACCGCGCCGTTGCGGGCCGAGTTGGTCGGCTACCTGGAACGCAAACGCGCGACCTGCGACCGCAAGACCGTGTCGGCGATGGCGACCCGGCTGAAACACTTCGGGGTCTTCATCACCGAAACCGACCCGGCGCTGATCTCGGTGAGGGATCTGGATCGGCGGCGTCACGTCGAGCCGTTCCTGGCGTCGCTGGTCGACGCGGTCAACGACAGAGACGGCGGCCCGATCAGCATCGGCGACCGCAACCGGCGGGTCGTCGCGGTCGCGACGTTCCTCCGTGACATCACCGAATGGGGCTGGGACGCCGCCCCTCCGCGGAGGGTGCTGTTCCGTGACGACATCCCGAAGCTGCCGCAGGTGCTGCCCCGCTACCTCCCCATCGATGCCGATCGGCGGCTCACCGCGGCGCTGATTGAGCACCCCGACAACGAGCTGGCCGCGCTGGCGCTGCGGTTGCAACGCGCCTGCGGGCTGCGGATCGGGGAACTGCTCGACCTCGAGTTGGACTGCGTCCACGAGCTCGACGGGAACGGGGCCTGGTTGAAGGTTCCGCTGGGCAAGCTAGCCACCGAACGCATGGTCCCCCTTGATGACGAGACCCTCGAAGTGATCGACCGGATCACCCAGATCCGCTCACACGGCAGACCGCTCCCGCACCCGCGATACCGGCGGCCCGCGCAGTTCCTGTTCACCTACCTCGGGCGCCGCCTCACGCAGCAAGGCGTCCGCCGCGAGCTCGACCACGCCACCCAGACCGCCGGGCTCGGGCACGTCACCTCCCACCAGCTGCGGCACACCTATGCGACCGCGCTGGTCAACGCCGGCGTCTCCCTCCAGGCGCTCATGGCGCTCCTCGGCCACCAGAGCGCAGAGATGAGCCTCCGCTACGGACGCCTGTTCGACGCGACTGTCCGCGCCGAATACGAACGCGCCCTCGACCTCGCGAAACAGAACACCCCCGCCGCGACGGCAGGAGACCTGGCCGGGCGCACCCAGCTGCCACTCACAGTCATCACCGGCGGCCGCGACTGGAAAGACACCCCGCTGCTGAAGTCCCGCATGGCCGGCGGGTTCTGTCTCCGCGCGCCCGCGCAGGGAGCATGCTCCTACGCGAACATCTGCGAGCACTGCCCCTCCTACCGGGCCGAACCCTCGTCCCTGCCGATCCTCGCCGCGCAACGCGTCGACGCGGCCGCGCTGGCCCGTGACGCGGAACAGCGAGGATGGATCGACGAGGCCGACCGCCATCACAAGCTCATCGCCCGCCTCGACGCTCTCATCGCCGACACGGAGACCCAGACCGGATGACCAGCCCCACGCTGAACAAGATCGAACGCGCCTGCGCCGACCTCGCCCAGGACGGCGAGCCCATCACGGTCGCTGCCGTCGCCGAGCATGCCGGAATCGCCAGGTCGACGATCTACCGCAACCCCGAACTGCGCGCCATCATCCAGCACCACAGCCGATCCGCGCCCGACGGCACGATCACCGCGATCACCGACGAACTCGCCACACTCCGCACGACCGTCCAGGCTCTCGCCGCCACCGTCCGTCACCACGACACGCAACTCCGCAGACTGACCCGCGACTGACAGCATTACCCGGCCAAAACCAGCCCCGACCTCGATTAGCCGGATAAGTGATCGACAAGGCCGAGCATGAGCGCTTCCTTCGTTCGGAAGTGATACATCAGACCCGGTTTGGACAGCCCGGAAGACTGCGCCACCGAGTCGAACGAGATCGCCCCACCGCCACGGATGATGTCGAGAGCGTGCGCGAGGATCTCTTCACGCGAGTTCGATGCCATGCATCTACTTTACCATCCGGTTGGTTAAGCGCGCCTCCGGCATGTTCATAGCGGAGAGCTGCTGCCCCGCCGGGCTCGATAACGGAACTGCCCGTTTAGGGATCGCCAACCGACACATCGCGGCCGACGTCGACGAGCGCGAGATCTCGCAGTGTCGGCTGTTCCGTTTAGGGTGTTCACAGAGAATCCCGTTTGGGGTAGCCTAAACGAAACACTGTTCGGAGGTACGGGATGCCTGATCACGAGGCCGAACTGCGGGCGTGGGCGAGGGGTCTGCTCCCGCTCGAGGCAGCGACCGAGCTGCTGATTCGCGCGGGATGGGCGGGTCCGGGCCGAGGGTGGGTGCACCGCGACGACAGCGGGCGTGGCTGGATCAACTTCTCGGAGATCCCCGACATGATCGGCGGATACTCCGGAGGAGAGCAGCGTCTGCTGATGATCGCTGCTTCCCTCGGCGCCGACCAGGACGCGCCCGTAACGATCAGCCTTCCGGACGAGCTTCCGGGACTTGATCGAGAGCATGCGGAGCTTGTGCTCGCAGCGATCGCTCATGCGGCCGGATTCCACGAGCCCGGGCGCACCATTGAGATGGTCCACGGCGCGCCTCGCATCGTCGACGTCGATGCTCTGTACACGTGGCCCGACGGCGGTCAGTCGTGAGCGTCATCGCGGAATGGCACTGGTTCTGTCAGCGGTGCGATGAGCACTCGGAGGAGCCCTACGGTGACGAGTACAGCGCAGCGGAAGGCGAACGTGCTCACCTCCGCGAAGCACACTCCGGGGCGGACGACCGATGACGGAGGGCCCGTTCGATCCGGTGCTGCTGGACCTGAGTGACGCCGACGACTACACGGTGCTCGTCGCCGCGATGCACGACTATGCCGGCCAGCTCGAGCACGAAGCCGACAACGAGGCGGCGGCCGCGCGCGCGTTCGACTATGAGGAGGACGCGGTGCACATCGCACACCTGCGGGGCTCCGCGGCTCGCCTGCAGCGGATGCTCGCTTCTATCGAGCAGCAGCTCGACGCGAACAGCGACGCGCGTAAGAGCGTGGAGGGCGACTCGTGAAGGTCGGCTACTCCCGCGTCTCGACGAACGAGCAGGACGTCGAGATCCAGCACGCGTTCCTGGTTGCTGCCGGCGTCGGCGAGGACCGCATCTACACCGACGTCGGCTTCACCGGCAAGAACGCCCAGCGCGCCGGCTTGCACCAGGCTCTCGTCGCCGTCCGCGAGGGCGACACGCTTGTTGTGCCGAAGATGGACCGCCTGGCTCGCAACGTCGAGGACACCCTGCATATCGTGCGTGAGCTTACGGAGCGGGGTGTGATCTTCCAGATGGGTCACACGGTCTACGACCCGCGCGACCCGTGGTCGAAGCTGTTCCTCACCTTCCTCGCCGCGATCGCGGAAGCCGAGGGCGGGTGGATCAGTCTGCGTACGCAAGAGGCGATGGCGCGCCCCAGTGTGCGGAAGAAGCTGAAGGGCCGACAGCCGGCTATCCCGCCCGAAACGGACGCGGCGATCGCGAAGGCGATGGAGGAGGACGACCGGTCCGCGGCCGACGTCGCGCGCATGTTCCGAATCTCGCGTAGCGGCGTGTACCGGGCCGTGGCCAGGCATCGCGCCCGTGTGGGGAGTGAGCGATGAAGCTGATACCGATTCCCGACGCCGACGGAACTCCGCAGATTTGGATCAACGTCGACCACCTGGTGAGCGTGATGCCCGTCTACCGCGGCGGCGCAACGGGAGTCCTCGTCGGCGTGGAGCTCAAGGTCGACGGGATGCCCCTGTACCGGGTGAACCTCGGTGAGCACTACGACAAGGCCGCAGCTGCGGCGGCGTTCGGGGGGTGGCTGCTGCAGCTGCAGGACGGGCCGTCGGACCCGGACGGTACCGTGGCGATCGACGGAGGGGGTAGTCATGCCTGAGTGGGCGTTTTCACTGGCATTGGTGGTCTGCAGTGCCGGGATGGTCGTCGGAGTCTGGATTTTCGTCGTCGGCATGCGGCTTCGTGAGCTGCCGGCGACGATCGACGGGGTGCGGGTGGAGATCACCGCCGCCACGATCCACCAGGACATGGTGCTCGAGGCCACCTGGCGTATCCCGGTGATCGTGTCCAACCCGTCGCGCCGGCCCCGCCCGGTCCTCATTCTCGAGCGTATCGCGCTCGTGCGTGCTGGTCGAGCGCATTACACCGCCACGGTGTCCACCGTCGACGACTGGGAGACCCTTGACGGGGGTCGGCTGATCCTGAACCCCGGCGCGACCGCGCTCGGTGACGTGTGGGTGACGCTGCCGGCGGGGGAGACCCCGCGACAGTTGACCCTGCGGCAGCTGCGCCCCCATCAGCGTCCGATCCACGCGCGGTTCCCCCGCGTCACCCCAGTAAAGGCAAGGAGCCTCGCATGAAGCTGACCGAGGAGCAGGCCACTACCCTGATCACGAATGTCGCGCTGGCGAGCATTCATCACAACGAGGATCTCGCGCTCGTCGACGAGGGCCGCACCGCGTTCGCGGAGCTCGCGTGGGTGATGGAAGCGGTCGCTGACGCGGACCTCACCGACGACGACCGGGACACGCTGCGGATCCTCTGCGGGCGGGCGATCACTGACCCCACCACGTACCGTGGCGACTTCGTCGACCAGGTGCTCGCCGCGATCCCCCAAGAGGCCGCCAGGTCCTTCGAGGGCTGAGTCGTGGTCGATCTTCCGCCCCCGAGGCCGCGGTCCTCGACGGATCCCCGACGTCGCGCTCATGAGAGCGCGGCCGCGCGGTTCTTCAGCGCGGATCGGACCCGCGCCTGGCAGGCCCGCTACGCCGCCCGCGACGACGCGCAGCAGCCGCCCGCTGTCCGTCGCGCGCGCAGGGAGGCTGAGGCGCAGCGGCGCCGGCAGGTCGCCGTCGACCGCGCGCGGGAGTGGAACGAGGCACACCCGGAGCAGCGCCGAGCACAGCTGAAGCGGTGGCGCGACGCGAACCGCGACAGGATCCGTGAGCAGGGCCGCGCCGCCTACGCGCGAAACCGGGAGGCGATCGCCGCTCGAGGCAAAGACGCCCGCGATCGCGACCCGGAGAAGTACCTGCAGCGCAGCCGCGACTGGCACGCCCGGAACCCCGGTTACGCGACCGAGTACGGGCGCCGATATCGACAGGATCCCGAACGCTACGCCCTCCAGCTGCAGCGAAACCGCGAGGCGAAGCGGCTGCGTCGACGCCTGCAGGCGCTGGGGTTGCCCCCACATCGGGTGCAGCGCGCCACGGCCGCCGCGCGGCGTGCGAACGCCCGTGACGCGGAGGAGTTCTTCACCTCTGAGGACCGTAGGATCTGGCATGCGCAGTACGCCGTGTTCCACGACGCCTTGGACCGGATGATCGCGGAGCGGGGATCGTCGCTGCGCGCGATCGCGGATGCACGCAGCGACGCCCGTGCCCGGGTCGGGCTGCCGGTCCCGGACCGGGAGGACGTCGTGTACGCAGATGCGGTCGCGCTCGTGCTCGCTGAGCGGGGAAGGTTCGACAGCTTGGCTGGCGCCGACGTGCGCCGCGCGGTGGAGTCCGTCCGCGAGCTGCAGGCACGCCGGGAGGTGGATGCTCAGCGGGAGTCGTTGCGGGCCGCGCTCGTGACGTACGTGCGTCAGCACCAGGTCGCCCTCCGGGCGGATGCAGCTCTCGAGAACCGTGCCCGTGCCCAGGCCGGGAAGTCGTCGGCGCCGGTCGGCGTGCTGGCTCACCGGATCGCGTTCGACGCCGTCCGTGACCAGCTCGTCCTCGACCGCCTCGCCCCGGCCGACGTCGCGAAGGCGATCACCCGGGCCAACGAGTCGCACCCGGCACTGTTCGACGATCGACCGCAGCAGATCTCCGCCGATCGCACGCGTGCGGCTCCGCAGCCTCTCATCCCGCGCACGTCGTCCTCGCCAGGTCTCGCGCGTTAGGTGTAGCTACGGTGGACGTGCCAACCGTCCGGGTCTGCGAAGACGTCGAAGACGTAGCTCTCACCGACCTCGTCGGTTGCCTGGAATCGCCATCCTGACATGTGGCCTCCGTGCGCGACTTCCCAGACGGATGCCCGGAGCCGGGTCGGCCTGTCACTGACGCGCCATCGCCTGCCGGCGTAGAGCATCCGGGTGGGATGGTCGTCGACGAACCAGATCGTCGCCGGCTGGTCGGTGGTGGTGGACGTCGTCATGTCTTTCCTCCAGGTCGCTGGGTGACCGCTCCGCGCCACACCCAGCTGCGGAGCGACCGCCCGTCACGGAGGGTGAACTCGACCTCGACGGCTCGGTCGGTCCAGGCGATCGCGTGCGCCTTGACGCGCACCGCGGCTTCCGGGAAACGGACCCATGCGGTGACAGGCACCGGCGCCGGGGCGTGGGGTGTGGTGGTGGGATCGGCGCCGATCTCGGCGGCGCTGAGAGAGATCGGGCAGGGACGTAGGAGAAGCTCGTTGATGGCTTCCTCGCTCACGTCGGAGCCGTATCGCTTGTTCGAACCCATGACGTAGAGATTAGAACATCTGTTCGCTTCCCGCGCGAGTGTCGCCCGAGTCGGGCGGGCGAGTGCCTGATGCCGTTGACGCGCGAGACGGGTTGGCGGGGGTCGCTGTGTCCTTCGCGCGCACCCGCCGCCGAGCGTATGCGTCTCGGCGTGCCCATGCGCCGCCGGCCACGTCGATAACGAGGGTGAGCAGCGACCAAGCAGCAGCGGCGCTCCATCCGGCTCCAGTTGACGTAGCGACCGTGAAGACCTCGGTCATCAGGTCGATGAGCGCGGGGAACCGATGATCTTCGGCGGTCGTCCAGAGGAGCACGTCGACCGCCCGCTCTGCTGTTCGTGCGCGCAGCCGCGACAGGAGGCGGTGCTGCTCGGGGTTCTGATGACGGGAGAGGTCGTTAGTGAGTGTCACGTAGATGCACATGCACGGTGCCGACGCCGCGGCGTGCCGGGTGCTGTCGCGCGAACGCCGCCGTGAGCGCTGCCTGGCCGCCTCAAGCCCTGTCGCACCGAGCTACAGCTCTGCCCGACCCGCTGCGCGAATCCTCGACCCGGAAGCCGAATCTGAAGGCTGAGAGATGAAGAACACGAGAAATGCACGCAGGCACTTTTAGTGGATGAGCTACGCTGGTCGCATGCGCGGTGGTCTGGAGCGGTGGAAGCGGGGGGTGAACTCCCAGGGCTTGAAGCAGGCGATCGCGTACGCGATGGAGGGCACGTGCGACTCGCATCTTCGGGCCAGCTCCGGCGTCGACGCCCTCGAGCACTACGCTGACGCCGCCTCGGTTTCCCGGTTCGTCGTCGAGGACGGTGCGATCGCCGTCGACGAGCTCGACGAGGCCCGGTTGGCGGCGTGGGTCGACGGGCGTGACCCGGACACGGGGGAGCGGCGTGGGCGTGAGCTCGCGTCCCCGGTCGCGGACCTGGTGCTGGACGGGACCATCAACGCCCCGAAGTCATACAGCCTCGCCGCGATCTTGCATCCGGAACTCGCGGCCGAGTTCGAGCAGCTGCAGGATCGGCTGCGGGATCGGGTCATCACGTCGTGGCAGCGGGAGCTCAACGCGCGCCGCGGCGCGGCGGGGCGCATCCGGGAGAACCTGAGCCGGGTCGAGGTCGTCGAGCTGCAGCACAAGCGGTCCCGTGCCCTCGATCCGCACGTGCACCGTCACCTGTGGCTCAACGTGAAGGTGCGGGGGGAAGACGGGCGGTGGTCGAACATCGATTCGCGCGTCGCGATGAAGATGCACACGCTCGTCAACGCGGAAGGAGAGCTCGCGGCGCGCACGGACCCGCAGTGGGTAGCCGCTCTCGCACGCCACGGATACACCCTCGGCGCCGACGGGGAGATCTCCGAACTGGCACAGGTGGTCAAGCCGATGTCGCGCCGATCGAACCAGATCGAAGCGAACCGGGCGATGCGGATCGCGGAGTGGAAGGACGCTCACCCGGGACAGGAACCGGACCACCTGGTGCTCACTCAGATCGACCGGTGGGCGTGGGCGCAGGGTCGCCCGAACAAACCCGGCGACGTCGACGAGGCCGACTGGGAACAGATGGTGCGCCGTGAGCTCACCGACCTCGACCCGGCGATCCTGCTGCCGCGGGGCCCGGTCGACGCGCCCCGCGTCGACGTCGGAATGCTGGACCGTGACCTCCTCGCGTCCGCGGCCGCCGTCGACGCCGACAACCGCTCTGCCGGCAACGGCGGCCGGTTCAGCATGTTCGATCTGCGCGCCGGAGCGACCCGCGCCGTCGCGGCATCCGGTGTCGTTGCCGATCGTGCACTGCTCGGTGAGGTCATCGACGACGTGGTCGCCCGGGCACGCCTCCTGGCCGTGGATCTCGTCGACGGGGACAGCGACATCCCGCAGCACATCAAGAGCATGATGTCGATCGCGACCGCCTCGCTGAAGGTCGACCTGGCGGCACGGTTCGACGCTCTCACCGCGACGGGCGTGCAGCTGCCGCAGGGCGACGTCGCCGCCCTCGCCAGTGAGGTCCTCGAGGAAGGACGCACGCTCGACGAAGGACAGACCGCCGCGGCCGGCGCGATCGCCGGCACAGACCGGCTCGTCACCGTGACCGGGCCCGCCGGCACCGGCAAGACGACCATGCTCCGCGTCGCCCGCGAAGCGCTCGAGCGGCAAGGCCGGCGGATGGTCGTCGTCGCCGCGACGAAGAAAGCGGCATCCGTCGCCGGCCGCGAGGTCGGGACCACTGCGTCGAGCCTCCACGGGCTGCTCCACGACCACGGGTTCCGGTGGTCGACCGACGCCACCGGCAGGGACGTGTGGGTGCGGCTGCAGCCAGGGCAGGTCGACCCCTCCCGCCGCGGCGCCGACGGGGCCCCAGCGATCTATGCGGGGCCCCGGACGATCCTGCAGGCGGGGGACCGGGTCGTGGTCGACGAGGCCGGCATGGTCGACCTGCAGGCCGCGAACGCGCTCGCGCAGCTCGCGTTGGAGACAGGCGTTGGGATCGCGATGGTCGGAGATCACCTGCAGGCGATGCCCGTGGGGCACTCCGGCGCCATGGCGATGATGAAGCGGCGCAGCACCACGGTGGTCGAACTGACCGCCGTGCACCGGTTCGTCGACCAGGAGTACGCGCAGCTGTCCCTCCGGCTCCGGGAGCCGGCATCCCGCGACGAAGCGATCGCCACGGCGAAGGAGCTCGACGCGCGTGGACACGTCGCGGTCGTCGAGCATGGGCAGGCCGCGCGAGAGCGCATGGTCGACGCGTACTTCGAGTGGGCCGGTAAGGGGCAGGACGTCGCGCTCGTGACCAGCACCAACGAGGAAGCGCAGCAGATCAACGAGGCGATCCAGGCCCGGCGGGTGCAGCTGGGGCAGGTCTCCGACCGGCTCGTCACGGTCGGGCAGAACGAGCAGCGCATCCTCGTCGGCGACGTCGTGCAGACCCGCCGCAACGACGCCGGCGCCGGCGTCGAGAACCGAGCCCTGTGGAAGGTCGCAGACATCGCCGACGACGGTGTTCGCCTGGTCGCGACGGGGGATTCCGGCGACGTCCGCGACGTGACCGCAGAGTACATGGCCCGGCACGTGCACCTCGCGTACGCGTCGACGGTGCACGGGGTGCAGGGGGAGACGACCGCGGCCGCGGTCGTCGGTCCCGGCGTGAACGCCGCCGGTCTGTATGTCGGGATGACCCGGGGCCGCATCCACAACGAAGCGATCGTTCTCGGCCGAGGACGCGATGCCGCGGTCGACGAGCTCGCGGCCACGATGATGCGCGGAGCGCAGGAAGTCACACTCGACGACGCCACCGCCGCGGCGGCTGTCGAGCTGGGACGTGCCGCTCGTCGACCTGTGCCGTCCGACGGCCCCGTCGCGCGGTGGGATGATCGGCGCCGACGCCCGCTGGGAGCGATCGTGGATCTCGACAGGTACGTCGCGGCCGCGGCCGCCAGGGTCGTCCCGCTGCGTGACCGCCTCGACCAGCTCACCGACCTCACCGCCCGTGGCGAACGCACGCTCGCCGGCGTCGAGGGCCGCCTCGCGGCGATCGACGCCCGCAACCACGCCGCGGCGGCGTCTGGGCGGGCTCTCACGGACCGCGCGACGGCCGAGGGAAGCAGGGACAAGGTCCGGGAGCGGCTCACCCAGCTCGAGCAGGAACGCGCCGAGCTGCTCGAGCAGTACCGCCGCGACACCCGGATCGTGGACGCCGCACCCGCCGAAGCCTCCGCCCGCACCACGCAACCCCCGGCCGTACGTGGCCAGGAGGATCAGGCGCGTCTCGCCCGCACCCGCGGTGCTGCGGCACAGCAGAGCCTGCAGCGCGGACCGTCCCTCGGCCGCTGACGCTCACTGCACCGGTCGCGGTTCGCTCGGTGTAGGTTCTCAGTGATCGGCGGGCGCTGTGCCCGCGAACAGCGAGGAGACGCAATGGGTGTGGCGGAATTCCTGTCGTTCGGAGACGTGGTGAATGTCGTCCTGACAGAGGAGGCCTTTCCGTTCGTCCAAGACCCAACTGATTCCCGAGGGACTCGCAACGGCTTGCAGGGGCGAGTGATCTTCGCGGACACGGTCGGCCTACGGGTGTACAGCGACGGCGGCCGTTGCATGCCGCTATTCGCGGACGACAGCTACAAGATCGAAGAGTCCAGCCTCACCGGAAACGGCGGAGCATTCTTCCCGTGGAGTTCGGTGGTTTCCGTCGTCAAGGTGAGCGACTCAGAGCGGTACGAAGCGGAGTGGGAGCAGCACGAGCGCGACCAGGAAGCGTTCTACAACGCGCATGGATCCTCGCCGGCGTCCAGCAGCGAGTTCTACCGCTGGCGCAACTCGATCTCCCAGACCGCATACGACGCCGCGTACAACACGCCTCGAACCGAGTAGTAGCAGCGGCGCCCACGACTGGCGCACTACTGACATAATCGCAATTATCGGGAAAAGTCCTGGTTGAAAGCTATTTTCTTGGGTCAGCTCTGTTGATGACTCGAACGCGGCTGTTGTGCATCACCAGAGCCGGGTAGTTGGGATCGATCTTGTGGACGACGCCGAGGATCTCGTTGAGGCGGTGGGCGACTTTGACGTCCAGGATGTTGTCGTGGTGCGCCACCCGATTCCTGAGTCTGCGGATGCTGTCCAGTCGAGTGCCGATCCCCACGCGGGCTGCATCACTCCCATCGTTACCGTTGGCGAATGCGCCCGATATGCCCTGCGCCCACAGGTTCTGTTGGCGCGTGTGAGGTTCGGTCTGGCTGAGCGGGATGAGCACCTTCACCCATGTTCCGAGCATGATCTGGGCGACGACGTCGTCGTGGGTAGGTGTGACGCCGTGTCGGGGATGGTTCTTCGGCCGCCTCTTCGATTCCTTGCGGGCACGCGCCCGCGCCTCCCGGAGTTCCTTGCCGAGCAACCCATACAGATCGCCCTTCGCTCCGTGCTCGGCGGTCCACTCCACTGGACCGCCCTGAGAAGCGTTCCACCTCGAAAGCTCCCGGTCGAGGGTATTCCGCACGGCGATCTCAACAAACGAGATCTGAGCGTGCATGGCACCGGATAGCTCGGTGGCCCAGGAGTAAAGCTCCCACGCGGCATCGTCGTCCTGGTTCGAGGCCGTGAGATAGGGCGTGAAGCGGGGCGCGCTCAGTAGACGAGCACGCGTCTGACGTTGACTGATCACGGGTGACACCGTATCCTGGTTGCAGAGCAACGGGCTTGGACCGTTGCGCATACCTCTGAAAGACCCTCGCCGTTTCGGTGAGGGTCTTTCTGTTTACAGGCGGATGCCGCCTCCTCGACCGCGGAAGCTTCTTTGGCCTGCTGCGTCGCGTGAATTCTGCCGACGAGACCAGATACGGGTTCCGGGCCTGGGTGCTCATTGGTGCCTTTCGGTGCTCCACTGGCGGGGGAAGGGCCGCCGGTAGTTAATCGACACCCGTAGGCGCTGTTCGACACCTGGACGCGCTCTTCGACGGCGGCGCTGTCGCACGTGCGCAGGTCGACGAGGACGGGAACGCGTCGAGCATTTCCCGTGGCCGCGCCCGAGTGGCCCTCGGCCGCAGCCCGAGTAGGCGTTCGCCGGCATCGTCTGCGCAGCGACCCATGACGGTGAGGGGTTTCGCCGTCCGAGTAACGGACCGTTGGAAACCAGTACCTTGGGGGCAACTCTCTAGCCAAACCCGAGGTGCTCGTGGAACTCAAAGACATCTTGCTTCTTCTCGGCGGCGCGATCCTGGGGTATCTCGTCCAGCTCCTCGGCGACCGGTGGCGCAACGTCAGTGACGACTACGAGCTCTGGGCAGAACTCGTGTCCTCCAGCATCGAGACCCGCGAGGACGGCATCGGGGCTCAGCTGGAGTACGTGTGGGACGGTCGCACCGTCCAGCATCCACACGTCGCCGACCTATACATCTGGAGCGTCGGAAAGCGGGACATCACTTCCGACCAGTTCGACGCAGGCCGTTCGCTGACCTTCCAGCTCGGCGTACCCATCGTTGGTGAACTCGACGGCAGCTCGTTCGCCGCGATGGAAGAAACACGCGCCACGGTCTCGTCAACGGGGAGCGTGGTGATGGGACCGAGCATCATCAGAAAGAGGATGGCCGGACACTACCGGTTCATCACAGACGGCGAGCCCACACTAGAGACGTCAAACCCCGTCGCCGATCTTGCCGTTGGTGCCATCGGACACCATACGAGCACCTCCCTGCGCCGCACCCTGAAGCTCCTCGGTGGCCCTCTATTGAAAGGCGGGGGCGTGGTGGTCGGGCTCTCTGGGTTTGTTCTATTGATCTGCCTCTTGAGCGCGGATCAGGTGGGGTCTTCCAGCGTTCCGGTGCTCCAGCCGATCGTGAATGTAGTTGCAGTCGCGATGCTTCTCGGAGGGTTCATCGCAGCCGCTGGAATAGTGCTCGTCTCTCTCGCCGACGCGCCACCTCGACGGGTCAGGCGCGCCGTACGCATCCTCCGACGATCCCTGGGCGACAAGACCGTCCCCTACAGCCTCGCCTCCGGACAACCAACGAAATACTGACATAAGACTCACACTGGCGCGTGCACGATTCTCCCGGCGTCCTGCATCCGTTCATCGACGGGGTACGGGTGCGAGCGGAGGGGATGGTCGGCAGGAGGAAGGGCCTGGGGTTCAGTGATGAACCGGGGGAAAGTGGGTAATCACTCCCACCGTGACTATCACTATCACCAGAACGATTTCCACCGCGATGATCTTGGCCAAGATCGCCCTCTGAACCGGTGTCACCGCGGGCCCTCGCACGCCAAGAAACTATCCGAAAGTCGGTATACCTCGATCCCGCTTGGGCGTAGCTTCTGAGCCACTAGAAGGGGAGTTGACATGTCGAAGATCCGTTCGACCATTCTCAAGAGTGCGACAGCCGCCGTTCTCGCCGTCGGCTTGAGCGTCGGCGCAGCCTCAGCAGCATTCGCAGTGACTCGTTCCTACGGGCCTTTCCCAAACGCGGGCTCGTGCAATTATGAGCGTTCTGCGGTCCTCGCAGCCAACCCGGGATCAACGGCCACCTCTTGTGGACGAAACCTCGGTGCGAGCTGGTTCTTCACCGCATACAACGTCAGCTGAGCCCAACGAAGGAACGCTTACTGGAACAGCGACGCGAACTGGCCCTTCGCTGGAATCGTGTTGTTGGCGATCGTCTCGCCGTTGACGGCGACGGTCGGTGTGCCGATGCCGCTCGAGCCGGGCGCGACTGGGGTCTTCTCGGTCATCGAGGCGACGAACTTCTTGTAGGTGCCTTCGGTCACGCAGGAGTCGATGCCGCTCACACCGACGCCCTTCGCGATCGTCAGGATCTCGTCATCGGTGAGGCCGGTCGAGTTCTCAGCAGGCTGACCCTGGAACATCGCCTGCATGAACGGCACCGCGGCATCCGGGTCGGCCTCGGCGACGCAGTACATCGCGTTCGCTGCGCGCGTCGAGAACGCCGTCCCCTGCGAGTAGCGGTCGAGGATCGCGATCGGGTGGATGTTGAGGGTGATCGTGCCGTTGTTCACGAGATCGAGGATCTCGTCGCCGTACGTCTCCTCGAACTTGTTGCAGATCGGGCACATGAAGTCGATATAGGTGTCGAGCGTCTGCTCCCCCGACCCGACCACCACG
Organism: Microbacterium sp. MMO-20; assembly: GCF_037147735.1. Classification (NCBI taxonomy): domain Bacteria; kingdom Bacillati; phylum Actinomycetota; class Actinomycetes; order Micrococcales; family Microbacteriaceae; genus Microbacterium; species Microbacterium sp. MMO-20. The sequence goes on along the minus strand of NZ_JBBCUU010000011.1, from coordinate 41,447 downwards.
GCCCCGGTCTCCTGGTTGACACCCGACCCGCTCGGCGGGGTGCCCGGGTCGGTCGCGGCGTTGTTCATCCACACCACGAGCGCGATCACGAGCCCCACGACGGCGACAACCGCCACGCTCACCCAGATCGCGAACCAGTTGGTCTTGCCCGCTGCTGCCTGCGCCATATGTGTCGGCCTCCGTGTCCGGTTTCAGTCCGCCTCTATTCTCTCCCACAACGATCGGCCGAGCTCAAAGGCGCGGCTCTACAAGAGAGGCGCGTCCTCTCATCCTGCGACGGCGCCGCTGTTGTGGATTACCTACGATCTCGCCGCGTCACGCGTGCGTGGTGCGGATCCACGTGGTCCACTCGGCGTCGGCATGGGGGAACGTGCGTCGCCGGGGCTTGACGTGGCCGTCGAGGCATCCGTTCTTGTACGCCGTGCCGAAGCGCGCGCGTGCGAGGGTCAGCCGTTCGTGCCAGGACACGGGCCCGTAGCCGGTGTCGCTGGGGTCGAAGGATGCCACGTGCGCGGTGTGCAGCGCGGAGAGCTCCTCGACGAGCGCGCCGTGCTGCCACCAGCAGTCCGGGATGAGGGTGTTGGGGATCTCGTACCGGACGACGAACCATTCCACCCAGTCCCGCAGCGCGGTCCACGCTTCTACGATCGCCTCCCGGTCCTCGAGGGCCCGCCAGTTCACCACGAACCCACCGATGATCGCGGAGCTCGTGTCTCGGTCGATCGGGTTGTAGCTCTCCTCGAGGAATTCGTCCACTGAGGCGTCGAACGCGTCGCCGCCGGAGTTCGGGGGGGTCATCGTGTGCCTTTCAGGGCCGCCTGCAGGCGTTGCAGGGCGATACGGGTGGCTTCTCGCCGTGACCGGTATCGGGAGAGCACCTTGTCGCGGTCGATCAACCGGTGCAGCAGCTCGTGGCAGCTGGGGTGCATGCTGAGGAGGTCTTCGTGGTCCTCCCCCGCGACCCAGCCGGCGCGGGGGTCTTCGAGGACCCCGGTGTAGTCGAGGTGGTGCAGCTCGAGGCGGGCCTTGACGTCGACGGCGCCGCAGCCGGCGCAGGACAGCCGACCCGCCCGGGCGGCCTCTTCGGTGAACCACGCGTCGCGGCGCCGGAACCAGACCATCGACCGCAGGTACCCCGACCGGTACCTCACGGCGCCGCGACGCCGGTTGCTCACGGCCTCTCGCCCCGGTACGCGGCGGAGAACACTTCGTGCTGCTCCGCTTCGGTGCGGGCCTTCCCGGCGCGGACCTGGGCGGCGTCGTCGCGGGCGTCCCACCCGGACAGGTCGAGGAGCACGCCGCGCCGGTTCCTGTAGGCGAGGAGCCCGAGGGAGGGCGGCATCCGCCGGATCTCGTCGACGGTCATCAGCGGTCGCCGTTCGTGCTGCTCGCTCATGTTGCTGCCGGACGATGTCGTGCTCCACGATTCGGATACTCGGTGCACTTCCCGCTGCCCGAGGAGGGCCTCGATGTCGCGGAGGTGGTCGACGTGCGACGCGCCACCGAGGAGCACCTTCGCGGTCGCGGCCGCCCAGATGGTGTCGGCCTCGGCCCGCGACCAGGCGGTCTCGGCCTGGGAGAGCGCCTGCAGTACGACGAACGTGCAAATGCCGCGGCCGCCGCCGTCGGCCATGGCGCGTGGCAACCCACCCCATCGGAACATGTTCACGATCTCGTCGAGCATGAGTCCGAGCGGCAGCTGCAGGCGGGAAGACGGGGACGCGAGTGCCTTGCGTCGTGCGACCTCGACGACGTCGTCGAGGATCGCGGAGAGGAACCCGCCCATGGCGCCGGCACCGGATGCGGTGCCGAGCAGGTAGAGCGTGTTCTGCCCGGAGAGGAACTCCTCGACGTCGAACCGGCGGCCACCCTCCTGCGGGAGCAGGGCGTCACGGATGGCGGGGACCGCGAGGGGCGCGACCGCGCCCTGGACCCCGAACCACGTGTTCGAGAGGAGCTTCTCGTCGCCGGAGAGCACCGCGTGGAGGCTCTCACCCCACCCGGGCGCTCCGTCGTAGCGGAGGATGTCGACAGCGGCTTCCGCGAGCCCCGGTGTGGACGCCCAGTTGTACAGGTCCTTGACGGTCCGGCCGCCGACCGCAGCCGCGTGCAGCAGCCGCGACAGGATGGTGCCGGCGGCCTGCGCCCACTCCTGGTTCGTGCTCGAGGCGCCCAGCGCCGTCCCGGTGACGATCGCCGCGCCCCGCTGCATCGCGACAAGAGGATCCTCGCACCCGGCGATCGGGTCGATGCGGGTCACGTCCCGCATGCCCGAGAGGCCCTGCGGGTCGAAGACGTGCACGTCTCCGCGGGCCTGCCGCATCCGGAGCGTCGCGGTGAGGTTGTCATTGGTCGTCGACGTGGTGATGAGTGGCCCCGACCAGTCCAGGATCGCGGAGATCAGGATGCGGTACCCCTTGCCCGACCTCGGCGGGCCCTCGAGCGCCACCGAGTCCTCGATCGACACGTACACGTCTGTTCCCCGCGATTGCCCGACCTGCCAGCCGACGTCGGTCGGACGGGGGCGCTGCAGGCCGGGGCGCAGCTGCGCCGCCCGGGCCAGCATCGCCTTCGCGGAGAGGTGCTTTCTCACCTCTTGGCGATCGGCGAATCCGCTTCGGGCCTGCAGCTCCGCGATGAAGCCAGCATCGCTATGACGCCACCGCGTGTAGGCGATTAGGCCCGCTACGAGCAGCGCGATCGCGGCGATCGCGATCGCGGCCGCGGTGATCTGGATCCCGGCGACCGGGACCGTGCACCCGTCGGGGACAAGGTACCCGTCGGTCTTGCCGGTGAACAGCAGCTCGAGCGCCGCGATCGGGTTGCGGGCGGTGGGGCGTTGCCCGCATGCCCCCGCGATCATCGACTCCACCAGCATCACCAGGCCCATCACGACCGCGGCGATACCCATGAGGATGCCGATCGTGGTCAGCTGGCGGCGTTCCTGTGTCATGCGTTGCCGCCTCTCCGGTTCCGTCCGACTCGCGCGACGAGCACGACGTCGCCCAGCTGGACGCGGTCTCCGTCCTGAAGGGGATGCGGGACACCTGGCGCCAACTGCACGGAGATGTCCCCGGAGGAGACGGTTGTGCCGTTCACGGAACCAAGGTCTGTGATCCAGGCTTCCTCCGCGGATGTCTCGATCCGTGCGTGCTGGCGCGAGATCGTGCCGGTGTGATCGTCGATCGTGACCGTGTCTCCCGCGGGCGCGGCGCGGCCGCGCCGGCCGACGACCGCAACGCCCGCGATCGGGGGCGTGTCTGCACCGTCGAAGACGACGGTGAGCGCGCGACGGACCAACACGGTCCGATCCAACTCGTCGTCGACGTCGGGCACGGTCTCCGCTCTCACCTCCGGCGGCGCCGGAGGCCTCCGAAGGGGACCAGGCTCCCCCGCCCGGACCGGAGTGCGAACCGGGGCCGTCGTCGGAAGCTGCGAGGCGACCGACAGGGGCTGGTCCGGATCGGGCGTCACGTCGAAATCGACCTTCTCCAGCAGGCCGCGGCCGTCGATGACCAGGTGCACTTCGCCCTGATCGCCGGCGGTGAGGATCTCGACCGGCACACCGAGCGCGACCGCCACCTGATAGGCCCGACCGACGACCACGTTTCGCATGTCCTGGCCGTCGGCGCCGGCCAGGTGCTCCGTCTCCCCATTGGGGGTGACGATCGTTGCCGTGCGTCCTGTGATCGTCGCTTGCAGCACGGGTCGTGCGTGCGTCATCTCGTTCATCCCTCCCACGACTCGATCCATTCATCGGCGCTCGTCTCCGTGGCCGGGGCAGCCCACACCCGATCGAGATCCCAGTCCTGCTCTGTCGTCGGCTGCGCCGGCCACAGGTCATCGAGCGTCAGGCCCGGCAGGGCCGGGCGCGGGTCGGGCACCGCCCGGTCAGAGATGAGCGCGTCGTCGGTCTTCGTCAGCTCGTACTCCGCGGGCGTCGACGTCGCGAAGCAGTCGACGACGTACGCATACCCGCCGACGTACGCGAGGAACTCTCCCTTCCGCAACCGCCGCGCGACGGCGACGTGCGGTGCCGGGAGGCTGAGACGTGCCCGCAGGTTGTCGGCTTCCTGAGCGTTCACATGGAAGAGGAACTTGTTCTCGATGTCCTGTACGAATGCGTACGCGAGGGCCCGCTCCTTGGAGCCGTCCGGGCCGACGGCGTCGAGGTCGCGCATCGTGTGCAGGATCACGATGTTGCTGATGCCGTACTTGCGGGAGAGCTTCAGCCACTGCTGGTACATCTTCAGGGCCTCTTCACTCTGCATGTCGCGCCAGCCCTCCTCGCGCACGAGGAAGCGGCGCCGGTGGGCGCCCCCATCGGAGACGGCCGCCTGCACCCAGCTCGACGTGCACAGCTGCGCAACCTGGGCGACCAGGTCGCTGCGCTGGAACAACCGCGACGTGTCGACCACGACGATCGGGGCATCCTCGTCGAACTGCACCGTCGAGTCGTCCTCGAACATGCCGGACAGCTCCCCGGTGATGAACCGGTCGAGCGTCAACCGCACGTCTTCTGCCGCCTCACGCGGCTTCGGGTCGACGGGCACTTCCCCCGCGATCATCCGGGTCAGCTGTACGTGCACGTTCCGGAGGGTGGGGTTGTCGTTCGTGGCCCCGATCGACAGTTGAAGGGCGTGGTTCGCGGCCGCGCTTTCCGCTGGGGTCAGGGACCGTCCCAGGGCGATCTCCAGCAGCTGGGTGAGCACCGTCGACCGACGTAGCTTCACCATTTCCCGATCCTCTTCGTCCTGGTCCTCCGCGCGCCGTGGCCCGCGGTCGAGAGGATTCAACCGGGATCCGTCACCTAACACGATCACGAGGCCACCCTCGGTGGCGCGCGCCAGCGGCACCCATTCCGCCTTCGGGTCCGAGGGGACGACCGCCTGGTAGCCCCACGCGAGCCCGCGCATCACAAGCAGCTTGATGGTCCCCGACTTCCCGCCCCGATACGCGCCGAGGACGAGGATGTTCGTCGACTGCGCGCCCCGGTCGGAGTCGTCGTTGTATGACTCCCACGGTGAGTAGCAGAACAAGCTGTCCGCGTTCATGTCGACGCCGAGGATTGGGCCCTTCATGCCGATCCCGGCATCCGCGACGAACGGGTAGATTCCGGACAGATCGCGCGTGCTGGCGTTGTGTGCCGGCACCGTGATCGGGAACAGGTTCCACCAGCCCCGCTCGAGCATCCCGTTCCCGAAGACAGGCCCGGTCGCTGGGGGCAGGTTCGCCTTCGTCGCTCGCTCCTCCGTCTGGATGGTGCCCGACTGCTGCCGCAGCTGTCGGCGGACCGCGCGCCGTTCAGCGCGGGTGAGCCCTGCCTCTTCGATGTGCCAGCCCGTGCGGTCGACCTGGCTCATTTCAGCCCCAGCCCGATCGGGAGGGCGCTTATGAGCAGCGCTTGCCCTTGCTGCCCGTACAGCACCTGCGCTTCCATGCGGCTGCGGGAGAGGGCGTTGCGGGCCCCGGCGACCGCTTGCTCCAGCTCCGCCTCGTTCGTAGCGGTCACGGTCAGGTAGGCCCCATACCGGTACTCGCCCTGACCGGACACGAGGTCCTCCTCCTGCTGCTCGAGCGCGTCGAGGTCTTTCTGGTCGATCGCGTTGCCACCCTCGCCGCGGCGTGCCCGCATCTTCTCGTTGGAGCGCCACGTCTTCTTCTCCCGCATGATCCGTTTGAACGCTTCCCGCACCGTGACCGGAGTGAGCACGATCGTGAAGATGTGGGAGATCGCCTCCTGGGTGACTGGGTGCCGTGCGAAGACCAGGTCGTTGACGAACCCGATCGGTGCCGCTGAGCGCGGCCACTCGTGGATCCACATCGTCGTGTGCACCCCCGAATCGGTCCGGACCAGGCCGCTTGCGCCTTTCGGCTCCTCCATGAACATCGGACCCATCGCCGCTGGATCCACGCCGGCGTCTTCACCCGTGCGGCTTTCGATTTCCGCAACGGAAGCCGGATCGAACGCCGTACGCGCGAGCGCAGCAACGCCTCGAACCGATAGCCACCGGGTGATGCGGATCTCGGTGCCCTCCAGCGCATCCGATACGTTCCCGGCCTCGACCGCAGCGAGGCGTTCGATGGCCGCTTGCCCGCCGCCGAGGGCCTTCAGTTGGCCGGTCATCTTCCTGAGGTCGTACGTCAGCGTCAGGTAGCACCGGTGGTTGATCGCGAATCCCTCCGAGACGTCCATCACCTCCCGGTATCTGTCGACTGCGCTCGGCGCACCGGTCGCTCCCCCGTGGGCTGCGAAATAGCTTCGGGCGACATCGATGGTCCCGGGGGTTGTCCGCTCCTGGGTCGTGACTCGCTTCACGCCCGGCCGCTGGGTGAACGACGCGAGGACCATCGACCACCGTTCCGCGAGCTCCATCCGCTCCTCGAGGTCCCGCATGAGGAACCCGGGTACCTCCAGCTGCGCGACGATCGACACCGTCTCGCCGTGGGGGTCGTAGATCGCGGCATGCCCGCTCCCGCTCCACAGCTGTATCGTTCCCAGGCGTCCCGGGAGCCGCACCGTTCCTGCCTGACGTGGACGTTCGGGCATGAAGACCTCCTTGTTTGCGTGCACCCACGGGTGCGTCCGCATCGCATGGTTGAGACTGACGGCCTGCCACCGGGGCAGCGACATCCCGTTCTTGCGGATCACCGCGCCCGCACCGAACGTCAGATACAGCGGCGCGGAGAACACCAGACCCAATGGCCCAAACTGCTGCACCGCGATAAGGACGATCCCCGCCGCGATCAACAGCGACGTCACCTGCCACGGGTCCAGACCCAGCACGATGCCTTGTGACGACCGCGCCGGCAGGCGCACAGGCCGCGCGATCTCTTTCTCGTCGACACTCACGACTGCTGGTTCCTTCCTGGACTCCGATACGACGGCGGCGGCGCCCCGCCCGGGGCTCGGCCGGCGCCCCCACGGGGAGCTGGCGCCGACTGGGGGCTACCCACCGGCGACCCGACCCGAGGTGACGCCGAGGGGCCACCTGCGGGGCCCCCGGCGCCCGGGTGGGAGGACGCCGAGCGCGGTTGCGGGGTTCTTCCGCCCGGCTTGCCCCCACCACCAGCTCGGCCCCCGGGCGGGCGCGGGCGTGATCCCCCGCCTGCGCCGCCGACGCGGGGCGACGGGATCTGCCGAAAGACGCGACTGCTCGCGCTGTGTGCGGCACGGCCGGCACCGGCCGCCGCGCCGTCGATCACCGACCCGCCCGCGAACGAGAACAATCCGAACACGGCCAGCGGGGCGAAGCAGATCACGATCATCGCGATCATGAATGGCCAGATCGCGGGATCCCAGAGCGAGTTCACGGACCTCAGCCCGCTCGTCGTGAACGCGAGCAGGCTCATCATCAAGGGGCCGGTGATCAGCGTTGCGGCGAACGCCGACACGTACCCGACCACCCACTGCTTCCCGATTGTCCGCAACGGGAACAGCATCCACGCGACCGGCCCGACCATCACCAGCGCGGCGAGAGCGACGTTGCGGACCATGAACACCAGCAGCATGAGCCCGCACACCACCAGCACGACCAGCGCGGCCGTCGAGCCGAAGAAGGGGTTCACCTGGCCGCCGCTGAACAGCAATGCCACGATCGTCCCGAACGGGTCTGCTGACGCGAACAGATCCATGGTGAGGCTATTGACTATGTCGCTGAGCTCGCCCATCAGCCACAACGTGGCTTGGGTGAGAGGAATGGTCACCGCGAGACGCACGATGGCGGCGAGGACGTCAGCGGGTGATCCGCTGAACGCGGCCTGCGTGATCCCGATGATCCCCGCGATCAGCAGGATGATCCAGACCGCCCAGACCCAGAAGCTCCATTGGCCGAGCGCGGCCGTCCACAACGCGCTCTTCGTCGTGAAACTGACCGCAGCAGTGGCTCGCCCTGCAGCGTCAATCGCCTGCACCGACATCGCCTCCGCGGCACTCTCCAAGCTTCCGCACAAGTCCCACGTCTGCGCGCACCCCCACTGATAATCCAGTTTCGGGACGCCCTTCCTTTCGAGCGCAGTCTGGGCCTCTTTCGAGCTCGCACACACTGTCACGCGCTCGGTCCCGAGGGGCACACCGAGGTAGCAGCTCATCACCACCGTGCTCGCAGAATCTGCCGGAGTGCACGTGACCGTGTTACCCGTGCGGCTGCAGTTGGCCGCGACGGTAGGAGCGGACCACGACTCCCCCTCCACTGGTCCATCGGCGGCGGAGGCCGTGACCACAGGTGCTTGTGACGCCGGCGCGGGTTCGACGGCGACCGCCGCGCCCGCCCCGGTCAGGGACAGCAGCGCGGCGATCGCGGCGCCGACGCACCAGCGCAGGACGACGGGCATGTCAGAACCCGAAGTTGAAGTTCACGAACCACTGGAACAGGCCGCCGATCGCAGACAGCGCAGCGGTCGCGATGAAGACCGTCACGATGTGCTTGCCCGCCCACGTGCGCGCCCCATCCGGGAGCATCCGGGTGAGCAACGCCAGAATCGCGAAAACGAGGGCGAGGAACGCGAGGACGATCGCGGTGCCGAGGATGTAGGAGACCAGCACCTGCAAGCCGCTCATCCAGGGAGCATCGAAGCGCGGCTGGATCGGGGGTACGTCGACCAGGGGAAGAAGGTGAAGCAGAGTCATGAGGGTTGGTCCTTTCGTTAGAGGGTGAGGCCGCGTGCAGCCATGAATGGCACGGGGTCGACCCTGATGCCGTTGATGAAGGTTTCGAAGTGGAGGTGGCAACCGGTACCCACACCGGTGTTGCCCTCGAGCCCGAGCGGTGCGCCCGTCTGGACCGTCTGCCCTTGGTGCACCACGAACGAGTTGTCCTGTAGATGCGCGTAGCCGGTCATCGTTCCGTCTGGATGCGTGATCAGGACTCGATTGCCCCAGCCACCGTCCGCCCACGCCGCATACGTCACCGTGCCGGAGTTGGCAGCGACCACCACGGAGCCGCACCCTCCCGCCATCGCCAGGTCGACGCCGTTGTGCTGATGCGGGACAGCGTCCGCCCGGTATCCGAACCAGCTGGTTACGGTGTACGCGTCTGAGACCGGAACGATCCACGACCCCGGAACCACCGGACCCGACGGACCCGGCTGGGAAGAAGACCCGGTCGACGCGGTCGCAGACACCGCCATGAAAAAGAACGAGCCCGCCATGCCCGCCAGCACGAAGCCCGCGAGCACCAGCGGCACAGCGACCCGCAACAGCTTGCGGACCAATCCCGCCTTCGCGACCACTGCGGCCGCCGCTGGAGCCGGCACCAGTCACTCCGACTTCGACCAGCCGAGGACCTTGCAGTCCCCCGGCTTCTGATCGCTCCCCGGACGAGGAATCGTGTACTCGTCACAACGGATGAAGACGCCAAGTCCGCGGCTCTGAACCCACGGCTCCTCCGTCGAATCGTGCGGCCGGAAGGTTACATCCACGGTCACCGCGAACCCCTGACCGTCTCGTGATGGCGGGTCCGCTCTAAGGTTTCCGTCGGGGAACGAGGGCTCCGCCGTAGCCTGCATCGTCGTTAGCTCGTCCCACAGATCGGCCGGCGGGAGTACGTCGCGGTTCAGAGTTGCGACGAGTACGTCGGTCTGGGTGGGATCGAGTTCTTTCCCGGGGCTGTCGTTGACCCATGTCGTCATCCAGGTCTTCAAGTACTCGAGGAACTGTGCCCTCGTGGCCTTGCGGGTATCGAACGTCGTCACCGCGCGCAGCGCTGCTTCCGCGTACGCCGCGGCATCCGTCGTGGTCGGCTCGACCACCCATCCCGCCTCAGTAGCGTCGTCATCAGTGATCGCTGCCGGCGACGACACCGCCGCGCTGGGCTCGACGGGCTCACCCGGCGTCACCACAGTCAGCGGAGTACGCGACGGTTCCGCCACCGACCCACCGCTACTCCCCAGTGTCACCGAGACCACCACAGCGGCCGCCACCGCAGCGGCCGCCAGCCCGATTGCCGAGGCGATCAGGGTCCTCGTCTTCTTCGTCATGCGCGACGCTCCATTCCGCTCGCTCGCTCGCTCGTCGCGTCCAGCAGCGCCATCGCCCGCCGGTACGCGTCATCCAGACGGTCGGGCACGACCTTCCGGTCCATACACAGCTGCCCCAAGAGCAGCGACCTGCAGATCGCCGCGACAGCCGCGCGGTACGCCTCAGTCACAACCACCCCCGTGCCCGGAAGATGGCGGATCAGCTCGGCCACGTCGACGAGCGTTGCGAACCGGGCGTCCAGCATCCCCACCACCGACCCATGCAGCGCAAGGAACCGCACAGGTTTGCCTTGTTGCTCCAGCTGACCGGCGAAGTCTTCCGCATCCCGCAGCAGGCCCGTTCGTGCCTCTCCCAACCAACGCGCGACGTTCTCCACATTCCGCCTTCGGTGCCTGGTCGCAGTAATCTCGCTCGCGCCAAGCAGCGCGTCGGCGGCGTGTCGAATCTCCAGCGCATACGCGCTCGCGCCCATACTGGCCAGCAGCACAGCCGGCGTCACACACCGCAGCATCCAGTGGACAGCGTCGTCATCGTGGACGATCAGCGCCCCACCTCGAAACCGCACGAGTCCGGCCCCCGCCGGCACCGCGCGAACATCCCCCTCAGCCAGCACAGTGCCTCCGCTCAAAAGTCGATCGCGTTGCACTGCCACGAGATCCCCCACGCGTCACCGGCCTGGTTCTCCCAAACATTCGTGACCGTGGAGTCCGCGGGCGGCATCAGATTGCTGGCCCAGTTGGCGGTCGCAGATCCTCCAGATCCCGTGCAAGCAGAGCTCGAATGGACCACCGACCCCCGGGGGTACGACACCGGTCCTCCGCCGGAATTGCCCCCGCCGGAACTCCCGCCACCAGACCCGCCCCAGCCGCCGCTCGAGCCACCGGACCCGCTCGATCCACCAGCGCTGCCGCCGCCGGTGGACCCACCCCAACCGCCGCCCGACCCACCAGAGTCTCGATTGCCGGAGTTGCTCTGGTCGGCGGCGATCGCGGCATCGTGGGAGGCCTTCGCCGCGGTCACCGCGTTCACGTACGCGTTGACGAGGGTGGCGGTGTCCGCGGTGGAGGGGCGGTCGGAGCCGCTCTTTCGCGCCTGCAGGGCGGCGACAGCGGCCGCGAGCGTCTGCTTCTCACCGTCGCCAGCGCGGTCGTAAACGAGGGTGGCGCCCTTTGCCGCCGCGGAGGCCACGAGGTCGTCGATAGTGCTCTGCGCCGTGGCGAGATCCTTGCTGATCTTCGCCTGTGCGGCTCCGACCTGGTCGACCAGAGCCGAAGCCGTCGAAGTGTGGGAGGCGGCGTTGTCCGCCGCACTGGTGAGTTCAGCGGTGGACGCCGACTCCTCTAGGGTGCCCCAGGCGCCGATATTGGGGATGCGGATCGATGACGGTGCCGCGGTGGTGCGCAGCTGCGCGATCGCGGCGGCCGCGGCATCACGTACCGCCGGGTCTGCCAGGAGATCTCCGGGCGTCTGGTCGACGAGGGCATGCAGCGCGTCCGCTTCAGAGGTCGCGGCGCTACTGGATGCCGCGAGGTCGGCGGCGGCTTTCGCCGCGGAGTCTGCAGCGGCCCTTGCCGTCGACGTGGCCTGCAGGTACGCATCGAGTGCCGTCGCATGGTTGGCCGCGCTGACGGACAGTGGGACGGTGATCGCGGCCGCGATCGCCACGACGGCTGCGATCGCTGCCCACGCCCACCACGGCATTCGTCGCCGACGGCTTTGCGTCGTCGTCTCGTCGATGCCCTGGTCAGGGGTGCTGGTCTCGGTCATGATCCTCGTCCTCGTTCTGGCTGTGGATCCCCGCGGGGGCTCTGGGGAAGCCCCCGCGGGGTTCTTGCTACCCGGACGTGCCGTCGCGTGCTGGGCAACACGTGACGCCACGCCTCCGGGGGTTACTGCCGGGCGGCGGCCTTCTGCCGGCGGCGACGGATTGCCGCGGCCATGAGGACCGCGAGCGAGCCGAGACCAAGGGCACCGACTCCCGTGCCGAGGACCCAGGCCGACGCCTGCGCGTCCCCGCCGGTGACCGCCAGGCGCGCCGCGTCGACCGGGATCGTCTCGGACGGCTCCCCGCACTCGCCCTGCGCCACGATCCGGCCCGTGGCGTCACGGGTCGTCTCGATGAAGTACACGGTGCTGGCCTTCGAGCTCTGCTCCGGCGTGAACTTCGCGGAGTCCATCTGGAAGTTCTTCACCAGACCACCCGTGAGGGTGATCGGGTCAGACGTCCAGATGCGAGTGTCGTCGGTGCAGACCTTCGCACCGTCGAACACGCTGTACGCCTCGAACGTCAACGTGCCCTTCTCGGGCACCTGGCCGTTCAGCAGAGCGGTGTCGAAGATCGCCTCACCCGGCTTGGCCGAAGCGTTACCGCTCTCGGTCTTCGCTTTCGTGGTCACGTCGACGACGAACGTCGTCTCGTTCGGCAAGCCGCACAGGCCACGGTGGATCTCGTTGCCCTTCGTGGAGCTCAGGACCTCAACCCAGTGGTACTCGCCCTCGACCTGGCCGGGAGCGGCCGGCGACACGTAGTCACCGGTCGTCTCGACATGCTGTGACTGTGACGTCCACAGGAGGTTGCCCGCCTCGCAGAGCCACTCCCCCGCCTCGTCCTTCGTCGCCTTGTACAGCTCGAAGTGCAGGTCCGCGCCGTCCGCCGGCAGCGTGCCGGTGACCGTCGCGGTGTCGGTGATCGTCTGACCAGGCTTCGCACCAGGGTGCGCCTCGGTCGCAACCTCGGGCAGGGTGATCTTCTGAATCTCCGAAGGGACGCCGTAGTCGTCCGAGAACGGCCGGACGTAGCCCGGACGGGGCTGATCCTGGTCGTCGATGCTCAGCACCCACACGATCCATCCGCCCTTGGCGTCCGGCGCCTGAATGCCGCCGTCAGCGAGAGCGGCAGGCGTGGTGATGTTGCCCACGTTCGTCACCTGCGTCGAGTACGTGCCCAACAGGGTCGCCGTCGACGGGATCGCCGTCGCCGGCACGCGCGCCGGGGTCTGTTCGCTCGTGTCGTGGTACGCCTTCCAGGTGATCTTCACCGGGACGTTGGCCGCGTTCTCCTGCAGCCAGTAGCCGCCCGAGTTGATCGTGGCCGTGTCCTGAGCGATGCCGCTGAGCGGCACCTCGTCCGTCTTCACCTGCGTAGTGCCCGTGATGTTCATCGGCACCACCGACGACTCCACGACCTGACCGAAGCGGTCCTGCCACGAGTAGCCCTCGGGGATGACGCGCTGCGTGCCCGCGCCCTGATCGGCGGCGCTGATCTTCCACACCCACGTGTAGAAGCCGCTCGTGGCCGCCGTGGTATTGGTGTTCGCGGTGTACGGGGCGGTCGGACCGCCCGTCAGCGTCGTTGTGATCGTCGCTTCACCCGCAACCGGAGCACCAGCCGGAACGGTGTCCGACTCCGCCGGCTGCGACTGGAACGGGCCGTAGACGGTCCCCGTGGCCTTCACCGGGGCGTAGTTGCCGGTCGTCGCCGACCGGAACCACGGGTTGTTGGTCCCGTCGACCGCGGCCGTGGAGAACACCAGCTGATCCGTGAACGGCTGACCCGCCTGCACGAACGTCGTCGCCGTCGTCGACAGCACCGGAGCAAACACCACCGAGCGCTCGTTCGGGTCCGAACCCGACACCTGGAAGCCCGTCTGCACCTGCACCGGACCGATCGCCCGAGCCATGCGCTGCATCCCGCCACCGAACTCGAGCACGTCGACCTCAGCCGGCCACACCGTGCCGCCACCCGTCGACCAGTTACCCGTCCCGGAGATCTTGTACGTCGTCGCACCCTCCGGCGGCAGCCCGTACACGCTGTAGGCGGTGTTTGCCTGCGCGTTCGCCTTCACGTTCGACTCGCCAGCATCCTGCACGCCGTTGCCGTTGTCGTCGAAGAACCCGTTCGTCAGGGTGATATCACCCGTCGACCCCGCCGTGCCCTGCATCGTTACGACACCCTCGAAGTTGTCCTCCGGGTTGACCGTGAACGTCAGTACGCCCGACCCGGGCGTGGTCGAACCACCAATGGTGATGCCGTTGGCCTGATCGACCATCGAGCGCGACGCGGCAAGCACCGCGGGCCCCTCGCTGGACTGCGACACGTACTTGGCCATGCCGTCCACGCCGCCGTTCTGCAGGTACGACGCCACGGCGAGATCGACCGCGGCCGCGGTCACGTTGTCGCCCGTGCCGCCCCACGTGCTGAGGATGTAGTTGATTCGCCCCAGCTCAGTCCCGCCAACGCCGTGCTGATTACCGGAGGAGTTCGCCCCCAGACCCGTCGCGCGGTACACGCTGGTCGGGCTGGATCCGATCGGCGCGTCGTACGTCCAGTCCAGGCAGAAGACAACACTGCCGTCCTGGATCTGCGCACCGCGGAAGCCCCACGCCCCGTAGTCGCCCTCGAGCGTCAGGCCGGCGCCTTCCGACGTCGCAGAAGCCGGTGTCGCCAGAGCAAAGCCAGCGATCGCGACGCCGCCAACAGCGGCGACCGCCACCGTTTTCTTCACACGGCGCGCCACGCGCCGCCAGCGCTTGTGCAGCGTCCCCCTACTGACGGGGGCCTCTCCACCTTCTACTCTTGACTGAGTTCCCGAAAAATGCATGAAGTTCCACCTTCGTTGTGTTGCCCGTTGGGGACTAGACGGGAGTCCGAGTTCGTACCTCGGGCTCCCGTCGCCACACCCTCACGTGATGTGGTGATGCCAGGTGCCGCCCCGCTAGTGAGCACCCAGAGCCATGACCTCTTGCCCGACCTTCGGTCGATCGAGCCAGATGCCTCCTTCCATGAGACGTCTTTCGCCGTCGGGCCTAACGCCACTTCGGCATCTACTAGCTGTTCGTCTACATAGGCTTGCGACTTTCGTCTATACCCGTTCTCGACATGCCATCGCGCCTCAGCTGAGGCGAGCTTCGGCACGTTCAGAGTCTACCGTTAAATGGTAGCCTTCGGAAGAAGGCAGCGTGCGCGAGAATGGGAGCGTGCCGAAGTACGCCACCCTCCCTGACCCGCTGCCTCATGGCGCGAGGAAGGCGATGGACATGTTCGGTGCAAACGCGATGCGAGGGGCGATCATCCGCACCCTCAGCGCTCACCCCCACGGCTTGACCTCGGGGCAGATCGAGCGCGAACTCAACGCCAGCTACCAAACGGTGTTCCGCCACCTCAAAGCACTAGTGGCTGAGGGCGCGGTGCTCGTTGACGAACAGGTCAATCAAGGACGCCGGACGATCTACACACTTGACCGCGAAGCCGTCGACCGCGCCCTGACCGATTACCGTCACTATCTTTTCGACGCGGAGTGACGCACCGCGCCCACGCGCGACAGCGGCTTATTAGCAACACGCCGCCAGCGTGCCGCCTGTATGCATACGGTCCGGCACCATAGAGCCATGAGCGCAATGAGGAATCGCTCCCGTCGATCGGACGGGGCGCCGACCGTCCTCCTTCAAGGGCGAGTCTCCCCGGAGGCTCGCGCGGAGGTTCAAGAGGCTGCGGAACGAAGCGGAGTGTCGATCGCCTACTACCTCGAGGGGCTCATTAGCCAGCTCGTCGAAGAGCAAGGGCAACTCCCTGCTGTTCCTCATCCTCGACTTCAGAAGGAGATGCTGCCGATCCCCGCCGCGTAGAACGAGCGAGCCCCCGCCTCTTTCGAGGCGGGGGCCGAAGCTGAATGCCTGATCCGCTGAAGTTTGGCGACCTAATCGGATCTGGGCGATTTAAAGAAGAACCGGGAAGGACCCGGACCTTCGTTGTACCCACCGGGGGAACCGGAAGGTTATGCGTTGATCGTACCCGAAAACCTGGCTGCAAGCCATAGCACAAACGCGCGTTTCGTGCCCGATTCGGGCCGTTATTGGCCACGCGATCCTGGGGCGCGCCTTGACACCGGCGTCACTGCGGCGTGGGATTTGACCCGCGGGCTCGTACGCCGTCGCTACGTGAACGTGATGATTGCCGAGGCGGACGGTGTTGTCCGCGCGAACTCCTACCCGCGGAAGTACCCGGCCTCGAGCCCGTTCTTCCCGTCGACGCCGTGGACGATCGATCTCACCGACGAGAACGGTCGTTTCTGGCTGGGCGTGTTCGACCTCGACGCGAAGCGCGTCGAGGACTTCGAACAGGCCGCAGAGGATCTCGGCGTCCTGGTCCGAACCCTCCGCGCACAGGGGCTCCCGCACGTCGTGTGCAGGTCGTCCCCTACCGGCGGGTTCCACGTGTTCCTCGCCGTCGACGGCGTCGACAAGACCGTCATGGTGCGCCTCGCCGCGGCCGCCCGTGCCGTCCTCCCCTCTCTGGACCACGGTCTGCTCTGTAACGACCGCACCGGCGCCGTGCGCCCACCAGGTGCACCCCACGCCAAGGGCGGCGCATCCGCCGTCATGGACGGCGACGCGGCTTCTCTCGCGACGCCGACGATCACCGCTGCCGACCTCGAGCGGCTCATCGCCGCCCTGCAGCAGCTCCGTCCCACCGTCGACCCCGCGACTCAGCCAGCGACAGGCCCGGTCTCCCCCACGCATCGCGCGCACCGTGAGCTGCCGGCCTGGGGCGCCGCGCACATGGCCACCCTCGGCGGCGGTGGCGACCCGTCACGCACCGGCTACCTGTGCCTGCTCGCGGCGGCCGTCGCTGGCTGGACCCGCAACGACGTCGAGCACGCCGCGCGCACCGCTCCCGGTATGGAGCACTACCGGACTCGTCGTAACCCCACCACGGGCCGCAGAGAGCCCCGTAAACCCCAAGAAGCCACCGCTCGTCTTGACCGGCAGTGGGAGAAGGCCGTCGCGCGGGCCAGTCTCTACCGGTACGCCCCACAGGACCGTGCCGACAAGGACCTCACCGAGCTCGCCGGCATCATCGACATGGCAGAGGGGCTCCTGCGTGCGTTCCGCGTCTCCCCCGGACGCTGGGGCACCACCGAACCAGCTCTCCATGACGCCCGTGTCCTCACCGCCCTCGCCTGGCTCGCCCTCCGTTCCGGCGCTCGCGACACCGCTGCCTCCCTGCGCACCGTCGCTGACGCCGCCGGCATGGCCTCCACCACCGTCGACCGGTCCCTCCGCCGTCTACAGGACGCGGGATTCGCCCTGCGAACCCGCTCCGCTGAAGGCGTAGATGCCGCGATTTTTAGAGTCACAAACCGGTTTTCCACAGATCCCGGACAAGACGGGCCACTTCACGACGTGACCGCCCGCCCCCCCGGTCACCTCTTCGACGCCAGATCTGCACTCCTGGCAGAGCTGGAAGCCCGACTAGACGCGGGAAGGCACGACGTCTTCACCCGTGCAGCCCTCGGACCAACAGCACGTCGGGTGTACGAAGCACTCTCTATGACCGCCAGGGACACAGTCGCTGTGGCTTGGCTAGCCGGCATCCCTCACCGCCGAGTGATCCGCATCATTTACCGGCTTAAGCAGGTCCGCTTGGCCGTCGAATCCAGCCGTTCATGGCGGCGCCCCGCGCATGACCTTCGCGACTGGGCAGCACGTAAGCTCGGCGTCGACGGGATCCTCAAGCGCCGACGGGCTCGCCACGCCAACGAACGTGAGCAATGGGCCTGGTGGCAGAACCATCTCAGACGCAAGGCCGGTCGGCGCGGACGCGAACGGACCGGCTCAGCCCAAACCCTTATTTTCCAGCTCAGCGACGCCCACGGAGGGCCAGAAGCCTGGCCCTCCTATCCTTGCCACCCCGACGGAACAGCGGACCATCACACGGCCTGGGAGTACGTCACCGCAGGACTTCTCCAGCAGCTCCGCGACACCGAACTCGCCGCATGACCCCGAAGGCAACCGCAGGGCGAAGCGCGAAGGGCGGCAGCAGTGTCAACGGACGGTGTGACCCGCCCCCAGTGGGCATAGCCCAGCTACCGCCGGCTGGCCTGCACCCAATGTGGACGGTCGCGCGCTGACGCAACTCCCCACGTGTTTCCCGATCAGCAGGGTCGCGCGCCTAGCGCTCCTCTCCTCCTCGAGATGCGTCGACGTGAGGATTGTTAGCAATTCTCACGTTGCGCACAGCGCTATGAATACGGCTAAATAACCCCACAATCCTACGAATGCCAACAAAGCTAACAAAGTGTGCAATGATCGCTTTGTGAGGGATGTGAGCATGCGACTCTTTGTTTGCAATTCCCGCACTGTGAGGATTGCTAACTACCCTGGGAAGGTGAGCATTGTGAGTAGAGACCTTGTACAGCGGGATGGGCTGCAACGAGTGATCGCCGTCATCAACGGCAAGGGTGGCGTGGGGAAGACCACTCTGACAGCGAACGCAGGCGGCCTTATGGCCCGCAGCGGCTACCGCGTCCTGATCGTCGACATGGATCCCCAGGGCAACCTCGGCCTCGACCTCGGATACGCGGACGGATCCGATGACGATGCGGGTCGTGGCCTGTCGGCCGCGCTCCAGCAGCTCACCGTCGAGGTTCGCGTACTGAGCGCGGTTCGAGAGAACCTGGACGTCGTCGTCGGCGGCGCGGCGCTCCACGGCGCCGCTGCCGCCCTTGCGGCGTCCCAGCGTGGCTCAGACGCGCGCGATGCGCTCGCGCGGGTCCTCGCGCCGATAGCTCATCACTACGACCTGATCCTGGTCGACTGCCCGCCCGGCAACGAATCCCTGCAGACCGCCGCCATCGGTGCGGCACGGTGGGTCATCGCCCCTTCCAAGGCTGACGAAGGCACAGGACGCGGGCTGATGGAGCTCGCCGAACGCCTCGAACGCGTCGTCGAGGTGAACCCCAACCTCGATCTGCTGGGCGTCGCCCTCTTCGACGTCGAGAAGTCCGCGACGCGAGTTGAGCAGGAGGCGCGCCGAATGATCAGCGAGGTAGTCGGCACCGAGGAGGTGCTGTTCAACACCGCGATCCGGCATTCAACCTCCGTTGCGCAGCAGGCGCGACGCTTCGGCAAACTGGTCCATGAGCTCGACGAGTACGCGAAGGCCCAGCCCGAATGGTGGCGGATTCGGAGAGGCGAAGCGAGCGGGGAACGCGTAACGCGGACGGCCTCCAGTGTCGCGGACGACCTGCATGCCCTGACCACAGAGATCATGGAACGCCTCGTCACCCGCGAGGCCGCACTGGAGGGCGCCACAGCATGAACGACGAGCGGAAGATCGCCGTACTGACCCCCCGAGCACGCCCCCAGGGCGCAGCTCACAATCTCCAGGCCGCGGATCGCACCGCCGTGACACCGCCGCCCCAGAAGGAGTCCGTAGAGACGCCGCCGCGGACTCCCGACACACCAGTTGAGGCGGAACCGAAGCGCGCACCGCGAAAGCGCACGACCAAGCCGGCATCCGCGCCGACACCGACCCGGGTACAACTCGCCGCAGACGTGACGACCGACTTGCGCGGACGAGCTCGAGCAGCGTTCCGTCACGCCGCGTTCCACGAGTCAGTGTCAACGTTCAGCCAGTTCGTCGCCAACGCCCTCGAAGCCGAGATCAAGCGCATCGAGAAGGCGTACAACGACGGGTCACCTCTGCGCCCCGCAACCGAAGAACTCCCCCGCGGGCGCCGCGCGGGAGGCTAGGTGGTCAATATGGGCCGTTTTCCGACGTGCGGGGGAGTGACTTTGTTACGTTGCCCTAATGGCTCGCCGTCGCCCTCGTGTGCCTCCGACTCAGCTGGAGTTCGATCTGTGGGGCGTCAGCGACGACGCTGTCGGTGCGGCGCTGACGGTTGGGGCGGCGCATGAGCCGGCAGCGTCTTCCGTTGATCGCGTACCCGCTGGTGTGGGCGGCGATGGTGGTCTGTTCGGCGTCGATTGGGAGAGCGATGAATCACTACGGGCAGAGGATCCGGGCGCACTGGGAGACGTACCGGCCCGAGGAATTGGCCGCGTTGGAGGATCCGGAACGGTTCTTCACGGAGGCGGGGGAGGAGCTGTCGACGACGATCGCCACCTTGTCCGCTCAGATGGCCGGCCCGGATCTGCCGGGGGAGCAGTACCTCGAGAAGGTCGCGCGACTGCGCAACGCTCAGGCGACCGCGACGGAGATCGCGTGGGCGCAGTCGGGTCTGCTGCAGGTGGAGGCCTCCCGCGAGGAGTGGGAGAGCGACACTCAGCAGACGCTTCTGGGTCTGCAGGAGTGGGCGTGGCGGATGCAGGCGCAGCTGGAGGGCCTGGAGCAGACGACGTTCTCGTTCGAGGAGACCGCGGCGGAGTACCTGCTGCCGGTGCCGTTTCTGAAGGCTCTGGTCGCGGCGACGTCGCCGTACGAGTTCCTGAACGAGTCGGAGAACCGGGCGGTGTGGGAAGGGTCGGTCGAAGCCCGCTGGGCGGCGTTTCAGGGTCGGTAGCGTTTCGTCCTGACCCGTCCGTGCCGTTGGTCCCGTCGGGCCAACGCTCCCGCGTCGACGCGAATATCGCCGCGCTTCGTGTGTTGCGCGCCTGCGAGGCGGAGAGCAGGCCGGCGACGCCTGCCGAGCAAACGGTGTTGTCGCGGTGGTCCAGCTGGGGTGCTGTTCCGCAGGTGTTCGACGACGCCCGCGACGAGTGGGCCGGCGACCGGGCGATCCTTGCCGCACTGTTGACTGCGGACGAGTACGCGCAGGCGCGCCGCACCGTCCTGAACGCCCACTACACCGATCCTCGCTACGTCGCGGCGGTGTGGGATGCCGTCGACGGTCTGGGCCTGGAGTCCGGGCGGGTGCTCGAGCCCGGATCGGGCAGCGGCACGTTCATCGGTTTGGCCCCATCCGGGTACGAGCTCACCGGTGTTGAGCTCGACGAGACGACCGCACGGATCTCCCAGCTGCTGTACCCGCAAGCGACGATCCACGCGCAATCGTTCGCGGACACGAGGATCCCGGACGGGTTCTTCGACGCCACGGTCGGCAACGTCCCCTTCGCGGACCTGGTGCTGCACGATCCGATCGACAACGCCAATGGGCACTCGCTGCACAACCACTTCATCCTGAAGTCGCTGCGCGCGACCCGTCCGGGCGGGATCGTTGCGGTGCTCACCAGCCACTACACCCTCGACGCCGGCAACCCTGCCGCCCGCCGGGAGATGGGCCGCTACGCGGACCTGATCGGCGCCGTTCGTCTTCCCTCGGGTGCGCATCGTCGCACTGCCGGCACTGAGGCGCTCACCGACGTTCTCATCTTCCGCCGCCGTGAACCGGGGACGGATCCGGCTGATACGGCGTGGGAGAGCGTCACGCCGCGGATGGTGGGGGAGCAGCTGGTGAAGATCAACAGCTACTTCGACTCACGTCCCGAGCACATCTTCGGAGATCTCACCGTCGAGCACGGCATGTACGGCGCGCAGAGCCTCCACGTGCGCAGCGACCTCGCCACCGTCGACGAGCGCCTCCGCGGCGCGCTCGGACAGATCGTCACCTCCGCGACCGAGCGAGGCCTGCGCGCCACCGCACGCACCGCATCCGCCGGCCCCGTCGTCGACCAGCTGCCGGCGCTGGACGAGTGGGACGGGACGATCCGCTACGACGAGGCCACCGGCACCTTCACGACCGCCACACGGCAGGGCCCGCAGCCGTTGAAGGTCCCCGCGTCCGCTTCCCGTGAGCTTCGCGCTCTGCTGCAGCTGCGCGACCGGGCCGTGCGACAGCTCGAGCTGGAACGGGCAAGCCTCGACGACTCCGATGAGATCGTCGCCGCCCGCGCCGAGCTCAAAGCCTCGTGGGAGGGCTACATCGCCCGTTTCGGGCCCATCAACCGGTACACGCTCTCCGGCACCGGGCGCACCGGGGAGGACGGGGAACCGATCCTCGCACGGCGGATGCCGACCGCGCCGCGGCTGCTGCGTGACGACCCGTTCGGGCCGCTCGTGTTCGCCCTCGAAGTGTTCGACGACGAGTCGCAGGAAGCCCACCCTGCGGCGATGATGAGCCGGCGGGTGATCCTGCCCCGCCCGGAGAAGCTCGGCGCTGACACCGCCGCTGAAGCCCTCCAGATCAGCCTCCACCACGACGGTCGCGTCGATCTGGACTACATCGCCTCCCTCCTCGGGGAGAGCCCCGAGCAGGCGCGCACCCAGCTGGGCACGCTCGTGTACGACGACCCCGACACTGGCCAGCTGCTCACCGCGGCCGAGTACCTGTCCGGAGTGATCCCGCCCAAGCTCGACGCGGCCCGTGCCGCGGCCGAGACCGACGACCGGTTCCGGGCGAACGTGCGCGCCCTCGAACAGGTGCTGCCGACCCCGCTCACCCCCGAAGAGATCACCGCCCGTCCCGGTGCGGTGTGGATCAGCGCCGCCTACCATCAGCAGTTCCTCCGTGAACTCGTCGCGGACACGACCGCCACGGTATCGAACCCGCTCCCGGGCACCTGGCAGGTCCGCGGCGGCACCCGCCGCAGCATCCGAGCGACCAGCGAATGGGGCACCGAGCGTCGCCCGGCGCACGACATCCTCGAGCAGCTCGCCAACCAGTCGCAGATCCGCGTCGACGACAAGGTCCGCGACGCGGACGGCACCGAACGCTCCGTCTTCAACCCGATCGAAACCACTGCTGCGCAGGAGAAGGCCGACCTCATCCGGGAACGGTTCGAGGAATGGGTGTGGGAAGATCCCGCTCGCGCCGCTGACCTCGCAGCGGAGTACAACCGCCGCTTCAACGGCATCGTGCTCCGCGACTACACCCCCGAGGGGGAGACGCTCACCCTCCCCGGAATGGTCGCCTCGTTCGAGCTCCGCGCCCACCAGAAGACCGCCGTGGCCCGCATGGTCAGCGAACCCGCCGTCGGCTTGTTCCACGAAGTCGGCGCCGGGAAGACGGCGGAGATGGTCGCCGGTGCGATGGAGCTGCGTCGCCGCGGGATGGTGAACAAGGTCGGTGTTGTGGTGCCGAACCACATGCTCGAGCAGTTCACCCGGGAGTGGTTGCAGCTGTACCCGCAGGCGCGGATCCTCGCCGCCAACACCGACACCCTCTCCGGCGACAAGCGCCGCATCTTCATCGCCCGCGCCGCCGCGAACGACTGGGACGCGATCATCCTCACCCGGGAGGCGTTCAAACGCCTCCCCGTCGAACCGGACACCATGGCCCGTTACATCGACAACGAGGTCGATACTCTCCGGCAGGGCCTAGCGAACCTGGACTCCGAGGACCGGCTCACGGTCAAGCAGATCGAGAAGCGGATCGCCGCGGCCGAGGAAACGCAGAAGCGTCTCCTCGACGCGCCCCGCGACGCAGGGATCACGTTCGAGTCGACCGGTATCGACTACCTCATCGTCGATGAGATCCACGACTACAAGAACCTCGCCACCGTCAGCCGCATCCGCGACGCGAACATCACCGGCTCCGCCCGCGCCACCGACCTGGCCGTCAAGCTCGACTACCTCCGCCGCACCCACGGCGACCGGGTCATCACCGGCGCGACCGCCACGCCGATCGCCAACAGCATCACCGAAGCTCACGTCATGCAACGACTCCTGCGCCCCGACCTGCTGCGCGACGCTGGCGTCGAATCGTTCGACGCGTGGGCGGCGACGTTCGGGGAGACCGTCGACGAGGTCGAGATGGCACCCCAGGGCGGCGAGTCGTTCCGCCTGAAGACCCGGTTCGCCCGGTTCCGCAACGTCCCCGAGATGCTGCGCATGTGGCACGTGTTCGCCGACGTGAAGACCGCCGAGGATCTCGACCTGCCCACTCCGCCGCTGCGGATGCGTGCCGACGGCCGGCGCGCCCCGGAGACGATCGCGATCGACCCGTCGCCCGAGGTTCTCGACTACGTGCGTCAGCTGGGGGAGCGCGCCGATAAGGTCGCCGCCAAGCAGGTGTCGCCCGAGCAGGACAACATGCTGAAGATCTCCGGCGACGGCCGGAAAGCCGCACTGGACATCCGCATGGTCGACGACACCGCGATCCCGACCTCCGTGCCGCTGGCCGTCGTCGCCGACAACATCGCCCGCATCCACCGTGAGCACCAGGACGACGTGTTCACCGACCCGCGCACTGGCGAGGAGTCCCCGCTGCGGGGTGCGCTGCAGATCGTGTTCTGCGACCTCGGCACCCCGAACAAGGACCGGTGGAACGTGTATGACGAGCTGAAGGCTCAGCTCGTCACACGCGGGGTCCCAGAAGGTGGCATCCGGTTTGCCCACGAAGCCAAGAACGAC
Source organism: Microbacterium sp. MMO-20 (assembly GCF_037147735.1). Classification (NCBI taxonomy): domain Bacteria; kingdom Bacillati; phylum Actinomycetota; class Actinomycetes; order Micrococcales; family Microbacteriaceae; genus Microbacterium; species Microbacterium sp. MMO-20. Next base: position 17,376 of record NZ_JBBCUU010000011.1, on the reverse strand, counting down.
AAGGAGAAGGCGCGCCTGTTCGCCGCGGCCCGTGAAGGTCGCGTGGCCGTGCTGCTCGGGTCGACCTCGAAGATGGGCGTCGGCACCAACGTGCAGCTGCGCGCCGTCGCCCTCCACGACGTCGACTGCCCGTGGCGCCCCGCCGACGTCGCCCAACGCCACGGCCGCATCGAACGGCAAGGCAACCAGAACGCCGAAATCGAGATCTACCAGTACGTCGTGAAGCAGACCTTCGCCGCGTACATGTGGCAGGCGATCGAACGCAAGAGCCGGTTCATCAACCAGGTCATGCGGGGCCGGCTCGACGTGCGCGAGATCAACGACCTCGGCTCCGACTCGCTCACCGCCGCGGAAGCGAAAGCCCTCGCCAGCGGCAACCCGCTCCTGCTCGCCCGTTCCACCGCGCTCAACGAAACCAGCCGCCTTGAACGCCTAGAACGCGCCTACCACCGCAACCAGCGCACCCTCCGCGCCACGATCAGCTCCCTCGACCACGACCGACAGCGCACCGACAACCGCATCTCCCAGCTCGAGGAAGCGAAACCCCACGCCCGCCACCTCACCGGCGACCGGTTCCGGATCACCATCGACGGTCGCGAGTACACCACCCGGGCCGAAGCGCAACGCGCGATCGCCAGCTGGGCGGCATCCGCCGGCATCCAATGGGCCAGACCCATGGTCGACGACCGGTCCCGCGGCACCCTCGGCAGCATCAGCGGATTCCCTCTGCACGCCCGCACCGTCACGGACACTGGGATCGTGCAATTGCACGTCACCGTCGACGGGATCCCCGGACCGCCCGTCCGCGTCAATACGGACCGCGCCCTCGATCCCGCCGACCTCGGCCTACTCCGCAGCCTCGAACACCGTGTGGGAACCATCGACGAGCAAATCGGGCGGGCCCGCGGCGACCTCGCCTCCATCGCAGACGCCCGCGCCGACGCCGAACGAGGACTCGAAGCCCCGTTCAAGCACCGTGACGCGCTCCACGCCGCCCGTGAGCGCCTCGACACGATCGACCAGGCCCTCACGCAGCAAGCCGTGCCCGACGCCCCGACACCGGCCCACGAGCACGCGCCGGCACCACACACCGGTCCCGCCGCACCTGCCAGCTCCGGCCCCGGCCTGAACTGACAGGGGAGGGAAGCCCCGCGGGCTCCCCTCGACGACCGCTCTGCGGCAGCCTCCCAGCCCGCCCATCGGGCGGGCACCCGGGGTGTGTCGGGGACCTCCGAGCCTAAACCGGCTCTGTCGCTCCGGTCCCTCCGGGGACTCCTTATCCTCCCTCGCTCCGCTCAGTCCGGTACCGCCCCCTCCGGGCACTGCGCTCCGCCACCGGTACCGGCCACTACGTGCCCCCGGCACCCACCGGGAAAACAACGAGGAGGAAGCGCATGGAAACGATCGACCTGACACCGACACCGCTCGAGTACGCGAACATCGCCCACCGGCTGATCGAGGGTGCCTACGGCCTCGACGCGCCGACCGGCCTCACGAACTACCAGGTGCTGTGGGCCTGGCAAGCCGCCGAGAACACCGCCACCTTCATCGGCGCCCCCCTCCACGAACTCCGCCGTGGGCTGGCCGAAGAACTCCTCCGCCACTACCTGGGCCGAGCAAGCAACCGCCCCGCGATCGTCATCACCCGCGACACCACGTACGAGGACCTCAGCGCCGACCAGATCCGGACGGAGGACGGCAAGTGAGCACGCTCATGGAAGCGATCGACCAGCTGATCGCCGAAGACGCCCTGGCCGCTCTTCCCACCTGGGAGGGCGCGCCCCTCGGCTTCACCAGCCACTACCACTCCACCGCCGACCTCGACGCGGCCGCGGTCCGACGCGCAGAGATCAACAGCCTCAAGCCCTGGCGCGAGCGCATCCGCCACGGGTGGAACGCCGACCCGTGCGGAATGCGCGGCACCCTCGGCGCGCACACGATGACCACGTACATGTCCGACACCCGGTGCATGTGGGACTACCACCAGCTCGAGGAAGGCCAGCGGCCCCGCCTCGTCTCCGAGCGCGTCCCCTGCGAATGCATCGGGGACCTGCTCTACCTCGTTGTCTGCGACACGTGCGAACGGCACTGGATAGACCGGGACTGGAACGCGATCGTGGAAGCCTGGCACGACCACGCCTTCCCCGGATGGCGCGACCTTCCCATCCTCCCGAGCAAGCTCCGCGGCCAGATGGGCACCGCGAAAATGACCCCCAAGCACGAGGAATGGTTCGAGGCGAACTACCCCGCCAGCTTCCGCGTGCAGGGCGCCCCGATCCTCACCGACCGCGGCCCCCGATCCCGATCCAGACCGGCTTGGCGTTCGAGGGGGCGGCACGGAAAAGCTCAGGGAGTACGAGGGCTTCGAAGTCGGCCTCGATCCAGCTGTCCTCCGCGCTCACGCGGCGTGCAGCTGGGCCAACTCTGCCCGGAATGCGGCGTCGGCCGCAGTGATCGCACGCCGGTCCCGCGCGTCGACCGCATCCGCACGGTCGGACACATCGAACCGTGCCTGACGGTACTTACCGGCATCCTCGGGGTGCTCCCGCTCGAGGTGCACGAGCTCACCACGCAGACGATTCGCGGCCTCCCGCATCACGTCGTAGAGAACGACGGTCGGGATCTGCGCGGCATCCGAGGAGGGGCGGTGAGTGATCACGTGCGACATGCGAGCCTCCTATCGGAGATCCCAGTCTACCGCGCCCCTCCGCCGTCGTCTGGGCTGCCGCCCGATGCGCCACACCACGCAGTCGACCTCGCCGCGGGCTCCGCGTCTCCGCCGAGGCCTCGGGCTCTATGGGTGGCGATTCCAAGGCGCGGATGGGGAGGGGGAGTCGCTCGTGTTCGATGTGTATGGCGGGGTGGGGGAGTGGCACGTGCACCGCGTCCATTCCTGACTGTCCACCGGGACTGGCGTCAGGCGGACTTCCGGGACGGTGTGATCGAGCGGGGCCGGATATCCCACGCGGTCCGCTGCGCGGACGCGGAGGCCTCGGTGACGCGGGTGAACGGGGTGGGCCTGAATCTCCACCCCGGGAGTTGCGTGTCGAGCAGCTGCTCGAGCTCTGAGGGCATCCGTCGGACGCGTGCGTCGTAGCGGCGTGCGACGAGCCACGCGCCTAAGCGGGTCTCGGTGTCGCCCCCGCCCGCGGAGCGGGGGAGCCATCCGGTTTCGTACCGCCACGCGGCGCACGCGGCGAGGGTGGCTTCGAACCCCTCACGGGAGTGCGTCGATTCCCGCCACCGCGGCGCCGCGGCGTCGAGGGCGGTTGCCCTGTTCGGAGGAAGGATGCCGGTGTTCGCTTCCCAGCGTCGCTTCGCGAGCCACCGGGCCAAGCGCACCTCGTCCGGTTCCTTCGATCCCGCAGACGGCAGCACGCCCAGCCGACGAACCAGGTCGGCGAGCTCGTCGAGCGTGCGCTCGAACCGGAGGTCTGCTGCGACGCCTCGAGGCGTACCGGGTCGGTGCTTGCCCATCTTCTCCCCGTACCCGCCTGCTGTTGGGCGGGCCGTGCGGGGCCGGGGCCCCGCACGGGCGGAGAGTTACCCCTGGGGAAGGGGTATCGACGTCATCCGCACGGTGAGCGGCCCCCCGGCCACCCACCGTCCCGCGCGACCGCCGCAGACGTGAAGCGGTCGCACTCATGAGATGCACGAACCCGAGTTCTATGACGCGGATCTCGGCGCGCAATCCATCACATCGATGAACTGCGTGGGGAGCGTAACCGTGGCGACGCGCGCGGGCATCAGCACCCGACCCCAACTTTCAATCTCGACTTGAAGGTTCAGGCGCGAATGGGTGACTCGACGGGAGCTGCCGTGCTGGGATGGGCCTTGCCGCTCCACAAGCCACGCGGCACCGCGACGCGCTGCCGCCGATGGGGCGCCTACGCCGCCCCAGGGCCGCTCCACGGCCCCCATCTCAGCCCGCCCCTCGGGCGGGCGCCCGGGGTGTGTCGGGGGACTCCGAGCCTAAACCGGCTCTGTCGCTCCGTTCCCTCCGGACGCTCCTTATCCTCCCTCCCTCCGCTGCGCTCTGGTCAGTCCGGTACCGCGTCCTCCGGGCACTGCGCTCCGCCACCGGTACCGGCCACTACGTGCCCCCGGCACCCACCGGGAAAACAACGGGGGGAAGAGACAAGAAAGGAAGGTGGCCCAGATGACCAAGCCGCAGATCGTCGTGTACAGCAAGCCCAGCTGCGTGCAGTGCAACGCCACCTACCGGGCGCTCGACGCGAAAGGCATCGACTACCAGGTCGTGAACCTCGCGGAAGACGCGGCCGCGCTCGAGTACGTCAAAGACCTCGGCTACCAGCAGGCGCCGGTGGTTGTCGTCGACGACCAGGACCACTGGTCCGGGTTCCGGCCCGACCACATCGACCGCATCGCCAAGCGGGCGATATTGCCATCCGATGCAACACGCGAAGCACGAACGAGCGCGCGGTAGGGCCTGAGTTCAAAGGGGATATCGAGGAGGCTGAGTTCGCTGCGCCGCCCTCGATTCATCCAACCTGGTTCATTTGCATCAATGTTGTGTTGGATGCAACATGGAGATGTGCTTGAAGTTCATCAATCGCCTGCGCAGCGGCGCGTATCCGCGCGGAACGTCGTTCACCTTGACCCGGAAAGGGCCGTGCTTGACGGGATGCTGGATGGGTGGCGAGCTCAGCAGACTGCACGCTTCTTGAAGTCTCCGACGATTGCGGCGAGAGAGCGGCTCGTGCGCCGTTTCGTGGATTTCACGGGCATGTACCCGTGGCAGTGGACGCCGGTGGAGGCGGAGGCGTGGATCAGTGAGCTTCGTTCGGGTGCGAAGCCGTTGCGGGTGTCTACGCTGCGCGGGTACGAGATCGACATCAAGATGTTCTGCGAGTACATCTCTGATCGTCGATACCCGTGGATGTTGGAGTGCGAAGGGCGGTTCGGCGTCGCGCCTCGGCAGGTGTTTTTTGAGGACAACTCGATCGTGCATGTTGGCGAGTACGAGGGCGATGCTACGCGGCGCCCGTTGACCTTCGACGAGGTCCAGGCGCTGTTCGATGCGGCCGATGGGCTTGCCGCTGGGATCCGGTCGCGGCGGCGGAAGGGCGCGGTGCAGGCGGTACGGGATGCTGCGCTGCTCAAGTGCGTCTACGCGTTCGGGTTGCGACGACGTGAGGCGGTCATGCTTGATCTCGTGGATCTGCGCCGCAACGCGAAGCTGCCGCACTTGGACCGGTTCGGCGCGCTGTCGGTGCGACATGGCAAAGCCAGCCGTGGTGGGCCGTCGAAGCGGCGCACGGTGCTTACCGTTCCTGAGATGGGGTGGGTTGCGGTGACGTTGGCGCACTACCTCGAAGAGGTCCGACCGGCGCTGTCGTCCTCGCCGGCTTCGTCGCCTGCGCTGTGGGTGACGGAGCGGGGCACGAGATTGAGTAGGCGTGCGGCGAATGAGGCGTTCTGCACAGCTAGGGACGCAGCGGGCATCGACTCTTCGCTTGATCTGCATTCGCTGCGGCATTCGTACGTGACGCACCTTGTGGAGTTCGACTACCCGGAGCGGTTCATTCAGGAGCAGGTGGGGCACTCCTTCTCCTCAACGACCGCGATCTATGTGGGCGTCTCCAACGAGTACCGGAACCGCCTACTCACCCAAGCGATCCATACCCGCTACGGCGCTGACCTTGAGGAGGCAGCACGGTGAAGGAGATGGACTACGTCTGGCATCTGCGAGCGAAGATGGCGGAGTGCGGGATGTTCGCCACGACGGACCTGCAGCCGCTGCTCGCTGAGCGTGGTGTTGCGCTCTCTCGTGAGCAGACCTACCGGCTGGTGACGGGTCAGCCGCAGCGTCTGAGCATGGCGACGCTGATCGCACTGTGCGACATCCTTGCGTGCACACCCAACGACCTCATCGAGCGTCGCATCGTCGATGCCTCGGCCAAGAAGGTATCGGGAGAAGTCGTCCCGCTGAAGAGCCGGGTATCCGCTCGCCGGACGACGATCAACCGGCCCGGGCACGCGAAGTGACCAAGGCGCCGGAGCATCCGTGCTCCGAGTGCGGAAATCGCGCACCTCGGGTGAAGCGACTGCCAAATGGGGGAGGGCTCTGCCGCCCGTGTTACAACGTCAGCCGACGGGTGGAATGCTCGCGGTGCAGTCGTGTCCGTGCACCGAGCGCTCGAACAGAAGACGGCGCGCCGCTGTGCGGGCACTGCGCGCGGCCGAAGCGTCCGTGCGCCGGTTGCGGCCGCGTCGATCACGTCACCGCCATCGTTGACGGCGAAGATCTCTGCCAGCGCTGCTACCCCGCACCGGTCAGGGCGTGCGGGCAATGCGGGCGGAACCGCCGCATCGCAACCCGCCGACAGGACGGCGTCGCAGACCTGTGCCACCGCTGCTACCGCACCACCATCGCCGAGTGCGCCATCTGCCAGGAAGAGCGCGCGATCCATACGACCTGGCCCCTCGGGCCTGCGTGTGGCGGCTGCTACCGCCGGGAGCTCCGCCACCCCGTCGACTGCGGGTCTTGTGGGCAGCGGAAAGCGCTCATCGGCCGCAACGACCGGGGAGAGCGCGTCTGCGGGCCGTGCGCCGGATCTGCACGCGACTACATCTGCGGCGTGTGCGGCGCCGCGGGTGACCAGCACTTCGAGAACACCTGTGTTCGCTGCTCCGTCATCCGCGCCGCCGGCGACCTCCTCGCGTCCGCGACCGGAGTGACCCCCGAGCGCCTGGCTGGGCTCCCGGACGCGCTCGTTCAGCGAGGTCGCGTCGACTCCACCATGAGATGGCTCCTCAAGCCCACCCCGCGAGCCCTGCTCCAAGAGATCGGAGCGGAAGAGTCGATCACCCATGCCAGCGTCGATGCGTGTCCGCCCGGGCAGGCACGACATCACCTCCGTGCTCTGCTGGTCGACGTCGGCGTCCTCCCGATACGGGACGAACAGACGGAGCGCCTCGAAACCTGGATGGAGGAGTACCTTACCCAGCTTCCTCCCCAGCATGCCGCCGTGATCACTCCCTACGCGCAATGGAGAGTGCTGCGCACTGTGCGACGGCGGACGGCGCGTCGTCGCACGTCGATCGGTGTCGCAGACTCCGCGCGGGGGCGCATCCGTGCGGCCGCGCGACTCCTGCACCACCTCGAGCAAGACGGCGACGGTCTCTCATCGCTGACACAGGAGGCCCTGGACCGGTGGACCGGCGGCAACGCCGCCCGCAGCGGCGACATCGCACCATTCATTTCATGGCTCAGCAGAACCGGTCGCTACCCGGGACTCCACGTCGAGCGCGGAAAGATGGCCAAGCCGAGCGAGATCAGCGACGCGGAGGAGCATCACGCTCTGATTCGCAGCTTCATAGCCGGATCGGACGAGACGGCGAACCTCACGACGAGAGTTGCCGCGCTGCTTGTACTCCTCTACGGCGCCCGAATCGACCGCATCCACCGACTGACCACCGCCGACACCAGCACAGTGGGAGAACGAACATACCTTACGCTAGCGGCAGAGCCCATTGAGATCCCGAGCCCGGTTGCGGGGCTCCTCGCACGGCTCGTCGCTGATGCCGAGCGCGATCCGCGTGCGCTGCGCCGGGACAGCGAAGGCTCATATCTCTTCGTGTCTCCTCGGCGGCATCACGAACCGATCCATCCCACGACCCTGGGGCGGTGGATGGCGCGGGCCGGGGTCAGTCCGCGGATCGCCCGGAACTACGCCATGCTCGCTCTCACCAGCGACCTCCCCGCCGCTGTGGTGGCGACGCAGGTGGGAATCACAGCGCAGGCCGCCGGCCGCTGGGCGCAGTTCGCGCAACGCGACAGCGTCGAATACATCGTCGCGAGAGCACGCACTCCAACGCGCGAAGGCTTGCTGTAATGAACTGACCAGCCGTCCGGCGACCACCCTGGAGCAGTTCAGCCGCGACTACACGGACACATGGAGCCCGCAACCGGGGGTGGGCGGACGGTCACCCGCGGTTGAGCGAGGGAGTCCTAGCGTCGCTGCTTGCTGGCCGCGCTCTCGATGATGTCGAGGGCGGTTGGGGTGCCGGCTTCTTCGCCAAAGACGGTGGCGAGCTCGGAGGCACATTGCTCCATTCGTGCGTTGGTGAGCGCGGTGTCCATGGCTTCAGCGAGCCGGTCCGCGGTCAGTCTCGTTCGGGCGATGGGGGCGGGAGAGACTCCGAGCTCGTGGGCGCGTCTGGCCCAGAAGGGTTGGTCGGCGCCGAAGGGGACCACGATGGTGGGGACCCCGGCGGCGAGGGCGGCGCCGGTTGTCCCGGCCCCACCGTGGTGCACGGTTGCGGCGACGCGGGGGAACAGCCAGGAGTGTGGGACGGAGTCGATGGTGAACACGTCCGGGTCAGCGCTGTCCCCGGGGGTGAGGGCGCCCCACCCGGAGATCAGGACGACCGCAACACCGACCCGGCGGGCTGCGCCGACGACTACCTCGCGGAGCGCGTCGGGGTCGTGGCCGTGCATGCTGCCGAAACCGACCGAGACGACTGGACGCCCACCTGCGAGGAACGCCTCGAGCTCGGGGAGGCGGACGTCGGGTGTGGGGAGGGTCCAGTATCCGGTGGCGGTGCGTTCGGTGCGGGGGTCTGAGGCCACGGGGATGACGGCGGGACTGAAACCGTAGATGATCTCAGGGAGCACGGACCCTGTGCCCTTGACGCCGAGCTCGTCCCGCGCGGCGTGTTCCGGTGCCTGTGTCATCAGGCGCACTCCGGTGGCAGTGAGGCGGTGAGAGATGCGGCGGGTCAGGGCGCTGCCGTCCAGTCGAGGAAAGAGGGCGCCGGGGTAGTGGCTGCTGGGGGCCTCCAAGGGTTGCAGGTGAGCGCGCATCAACGTACCCTGCGTCGTCATTCGCTCACCATCATGCAGCCAATCTTGCACCGAATCCCGGTTGGGTAGTCGGAAGTTCCCGACGACTCGATCGTTTCGTCTGAGGGGCGGCGCCCTCGCCGGCCGAAGGAAACACTCTGAACGCAGCGTGTTCACAGTGCCCAGTAAGTCACCGATATTCCATGTCGTGCGCGCCCCCGCGGAGGCTGAGGCGCGACGCTCGCCTTGGTGGGTCAAGCCGTCCACAGCAATTCTCACCAGCGCATCCGGTGGGACCTTTCACCTTGCAGGCTCCGAAGGGCTGGCCGCCCTCGCAGACCTGTTTTGGCTGATGCGACGGAGGGTCCATTTGTGGCCTTCGACGAACCCGGTGACGAGGACCAGCAGGCCCAAGCACATCAGCCACTCCGCACCTGTCAGCGAGGTGGCGCCAACGACGTTCTGCAGGAACGAGATCTCGGTCGACAGCACGATGATGACGACGGGCCAGACGAGCAGCTTCGCGACGGCGGCGATCGGTGCGGCGAGCCCGGTCTCGGGGGAGCGGCGCATGAGCACGGCGCTGATGACGGTGCCGAGGCCGACCACGACGTAGGCCATCGTCATGGCGTGCGACGGCTCGGTCGGACTCGGCTCGTCGGGCCCCCAGACGAGCGGGATCCACGAGGCGAGGAAGATCGCGAAGCCGTAGAGCCCCCATTCGGCGAGGGCTCCGCCGTTCGCGACGCCGAGCTTCGGGTTGCGGGGCGGGCGGTCCATGATCCCCGGGGGCTGCGCGTCGGCGGCGATCGCGAAGACGGCGAACAGCGTCACGAAGAAGTTGAGGAACAGCACCATGCCGGGGGTGAGCGCGACGCCGTCGGCGATGTTGAAAGCGGATGCCGCGAGGAACAGCAGCAACAGCGACACGAGCTGCGACATCTGGAAGCGCAGGTATGACGTGATTTTGTCATAGACGACGCGGCCGAGTTCGACCGCCCGCACGAGCGTTGCGAAGTTGTCGTCGGTGAGGACGAGCTTCGCCGCTTGCTTCGTCACCTCCGAGCCCGAGCCCATGGCGACACCGACGTCGGCCTGTTTGATGGCGGCGGCGTCGTTGACGGCATCCCCCGTCATCGCGACGATCTCGCCCTGCGACTGCAGCAGCTGCACGAGGCGCAGCTTGTCCTGCGGGGTCACGCGCCCGAACACGTGCAGGTCGGGCAGGTCGCCGAGCAGCTCGGTGTCGTCGAGCTTGTGCAGATCGGCGCCGCTGATCGCGCCGGCGCCGAGACCGAGCTCCTTGCCGATCGCGCCCGCCGTCACGGCGTGGTCGCCCGTGATCATGCGCACCTCGATGCCGGCGCGCTGGGCGATGTCGACGGCCACCTTCGACGACGGCCGCAGGGGGTCGACGATCCCGACGACGCCGATGAGGTCGAGGCCGGTCACGTACGACATCGGGTCGGCGACGATGGATGCCTCGTCCGCCGGATCGAGGACGCGCATGCCGATCGCGAGCGTGCGCAGGCCGCTCGAGCTCATCTCCTCCAGGACCCCCGTGACCTCCGCGGGGTCGATCGGGGACTTCGTGCCGTCGGTCGAGTAGCGGGCCGCGCAGCGCCCCACGATGATGTCGGGCGCGCCCTTGACGAACTCGAGGATGCGCTCTTCGCCGTCGAGGGTGAAGTGGTGGAACGTCGCCATGAACTTGTACTCGGAGTCGAATGGCACCTCCGCGATGCGCGGGTGGTCGCGTCTCGTCGCGTCGGCGTCGACGCCGAACTTCGCGGCGAGCACGATGAGCGCAGCCTCCGTGGGGTCGCCGACGACGGCGCCCTCCGGCGAGACGGTCGCATCGTTCGGCAGCGATACCGCCATGCCCACGCGGTTCGCCTCGACGGGCTCGCCCGCGGCGTGGAGCACTTTGCCGTCGAACGAGTAGCCGCCTCCTGTCACCTGGTAGCGCTGGCCGCCGAACCACACCGTGCGCACGGTCATCTCGTTGAGCGTCAGCGTGCCGGTCTTGTCGGAGCAGATGGCGCTCGTCGCGCCCAGGGTCTCGACGTCGGCGAGGCTCGCGACGATCGCCTTCTCCTTCGCGAGGTGCGTCGCGCCCCAGGACAGCAGGCTCTGGACGAACGTCGGCAGGCCCGTCGGGATCGCCGAGATCGCGACCGCCGTGCCGAGGAAGAGCAGCTCGCTGAGCTCCTGCCCGCGCAGCGCGCCGATCACGATGATGACGATGACGGCGAGCCACGCCACGATGCCGATGACGCGGGTGAGGCCATCGAGCTCGCGCTGCAGAGGCGAGCGCTTGTTCGACACCGACGAGAGCAGCGTCGCGATGCGCCCGACCTCGGTGCGCATGCCGGTCTCGACGACGATCATGCGCGCGGTGCCGCGTGTGACGGACGTGTTCTGGAAGAGCATCGCCGTCCGGTCGGCGAGGGCGGCGCCCGGCGCATTCGCGGTGCGACCCTTCTCGATCGGCAGCGACTCGCCCGTGAGGGCCGACTCCTGCGTCTCGAGGGTCGCGGAGCGCACGATCCGCCCGTCGGCGGGCACGAGGTCGCCGGCCTCGAGATCGACGATGTCGCCGGGCACCAGGGCGGTCGCATCCACGAGCACGATCCGCCCGTCGCGCAGCACGCGAGCCTGCGGCGTCTGCAGCTTCGCCAGCGCGTCGACGCTGCGGCGCGCCTTGAGCTCCTGCCGAGTGCCTTGCACAACGTTGAACGCGACCAGCACCCCGACGATGATCGCCGTCGACACCTGGCCGATCAGCAGCGACACCACCGCGACGGCGATGAGCATGAGGGTCATCAGCTCGGCGAGCTGCAGGAGAGCGATCTTGAGCGCGCTCGGCGGCGGCGCGCTGACGAGGGCGTTGGGACCGGCTGCCGAGAGCCGTCGGGCAGCCTCGGCCGCGGCGAGGCCCTGCTCGGCGTCGGTGCCGAGATCGGCGGCGACCGCTCCGGGCTCCAGCGACCACCACGCAGTCGAGATTTCCGGCACGGTCGAGGTCGGAGTGCTCATGCACTCAGGGTACTGCTCACTTCGCAAACTCCCGCGGGAGATCCTTCCGGACGGCGGACCGGACTGATCGTATTCGCGCTGCTCTTCCCGCTGGCTGCCGGAACCCTCGGCGTGATCGCCGGATCCCTCACCGGAATGGGCATCGGTGGTGCGGTGGTCCTCGAGGCGCTCTGTGGGAGCGCGTCCTACATCGCCGCTACCGCCGCGGTCCGCCTCGCCCTTCCCGACGCGAACGTCGCCCTGTCGCTGACCGCAGCATTGGCATCACCTTCCCCCTGAATCTCGTCCTCGGTGTCCCGCTGCTGACCTGGCTCGCCGAACAGGTGGCACGGTGACAACACTCACCCCGTCACCCGGACCCGTCGTCGATTCCCCTAGGGAGACCCGCATGACCACCCGGCAGCAGACCCACCGCGCTCCCTCCGCGAAAAGGGTGTTCGCCGGACGGGCGATCGTCCTCGTCTTCGCGATTGGTCAGATCGTTTCCACCGTCGTGTTTGACCTGTGGTCACCCACCGAGCTGCAGTCCGGGGTGCAGTTCTCCCCGCTGGTCCCGCCCGGGCCGATGTTCGCGATCTGGGGTGTCATCATCGCCGCCAGTGTGTTGTGGGCGATCCTGCAGATCCGTCCGTCCGTCCGCACCTCCCCGCTGCGAGACCGCCTCGTGGTGCCGCTGAGCTGCGTCTACGCGGGCTTCGCGCTCTGGCTGTCCGCGGCGGCGCTCGGCCAATCGTTCCCGCTCACCCTGGTCGTGTTCGTTTTCATCGTCACCGCGCACTTCGTCGCGTGGCGGCGGATCACCGCCGCGCGGGACGAGATCGCCACATGGAAGCGGGTAGACCGGGTCGTCCTGTACCTGTCGCAGGGGCTGTACGCGGGGTGGACGTCGATGGCGTTCTTCGTCAACATCGCCACCGTCCTCCAAGCCGCCGGCGCCCCCATCGAAGGCGTGTGGGGAACGACATGGCAGCTGCTCGTCATCGCTGCCGCCGCGGGGGTCGCTGTCTTGTTCGTCGTGATTACGGCCGGCTCGGCGTGGTTCGCGGCCGCGGCGTGCTACGCGCTGATCGGCGCGGGCATCTCCTCCAGCGCGGGCGGTTTCACCGCTCTCGCCATCGCACTCGGTGCCGGCGTCGCCGTTGTGATCGGCGCCACGATCGTCCTTCGAGTGAAGAGGCATCACACACCTTAGGTCAGCACGGCGCGCAGGTCCCTCTCGCACAGGAGGCCAGCTGGGGCGATGATCGTGTTGGTCGGCGTACTTGCCGTCGCCGCGCTGGCCATCGCCGCGATCCCTGCTCGTGCCGAGGCGAGTCGGCGCCGCCAGGCGGCAGCCACAGTCCGCATCGTCACGGCACTGGCCGCGACAACCCTTTCGGTCGTCCTGCTGGTGCCAGCGTGGCAGGACAGCGGCGAGCTCTCGCTGGTTCTCGTCGGGGTTCCTGCGGTGGCGGGAACGACCGTGTTGGTCCTTGAGTGCACCGGCCGCCCGGTTCGGGCGGTCACCTGGATCGCGGGAATCCTCGTGCTCTTCTGGAGTGTGCTTACGGCCCTCGGGCTCGGCCTGTATTACCTCGGACCTGGCATCCTTCTCCTTGCAGCTGCCGCCGTGACACCGCGAGATCGGGTGCGGACGGATGCGTAGGCTGCGTGCACCGTTGCCGGTGTTCCTCATCGTCTCGTTCGGGGTCACCTGGTTGCTCTGGCTTCCCCTGCTGCTGAACGCACAGACCGGCAGTGCGCTGAGCGTGATGCCGTACCAGTTCTTCCTTGCCTCCTTCGGCCCGCTCCTGGGTGCGGTTGCGGCGACCCTGTCCGCGGGAGGGTTCCTCGAGCTGCGGGTGTGGGTGCGGCGGGCGTTCTCTGTCCGGTTCCCGCCGATCTGGTGGGCTGCGGCGGTCGGGATGCCGCTCGCGTACGGGGTGATCGGGTACGTCACAGCCTGGGCCGTGACCGGCACCTGGCCCGACCTGTCCCGGCTCGGGCTCACCGACAAACTCCCCGGCATGAACGCGGCCGCCGTCGCGCTGGTGTGGACGCTCACCTTCGGTCTCGGTGAAGAAGCAGGATGGCGGGGCTGGCTGCTTCCCCATCTGGCTCGTCGGATGAGCGTGCTGACCGCGGCGCTGGTAGTCGCGGGGGTCTGGATCTGCTGGCACCTGCCGGCGTTCTTCTTCAACCCCACTTACATGCAGATGGGGTGGAGCCTCATCGGGTGGATGATCGCTTTGGTCGCCGGATCGCTCCTGCTGTCCTGGATTACTGCGAGGGCGGCGTGGAGCATCATCCCCGTGCTGATCTGGCACGCCGGGTTCGATCTGCTCACCGCAGCCGACCAGTCCGCCGGGATCATCGCCTCCACCATCAGCGCCATCGTCATCCTGCAAGGCGTCCTCGCCGCCTGGCTACTCTGGCGAACACGCGGCGACGATCCCGCAACAACACCCCTCACCGTCACAGGCCCAACCTTCCGGGCGAGCTGATTTGGCGTTCCGCAGAATTGAGCTGATAGCTGCGGAGTCGCACCAAGCGTGGCCTGGTGAAGGGACTGCTACGCGGATCGGTGCCAATACTCCGCGCCGGACTCCTCCTGCGACAACGGTTCGCACCAGGAATAACGCAACCCGGAATACTGCCTCTCCGCCAGTCTCCCACCTCACCCACTGAGAAACACCAACCAAGGAGAACATCATGAGCAGCTACATCGTCCGCACCGGGAACCTCGCCGCCACCCCCGAACTCAAGCAGGGAGACAAAGGCCCCTACGCGTTCGCTCGCATCCTCGTCAGCGACGGCGTCCGCCAGGACGACGGCAGCTACGTCGATGGGCCGGCGATCGCTTACGACGTCGCCGTGAGCGGGGACAAGGCTGTGAAGCTCGTCGACGTCGCGACCGAGTCGGGGAACATTCGCGTCATGTTCGCCGGCCGGTACCGGGTCACCGAGTACCGGGGCGAGAACGGCACCCGCCTGCAGCACCGCGTCAACGCCGACGAGATCGCTGTCAGCCTCACCGGTCAGACCATCCGCGTCATCAAGACCACCACCCCCGACCCCGCCGACCACGGCGACGACACCCCCTTCTAAACCCACTCTGAGAGGGGAGCCCTACAGGGGGCGCAGTCGCGCACGTGAGGTGAGAGCTCCACGCCGGCTGCGGAGCCGTCACCCTCGCCACCGAACTCCGCACACCCGCTTCCGAGGCCCGCGGTTCACGCTCCTCATCCTTTCGTTGGATAGACCTACTCATGAGAATTCCATAGCCTTCCGCATACGGGGCTCACGCCTCAGGGACTGCTCATCAATCGACTGAATGGAGATGGACCGTGGTGAAAAGACGCATACGACTTCTGGGTACGGCAGTCATGGGGGCGCTGGTCCTGGGGGTGATCGTTGCGCCTACGGCGGTGGCAGCCACGGAGTCTCCCGAGGCCGCAGCAGCCGGTGGTGCCCCGTATTTGGTTCCGGGTGATCTGCCGGTCGGAGCCATCGACGGGGATCCGTCACCTGAGTACCAATCGAAGCCCACTGTGCCGCTCGCCGTGTCCGAGGCGCTCGTCCGCCTCGAATTCGATCACCCCGAGCTCTCAATTTCGGGCACGGCGTGGGACGCGACGACGGGACTTGTCTCGTTGTATGCCGCTGGTAACCGCCAGGCGGTCGAGAAGGCGATCGACGCGTATGGGCTTGCTGGCGCGGTCGAGTACCGACGCGCGACGCACGGATATGCCGAGATGCAGGCGAAGATTGATCGGATCATCGGGAAGAATGGCGAACTTGCTTCAGGTCATAAGGTCGTGATGGCGACACCCTCACTCGACGGTGAGCGAATCGATCTCGTCTTGGACGACGCGAAACGCACCAAGGCGGAGCCTTCGCTGCCTGACGTTGGCATCGCGGTCAGTGTCGAGTACGGACCTGCCCTGGAGCCAGCTACGCGCAACCACGCTCCCAACCCGCCATCGGACCCGGCGCGCTACTCCGGTGCCTACATGCACGGCTCAGCTGCGTGCACCACTGGCTTCCGGGGTACGAAGATCTCGGACGGTACTGCCGCAATGCTGTCGGCGAACCACTGCGAAAGCACCATAGGTCAGCAGTGGTACTACTCGACTCTGACTACTCACACGATCGGCCAGTATCAGGGTACGAATCCTCCGCCGACGATGAACGGGCTACCGGATGTCGCGATCTGGTCAGGGTCTGGAACGGCTCAGATGACGGCGGGAATTTTCATTGGCAACAACACGGTTTCGGGTTCGTATCTCTATGCGATCAGGGGCGTGATGGGCACGACTGTGGGTGCGAGCGTGTGCTACTCGGGAAGCCGTAGCGGAACTGTTTGCGGCAGCCAGGTCACGGCTGTGAACGTGACAGCCTGCTACACCGGTATGAGCTTCTGCTATGACCGCCTGGCACGCACGCTCCAGGGCGGCGGCCTGCCCGCAGCTGGCCAGGGCGACAGTGGTGGCCCCGTCTATGGCACGAGCGGCGGACCGTACGCCGTCGGCATCATCAGCGGGCTGATCAACGGCACCAGCAACTGCACTGGTGACCAGGGAAGACTGTGCAGCGCGGACCTTCTATATGCCCCGATTACCGATGCGTTCGATCTGGGGTACGGCGTGAATTACTACGCGAACTGATCAATAGTCGACGGTGACCTCGACGACGAACCCGACGAGGTCACCGTCGATCGCGAACTCAAAGGTCCGTGGCTTCTCATCTGCGGTGCACGGACCTGCGAAGTCGCCTGTCAGGGTGATCCGGACCAACTCATCCTCTGAGTCCACATCGTCGACCTCGGGAATGATCGGGCAGCTGCTGGGCCCGAGGGTGGTGATGAAGAGCGATCCTTCGATTGCCCGAGCCTGAACCGTGTCGCTCCCTCGAACCGTGAGCGGAATTCCCTGGGCCGTTGGCATCCCCTGATAGCCGGGAGCGCTGGATTGGAGCGATCCGCTGCTGGGGTATGACGTGCAAGCGCTGAGGCCGAAGAGAGCCAGCACCAAGAGGATCGACGCACTCATCGGAACTCTCATTCTTCTATCAAACCCGAAACCACTGACGATCGGGTGGGAAGAACGAGGCGATGTAGCTCGCTCCCCTCGAGCACTTGATCACTCGGAGCGGGTCACCCTTCCGTGCGTGCCCGCCTGTAATGGGGCCACGCGTGCTCGTTTGGGGATCGCTCTATGGCCCCCAGCGACGCGCCGCGTCATATCGGCAGGATCCGGCGGCCAGGACTTCAACTTCGCCTGCAGTTAGTCTTCGCGACTTGAGGGCGTCTGTATCAAGAGAGCCGAGCTGGCGATCAACCCCGCGGCGACCACCGATCCGATGAGCGGCATCTCTGACACACCCAGAATCAGGCCGATCCATACGCCGATCAGAATGCCGAGCGCAGCCGCGCTATGGGCCCATCCAACGATCTGCGAAAGCCCCTCATCGCGGTATTCGGTTTGTCGTGCAGTTGCTTGGACTACGGCGGTGGCTGCGGTGCCTGCAGCTAGCACCGTCAAGCACGC
>NZ_JBBCUU010000010.1:0-93162 GCF_037147735.1 Microbacterium sp. MMO-20 | reverse complement strand
ACTCTTCTTGCTTCTTGGCGGAAACAACTGGTCATCCCACGATGGCCCTTCACCGTCTACGACGACGAGAACCCCGCGGGAATTGACACCACGCTATTGGACTCACCCCTCGGCGCCGTTGGAGAGGACCTCCCACCCGTCGGGAGCGCTGACCACGAAGCGCCAGCGGGCCTTCAGATCGGGCTGCTCGAACACCGGATAGACGCGGCGGCTGTCTGCGGGCTCGTACTGCGTGTACAGATACACCGCGTCGTCGACGGGGTCGCGGAAGCGGTGCAGGCCCTCCCCCGACGAGCTGTACTTCCCTCTTCCGCGGACGGTGACGACGTTGTGGGCGGTGAGCCCCGCGACGCGCACCCGCGCGCCGTCCCAGTCCACCGCCTGTGCCGCTCCGTTGACGATCACTTCGTCGACGGAGGCGCCGACGAAGTCGATCCACGTCTGCGTGGCGGATGCCGCGAACACCAGCGTCGATGCGGTCGGGAAGGTCGCGGCATCCGCCGACGCTGCGTCGCGCAGATCGACCTCGACGTCCACGGTCTCGAGGCGGATCTCGGCGGCGCGCGCCGCCGTCTCATCACGGGTCAGATTGGCGGTGGAGGTCATCACTCCATGCTGTCATGCCCGCGTTGCCGCCCCTCGACGCACCGAGGGACGCTCAACGCTCCCGGCGCTCCTGACGCTCCTCGTCCACACGTGCCGACTCCGGGGAGACTGCCCAGATCGCACCCGTGTCGGTTGACGGGCGCGCGACGGGGATGCGGGTGCCGAGCACCTGCGCAACGACGTCCTGAGCGATCTTGGCGGCGGTGAGCCCGGCGTCGTCGAGGATCTGCTCGCGCGTCGCGTGGTCGATGAACGCATCGGGCAGGCCCAACTCGTCGACCGCCGTGTCCACTCCGGCCTCGCGCAGCACTTGACGCACACGAGTCCCGATCCCCCCCACGCGGATGCCGTCCTCGATCGTGATGACGAGGCGATGGGACGCCGCGAGCTCGACGACGCTCGGCTGCACAGGCACGACCCATCGCGGGTCGATCACGGTCGCCCCGATGCCCTGCGCACGCAGACGCTCCGCGACGTCCATCGCGAGCTGGGCCATCGGGCCGATGCCGACGAGCAGAACGTCCTGCTCACCGTGCTGCCACAGCACGTCCGTACCATCGGCGAGGCGCTCGATCGCCGGGAGCTCGGGCGAGACGGCACCCTTCGGGAAACGAACGACGGTCGGCGCATCGGCGACGGCGATCGCTTCATCGAACTCCTCGCGCAGCCGTCGCTCGTCGCGCGGAGCAGCGATGCGGATGCCGGGGACGAGCTGCAGCATCGCCAGGTCCCAGACCCCGTGGTGGCTCGGGCCGTCGGGCCCGGTCACGCCGGAGCGGTCGAGGACGAAGGTGACGCCGGCCCTGTGGAGGGCGACATCCATCATCACCTGATCGAACGCGCGGTTCATGAATGTCGCGTAGATCGCGACGACGGGGTGGAGGCCACCGAAGGCGAGTCCCGCGGCGGAGGCGACGGCGTGCTGCTCCGCGATGCCCACGTCGTACACGCGATCCGGGAAGCGCTGTGCGAACGGCTGGAGCCCGGTGGGGCGCAGCATCGCCGCGGTGATGGCGATGATGTCCTCGCGGCGCTCACCGGCGTCCACGAGCGCCTCAGCGAAGACGTCGGTCCACCCGACCGTGTCTGAGGATCCCAGCGGCTCGCCGGTCGCGGGGTCGATCTTGCCGACCGCGTGGAACTGGTCGGCCTCGTCGTTGCGGGCCGGCTCGTACCCACGCCCCTTCTCCGTGATGACGTGCACGATCACCGGCGCACCATAGGCCTTCGCGAGGCGCAGGGTCTCGTCGAGCGCACGGAGGTCGTGCCCGTCGATCGGGCCCAGGTACTTGATGTCGAGGTTGGAGTACAGCGCTTCGTTGTTCGTGAAACGCGAGAGGAACCCGTGCGTGCCGCCGCGGACTCCGCGGTAGACGGCGCGTCCGGCGGGTCCGAGCCTGCGGAAGAACGAATCCGATCCGCGCCGCAGGCTTTCGTAGCCCTCCGTCGTGCGGACACGGTTGAGATAGCGGGCCATGCCGCCGATCGTCGGAGCGTAGGAGCGGCCGTTGTCGTTCACGACGATGACGAGATTGCGCTCATTGTCGTCTGAGATGTTGTTGAGCGCCTCCCACGTCATCCCGCCCGTGAGTGCGCCGTCCCCGACGACGGCGACGACATGCCGGTCGGTCCGACCCGTGCGCGTGAGCGCCCGCGAGATGCCGTCGGCCCAGCTCAGGGAGCTGGACGCGTGCGAGGACTCGACGACGTCATGCGGACTCTCGGAACGCTGAGGGTATCCGGCGAGCCCTCCGCGCGAACGCAGGGCGTCGAAGTCCTGCCGACCGGTGAGCAGCTTGTGCACGTACGACTGGTGCCCCGTATCGAACACGAACGGATCGTTCGGGGAATCGAAGACGCGGTGGAGGGCGATCGTGAGTTCGACGACGCCGAGGTTCGGACCGAGGTGGCCACCCGTGCGCGAGACGTTCTGGACGAGGAAGTCGCGGATCTCCTGAGCAAGCTGCTCGAGCTCCTCCGGTGAGAGCGCATCGAGATCGCGCGGACCGGTGATCGAGGCGAGCAGGCTCATCCCCCGAGTCTACGCGGGGGATCTGGCGGTGTGGACAGTGAGCGAGCAGGATCGAAGCATTCGCGAGGAGGACGCCATGACGACAGGAATCGACCCCGCGGTGCCGCCGAGTGGGGCCGGGTGCGTGGAATGCGACGCCGAGGGCGGATGGTGGCTGCACCTGCGCCGATGCGCCCAGTGCGGGCATGTCGGATGCTGCGACGACTCGCTGAAGCGGCATGCGACCGCACACGAGCGCGCGACCGGGCACCCCGTCATTCAGAGCTTCGAGCCCGGTGAGGACTGGTTCTTCGACTACCGCACCGGTGCGTTCGAAGCCGGCCCGGCCCTCGCACCGCCGACGAGCCACCCCGTCGGTCAGACGGTACCCGGTCCGCAGGTCCGCGTGCCGCACGACTGGCAGCAGCAGCTCGCCCGGCGCGCGTGAAGCCCCGGCATCCCTCACGCGGGAAGGATGCCGGGGCTTCGGCGCGACCGATCAGACGAGCGAGCGCAGTACGTACTGGAGGATGCCGCCGTTGCGGTAGTAGTCGGCCTCACCGGGCGTGTCGATGCGGACCTTCGCGTCGAACACGATCGTCTCCTTGCCCTCGGGCGAGAACTCGCTCGGGGCCGCGGTGACCTTGACCGTCTTCGGAGTGGTGCCGTTGTTGAGCTCCTCGAGGCCCTCGATGGAGACGATCTCGGTGCCGTCGAGGCCGAGGCTCTTCCACGACTGACCCTCGGGGAACTGCAGCGGCACGACGCCCATGCCGATGAGGTTCGAGCGGTGGATGCGCTCGAAGCTCTCCGTGATGACCGCCTTGACGCCCAGGAGGGACGTGCCCTTGGCCGCCCAGTCGCGCGACGATCCCGAGCCGTACTCCTTGCCGCCGAAGACGACGAGCGGGGTACCGGCCGCCGCGTAGTTCTCGCACGCGTCGTAGATGTACGACTGCGGACCACCGGCCTGCGTGAAGTCGCGCGTGAAGCCGCCCTCGACGATCTGACCGTCGTTGACCGCCGAGACGAGCTCGTTCTTCAGGCGGATGTTCGCGAACGTGCCGCGGATCATGACTTCGTGATTGCCCCGGCGCGAGCCGTAGGAGTTGAAGTCCTTCTGCGCCACACCGTGTTCGGTGAGGTACTGCGCGGCGGGCGTACCCGCCTTGATGTTGCCGGCCGGCGAGATGTGGTCGGTCGTGACCGAATCGCCGAGGGTCGCCATGACGCGGGCGCCGGAGATATCCGAGACGGGAGTCAGGTCCATCGACATGCCGTCGAAGTACGGCGCTTTGCGGACGTACGTCGAGTCGGCATCCCACTCGAAGATGGGGCCCTCGGGAGTCGGCAGGCTCTTCCAGCGCTCGTCGCCGTCGAAGACCGTGGCGTACTGCGTGATGAACTGGTCGCGCGAGATCGACGCATCGATCACTTCCTGCACCTCGTCGGGGGCCGGCCAGATGTCCTTCAAGAAGACGTCGTTGCCGTCCTGGTCCTTCCCGAGCGGGTCGGTCTCGAAATCGAAGTTCATCGAGCCGGCGAGGGCGTATGCGACGACGAGCGGCGGTGAGGCCAGGTAGTTCATCTTCACGTCGGGGCTGATGCGGCCCTCGAAGTTGCGGTTGCCCGAGAGAACTGCCGTGACGGCCAGGTCGTTCTCGTTGATCGCCGCGGAGACCTCTTCGATCAGCGGGCCCGAGTTGCCGATGCAGATCGTGCAGCCGTAGCCGACCGTGTAGAAGTCGAGACCCTCGAGCGCCTTGTCCAGGCCCGACTTCTCGTAGTAGTCGGTGACGACCTTCGAGCCGGGTCCGAGCGTCGTCTTGACCCACGGCTTGCGCTTGAGGCCCTTGTCGACGGCCTTCTTGGCGAGCAGGCCCGCCGCGATCATGACCGACGGGTTCGAGGTGTTCGTGCAGGACGTGATCGCCGCGAGCGTCACGGCGCCGTTGTCGAGGAGGTACGCCGTGCCGTCCGGGGTCGTCACCTTGACGGGCTTGGATGCCGAGGCAGGCGCACCGCTCGAGATGTGCACCTCGCGGGTCTCGGGCTCTTCGTCGCCGGGAGCGGCACCCGGGTCGGAGGCCGGGAAGGAGTGCTTCGACTCGAGGTCGACGATCGAGGTCGAGGTCGAGGGCGTCGCGTAGTTGACGATGTCCTTTTCGAACTGGCTCTTCGCCTCGGAGAGGAGGATGCGGTCCTGCGGGCGCTTGGGGCCGGCGATCGACGGCACGACCGTGCCGAGATCGAGCTCCATGTACTCGCTGAAGACAGGCTCGTTGTCGGCGTCGTGCCAGAGCTTCTGCTCCTTCGCGTACGCCTCGACGAGGGCGACCGTCTGGTCGTCACGGCCGGTCAGGCGCAAATAGTCGAGCGTGACGTCGTCGATCGGGAACATCGCCGCGGTCGAGCCGAACTCGGGGCTCATGTTGCCGATCGTGGCGCGGTTCGCGAGCGGAACGGAGGCGACGCCCTTGCCGTAGAACTCGACGAACTTGCCGACGACACCGTGCTTGCGGAGCATGTCGGTGATGGTGAGCACGACGTCGGTCGCCGTCACACCGGCCGGAATCTCACCGGTGAGCTTGAAGCCGACGACGCGAGGGATGAGCATCGACACGGGCTGGCCGAGCATCGCGGCCTCCGCCTCGATGCCGCCGACGCCCCAGCCGAGGACACCCAGGCCGTTGACCATCGTGGTGTGCGAGTCGGTGCCGACGCAGGTGTCGGGGTACGCACGGAGCACGCCGTCGCGGCCGGTGCGGTCGTAGATCACCTTCGCGAGGTGCTCGATGTTTACCTGGTGCACGATGCCGGTCCCGGGAGGGACGACCTTGAAGTCCTGGAAAGCCGTCTGGCCCCAACGCAGGAACTGGTAGCGCTCGCCGTTGCGCTCGTACTCGATCTCGACGTTTCGCTCGAGCGCGTTCTCGCTGCCGAAGAGGTCGGCGATCACCGAGTGGTCGATGACCATCTCGGCGGGCGAGAGCGGGTTGATCTTGTCGGGGTCGCCGCCGAGGGCGGTGACCGCCTCGCGCATCGTCGCGAGGTCGACGATGCAGGGGACGCCGGTGAAGTCCTGCATGACGACGCGGGCGGGCGTGAACTGGATCTCCGTGTCGGGCTCCGCGTCGGCATCCCAGTTGCCGAGCGCTTCGATCTGCGCCTTGGTGACGTTCGCGCCGTCCTCGGTGCGCAGGAGGTTCTCGAGCAGCACCTTCAGGCTGAACGGGAGCTTCTCATAGCCCGCGACGGTGTCGATCCGGTAGATCTCGTAGTCGGTGCCTCCGACCGTGAGGGTGCTCTTCGCACCGAAGCTGTCAACAGTGGACACGTTGCTCTCCTTCGTCGGGGGCGCAGACGGCGACGACGTTCCGCGGTCTGTCTTTCCATCTTCCCCGCCCGCGTCGCCTCCGGCTAGTGAGGTTCGCCTTACCGGCGGGATGCCGCACGGCGGGAAGAATTTATCTTGATGTCAAGATAAATCTATCACGTCGCGGGGGGTGTCTCCGCCTTCGGATAGACGGCGCGCACGGCGAGCCAGGTCACCGCGACGAGGGGGGCGAACAGCGGCAACCCCATGATGAGTTTGAGGGTCCCCAGCGTCGTCACATCGCCGGCGAAGTAGAACGGCAGCTGCACCGCGAGCCGCAGGTAGAAGAGTGCCGCCCACGCGATCGCCAGCCAGAAGAAGACGCGGCGCTTGCGGGGGTCCGCCCGCCACGCGATGCCCTCGTTCATCAGGAACCCGACCGCTAGTCCGATCAGCGACCAGCCGACGAGCGCCGAGACGAGGAACGCCGTGCCGTAGGCGGCATTGGTGATGAGCCCCGGAACGAAGTTGTCCTGGCCGCGTCCCGTCCACAGCGCCAGCCCCGCGGCGACCGCCGCAGCGATGAGGCCGCCGAGCGCGGCGCTGACGGGTGAGCGCTGCAGCAATCGCACGACCGTGAAGACGGCCGCGAGCCCCACGGAAACAACGAGCGAGAGGACGAGGTTCTGCGTGAAGGTGAAGAGCAGGACGAAGGCGAGACCCGGCAGCACCGACTCCAGTACCCCGCGCCAGCCGCCCATCGCCGCCCACACGACGTGGCCGGTATGCGCGTCCTTTGCGGGGTCCATGCCGGCGCGACGCGCTGCTCCACCCAGCGCCTGGCCGAACAGCTCGGATGCCGTCGGTGTGCGCTCCGGTTCGGGGCCGTCCGGCGTCGTCATGCGGTGCCGGGCGCGGCCGGCATCTTCAGCGGAATGAGGTCGCGCGGAGGCATCGGCGTGCCGCCGCGCACGACGACCAGAGAGCGGAAGAGGTCCTCGACCTTCTCCGCGGCATCCACATCGCTGGTTGCGGCACCGCCGATGACGCCCCGGAGGAACCAGCGCGGGCCGTCGACACCGACGAACCGCGCGAGTCGCTTGCCGGGAGTCGCCTCGGGGCCGGCTGCGACCGGAACCTCGGCGAGAAGCTCAGGGCCGAGCGGGCCCTCGCGCTCTTCGACCCGGCCGCCCTGCTGGCGGATCTGCTGACGGATCTGCTCGCGCGTCTCGTCCCACAGACCGCTCGACCGGGGAGCCGCGAACGGCTGCACCTGCAGCGTCGAGTCGGCGTAGTCGAGGCCGACCGCGACGATGCGCTTGGTCTGCTCCTCGACTTCGAGACGCAGGTTCAGGCCCTCGCGCGGCAGCACCTTGATGCCGCCGAGGTCGATGTAGGGCCGCACCGGATTCGCTTCGGAATCATCGAACGGTCCCGCCGTCGCGCGATCGGTCGGCGCGGCCTTTCCCACAAGTTCGTCGCTCATGCGCCTGCTCCTGTCTGATATCCAGTGGATCCGAACCCGCCCTCACCGCGCGCGGACTCCGGCAGCTCGTCGACGGGCAGGAACCGCACGCGCGGCACCGGCATGACGATGAGCTGCGCGATGCGGTCGCCGATGGCGATGTCGTAGGGCTCGGTGGCATCCGTATTGAGCAGCGAGACCTTGATCTCGCCGCGGTAACCCGCATCGACCGTGCCGGGGGCATTCACGATCGTGATGCCGTGCTTGGCCGCGAGGCCACTGCGCGGAACGACGAAGGCGACGTACCCGTCGGGAAGCGCGATGCGCACCCCTGTCGCCACGAGGGCGCGCTCCCCCGGGCCGAGTCGGAGCTCCTCCGCCGAGACGAGGTCGGCACCCGCGTCGCCCGGATGGGCGTACACGGGGACGTGCGCCGCGATAATGGGAACGTCCACGGATTCGATCACCACACGAGGCTAATGCACCCCCCGATGAATGCCGACATGCCGACCGACGCGCACCCGGCCCCGCGTGCGACCTACCGCGAGCGTCTAAGCCCGTCGCTGTGGACGCTGCTGAGCGCGGCGGTCGCGGCGCCCATGATCTCGCTCGTCTTCGTGCCGTTGGATGCCACGGTCGCGCTCATCGCGGGACTCGCCGCTGCCGCGGCGATCCTCACCGCGCTCGTCCTCGCTTCACCCGTCGTCGAGGTACGCGCGGGGGAACTGCGCGTGGGCCGCGCGCACATCGCCGCACACCTTCTCGGCGACCCGCGCGAATTCACCGGCGACGAGGCCCGAGAGGTCCGCGGACCCGGTTTGCCACGCACTGCATGGCACATGTTCCGCGGGGGGATCGACGGGGTCGTCGCGGTCCCCGTGCGAGACGAACGCGATCCGGTGACCGTGTGGGTCTTCTCGACCCGCACACCGGATCGCGTGTCGGCGGCGATCCGTCGAGCTCAGGCGTCCTGACCAGACGGCGCCGATGTCGCAGTGCGGCTTACGCGGCGCACTCGATGCAGATCGCGCCCACCGACGTCTCGTGATCGATCTGCGTGCGGTGCTTCACGAGGAAGCACTCGACGCACGTGAATTCGTCCTCCTGCGGGGGCAGGACGACGACGTCGAGTTCGAGATCGGACAGGTCGGCGCCGGGGAGCTCGAAGCCCGAGGGGTTGTCGGCGTCTTCGTCACCGACCGCGCCAGACAGCTTGTCGGGCACGCGCTCCTTCAGGGCCTCGATCGACTCGCTGTCGTCTTCGGTCTTGCGGGGGGCGTCGTAGTCGGTCGCCATGCTCTCACTTCCAGAATCTGCCGTGTGCCGCCGCACCTCGTGGGCGAGCGGCGGCGTTAGTTTGCACGACCCGGAGGGATTACGCAAATGATGACGGTTCGCACTCCCCTCTCCGGTGGGTGCGCCACTGAGAACTCGCGGCGCGCCCGCGATATTCCCGCCACCGGGGCCGCGGCGTGTCACCATGGCGACGGCACTGTTGTCGGTGCCGTCGCAGGGATGTGGAGGCGTGTCTCGCATGGAGCAGCTCAAAGTCATCGGAATCGAAGAGGGCGTCCTCGTCGTCGCAACCGACACCGGTGAACGGTTCGCGCTGCCGGTCGACGAGACGCTGCATTCGCAGCTGCGCCGGGCGCAACGCGACTCCGAACCACGCACCGTCCGCGTGAGCCCGAAGGACATCCAGTCCCACATCCGCGCCGGCATGTCGGCGCAGGACGTGGCCGATCTCCTCGGTGCGCGACTGTCGGACGTGCAGCGCTACGAACGTCCCGTCCTCGCCGAGCGCGAGCACATCGTCGACCAGGCCCTCGCCGTGCCTGTGCTCATCGCGGGCGAACTCGACCCGGGCGCACAGCCGACGTTCGGCGTCGCCGTGCGCAGCAAGCTCGCCGATGCGGGCGCTGTCGGCGAGCGGTGGACGAGCTGGCGCGAAGAGACCGGCTGGATCGTCAAACTCGAGTTCACGGCCAACGAGGTCGACCACGACGCCCGTTGGGGATTCGACCCGCGGCGCTCGTCGCTGTCACCGCTGAACTCCGACGCGACGCAGCTCTCGCGGCAGGGCTCATTGCCGGAGGGGCTCATCCCGCGTCTGCGCGCGCTGGATGCCTCTCCGCTCAAGGATTCGTCGCGCTTCGACTCCGGTGCATTCGGCCCGCGGCGTCTCGAACCCGATGCCGAGATCGTGACGCGCGACGTGCGCCCGACCGTGACCGCCGCCGTGCAGGAGGCGGCGATCAAGCGGGCGCCAGAGGCATCCGTGACGTCCGCCGAGACCGCCGATCTGCTGGAGGCGTTGCGTCGGCGCCGTGGACAGCGCGAGCCGATGCCGAGCGAAGAGCAGGCGGAACGCGAGTCGAGCCCGGTGGCGCTCTTCGACGCCCTCGAGCCGGGCTACGACGACGCCATCGAGGACGTCGACGACGACACGATCGATGACACCGTCATCTCCGAGGGGTCCCGTCGCAAGGGCAGGACCTCGATGCCGTCTTGGGACGAGATCGTCTTCGGCGCGCGTACAGAGGACGGTTCCTGACGTCGTCTGACGACGACGCCTGAGCCCGGCGGACATTCGCCTCCGCGTTCACGGACGCGCAAAGGCGCCCAGGCCGACAAGCGGAACGATCCGCTCCTGGTCCGTGAGCGACCCGTGCTGACCGACCATGCGCTGCGCCTTCTTGTCGGCGAGCCGATCGTCGTAATACGCGACCGAGGCGCGCGCGGCGATGAGCACGTCGCCGATACGCGGCAGCACGTCGGCGTCGACGCGCTCTCCGAACAGCCCTGCGGCGACGGCCTCATCGCGCGTGAACACCCAGGACCGGTGGCTCTCGGCCTCCCGCCAGCGCGCCGCGACGCGGGCGGTGGCGTCGCCGGACACCGACAGCTGCAAGAGGCGCGGCTCCCCCGCAACCAGGGCGACCTCGTCCAGAAGCGCATCGCCCGCCCCCAGCAAGACGTGCCGATGCGCAGGCACGTCCACCATGCCGTGATCAGCGGTGACGACGATGCCGACATCGGATGCCGCCCGGTCGTGCTGCACGCGCAGCGCGGCATCCACCTCCTCCAGCGCCGCCGTCCACGCGTCGCTCTCCCACCCGCGTGCATGCCCGATCGTGTCGAGCTCGGGCAGGTACGTATAGACGAGCGCACCCGTGTGCGCGGCAGCGAGGTCGTGCGCCGTCTGAAGGCGCTCGGCCGGTGTCGCAGCCGCGACGAACGTCGCGCCGCGCTGGATCGCCCGGGTGAAGCCGGTGCCGGCGTACACGGCCTTGCTGACGACGAAGCACGGGCGCCCGGCGGACGCCTCGCGTTCGAGCAGGGGTGTGGCGCGCTGCCACGTGAGCGGGTCGAGTCCGTCGGTCTCCCACCCCCGCAGCTGATTCGGGGCCTCGAGCGTGCCCGGAATGCGCGCCCGGTAGCCGACGATGCCGTGGACACCGGCGTCGACACCGGTGAGAAGACTCGTCAGCGCGGTGGCGGTGGTCGCCGGGAACACCGTGCGCACGGCATCCTTCTTGGCCATCTGCGACGTGAGGAAGCGGGCGTGCCCGGCGCGGGCGGCGAGGTTGCCGCGGCCGAGCCCGTCGACGAGGACGAGCACCGCGGATCGCGCGGGCCCGAACCAGCCACGCTCACCCGAAAGCGACCGCACGAGCTCTGGCACGACACCGGTGAGGCTCCGGGCGCCGGGCGGGTCCGCGGGTAGGCTGAGGGACATCGGGGCCAGTCTCGCACATGCCGACGCGCCGCCCTCGTCCACGCACCCGCCCTCCCGACGCGAGGTCCACTCAGTTCCATGGCAGCTCCCCGCACCGAGTCCATCCCCGAAGACCACGGCCGGATCGAGGACGTCGACGTCTCATCCGAGATGCAGGATTCGTTCCTCGAGTACGCGTACTCGGTCATCTACTCGCGCGCCCTTCCGGACGCCCGCGATGGACTGAAGCCCGTGCAGCGCCGCATTCTGTACCAGATGGCGGAGATGGGCTTGCGGCCCGACCGCGGTCATGTGAAGAGCGCCCGCGTCGTCGGCGAAGTCATGGGAAAGCTGCACCCGCACGGCGACTCCGCGATCTACGACGCCCTCGTGCGCCTGTCGCAGTCGTTCGCGCTCCGCGTGCCCCTCGTCGACGGACACGGCAACTTCGGCTCCCTCGACGACGGCCCCGCGGCGGCGCGATACACCGAGGCTCGCCTGGCCCCCGCGGCGCTCGCGCTCACCGAGAACCTCGACGAAGACGTCGTCGACTTCATCCCGAACTACGACGGTCAGTTCCAGCAGCCCGCCGTTCTGCCTGCGGCGTTCCCGAACCTTCTCGTCAACGGCGCGACCGGCATCGCTGTCGGCATGGCGACCAATATGGCTCCGCACAACCTCATCGAGGTCGTCGCCGCCGCCATCCACCTGCTCGAGAACCCCGACGCCACGACCGCCGAGCTCATGGAGTTCGTCCCGGGCCCCGACCTCCCCGGCGGCGGCATCATCGTCGGCCTCGACGGGATCACCGAAGCGTACGAGACCGGGCGTGGCACGTTCCGCACGCGCGCGAAGGTGTCGATCGAGTCCCTCGGCCCGCGTCGCACGGGGCTCGTCGTCACGGAACTCCCCTACATGGTCGGCGCGGAGCGCGTCATCGAGAAGCTCAAAGACGCCGTGAACGCGAAGAAGCTCACGGGCATCGCCGACGTCAACGACCTCACCGACCGCAACCACGGACTGCGGCTCGTCATCGGCATCAAGACGGGATTCGATCCGAACGCCGTGTTGGAGCAGCTCTACCGCCTGACACCGCTGGAGGACTCCTTCGGCATCAACAACGTCGCCCTCGTCGACGGCCAACCCCAGACGCTCGGGCTGAAGCCGCTGCTGCGGGTGTACCTCGACCACCGACTCGCGGTCGTCACCCGCCGCAGCCGCTATCGCCTCGCCCGCAAGCAGGAGCGCCTGCACCTCGTCGAGGGGCTCCTGATCGCGATCCTCGACATCGACGAGGTGATCCAGGTCATCCGGGCCTCCGACGACGG
Source organism: Microbacterium sp. MMO-20 (assembly GCF_037147735.1). NCBI lineage: Bacteria > Bacillati > Actinomycetota > Actinomycetes > Micrococcales > Microbacteriaceae > Microbacterium > Microbacterium sp. MMO-20. The sequence continues at coordinate 80,718 of NZ_JBBCUU010000010.1, read as the reverse complement.
TGAGCAGGCGCGCACGAAGCTCATGAGCGTCTTCGACCTGTCACAGCTGCAGGCCGAGTACATCCTCGAGCTCCGACTGAGACGCCTCACACGTTTCTCCCGCATCGAACTGGAGTCCGAACGCGACACGCTGAAGAAGGAGATCGCCGACCTCGAGGCCCTCCTCGCGAGCGAGTCGCTCCTCCGAGCGCAGGTCGCGCAGGAGCTGGACGCCGCCGCCGAGACGTTCGGCACGCCGCGACGCACCCTCCTCCTCAATGGCGGGCCCGTCGCAGCCCGGTCTCGCTCGGCAGCGCCCGCCGATCTGCAGATCGCCGACGAGCCCTGCCGTGTGTTCCTCTCCGCGACCGGGCGGATGGTTCGTGCCGTGCTCTCGCCCGAGGGCGGAATCGTCGCCCCCACGCGCCGAGCGAAGCACGACGCGATCCGCTGCGCCGTCGACACGACGACGCGCGGCGACCTCGGCGCGGTCACCACGACCGGCCGGATCGTGCGCTTCTCCCCCGTCGATCTTCCGTCGGTGCCGGCGAACGCGGTACAGCTCGCGGCGGGGACGCGCGCTGATCAGTACCTCGGTCTCGCGTCGGGCGAGCACGTCGTGGCGATCGTGCCGCTCGGCGACGAGATCATCGCGCTCGGCACCCGCCAGGGCGTCGTCAAGCGCGTCAGCGCCTCGGAGCTGCCCGCAGGCAAGCACGACGTCGAGATCGTGGCTCTGAAGCCCGGTGACGCCGTCGTGGGAGCGGACCTCGCGCCCGACGGCGTCGAACTCGTCTTCGTGGCATCCGACGCTCAGCTCCTCCGCTTCGACGCGGCATCGGTGCGTCCGCAAGGTCGGGCGGCCGGCGGCATGGCCGGCATCCGATTGGCGCCGGGGGCAGAAGCGATCTCCTTCGCCGCCGTCCGGCCGGACGCTGAGGCCGTCGTCGTCACGATCGCCGGCTCGTCGCAGGCGATCGCGGGGACAGATGCGGGCAGCGCGAAGGTGTCGTCGTTCGACGAGTTCCCCGCCAAGGGCCGCGCAACCGGCGGGGTGCGCGCACAGCGGTTCCTCAAGGGCGAGGACGCCCTGGTGCTCGCCTGGGTGGGCAGCGAGCCTCGCGCGGTCGGCGTCGACGGCGCCGTGCGGCCGCTGCCGGAGCACGGCGCAAAGCGGGATGCCTCCGGTCAGGCGCTCGATGCCGTCATCGGCGCGGTCGGCTCGCCGATCGCCTGACGCCGCGCAGCCGCGCGGTCAGGAGAGCGTGACGAGGCGCAACTGCGTCGCGCGGATGAGGACCTGGATGCGGTCCCGCACGCCCCACTTGGCCGTGATGCGGCCGAGGTGCGACTTCACGGTCGCCTCCGAGACGAACATCGCTGCGGCGATCTCGGCGTTCGACATCCCCTGGGCGAGGAGCGTGACGACCTCGAGCTCTCGGTCAGTGAGCTCCTCGTCGCGGCCGAGGCTGCGCGGAGTGCCGGCATCGCCGGTCTGCACAGAAGAGATGAGCTCCTTCGCGACGCGCGGTGACAGCACATACCCGCCTTCGTGAGCGAGCCGCGCGGCGTCGAGGATGCGGTCGGGCGAGGTGTCCTTCACGAGGTATCCGGATGCCCCGGCGCTCAGCATCGGCACGATGACGCGCTCCGCGGAGAAGGTCGTGAGCGCGACAACTTTGATGCCCGGGAACTCCTGCGTCAGGCGGCGCGTCGCCTCGATACCGTCCATCGTCGGCATCTGGACGTCCATCAGCACCACATCGGGCTTCACCGCCCGTACGAGCGTCACGGCATCGGCACCGTTGTCCGCTTCGCCGACGAGCTCGAACCCGTCCGCCGACTCGAGGAACACCCTGAGCGCCGCACGGACCAAGGACTCGTCATCAACGATGATCACGCGAATCACATCTGCCACCTGGCCATCCTACGAAAAGCGATCACCACACCCGTGTCGACGAGAGGGGCCTCCCTCGGATACTCGACGAAAGTCGCAAACGCTCTCACCAAACGTCTGTATTCGCGAATGCCATCTGTTTGAAGAATCGATTCGAGACCTTGCGGAGGTGATGGAAATGTGGGATTGGCTCGGACGCTGGCTTGGCATCTGGAAGTAAGACGACGCGCGAACGCGCTTGCGGGATAATCGCGAAGTGACTGATCTGCGAGCTCGCCTGCTCGGCTATCTGCGGACCCCCTTCTGGGGGTACCACCCCTTGCCGACGCGGGCGCGGAGACTGCTGATCGCGCTCGTTGCGGTTTCGCTGCTGCTTGACTCGATTGTGCGAGCGACGAACGGCGGAACCACGAGTGTCGTATCGGCAATCGTGACGACGACGACAACTGTCGCCGTCGCCCTGTTCGTCTGGCGGCCACCGATCGCGACGACCGTTCTGACGGTCGCAGCCCTCGCAGCCGGGGTCACGAACGTCACCGACAGTCTTCTCGTCGGTGCGGTGATCATCGGACTGGCGGCATTCACCTGCAGCGCACGTTTGACGGCGGTGTACGCGACCGCGTGGGTCGTGTGGCTCGTCGCCGTCATTGCTCGACCCGACTCGGCATTTCAGCCGCTCGGCGCGGTCATCATGGCCTTCTTCTGTGTTGTGAGTCTGCTCATCGGACTCACGATCCGGAATCAATACGAGAGAGCTCAATTGCTGACTACCCAACTCGAGGCGGCCGAAAGAGAGGTCGCCGAACAGCTTCGTCATGAGCGCGACCTCATCGCCGACGAGTTGCATGACATCGTCGCGCACGAGATCACCATCGTGGCGCTGCATGCTGCGGTGCTCGAGCGCACCGACGACACGAATACCCGCACGCAGTCGCAGACGGCGATCCGCGAGGCGGCGGTCCAGGCGCTCACCGATATTCGGCGCGTTCTGGGGATGGTACGCGGCGAAGAGAACCTCGCCCCCGAACGCATCCCCTCGCCCGACGGCATCGAGGGAACCATCGACGCCGTCACCAAGGAGCTCGCGCAGGCCGGCATCCGCGTGCGCGCGCTCATTCCCGACGACCTTCGACTTCCGAGCACCTCTCTCGTGGCGCTGACCCGCGTGATCCGCGAGAGCGCGACGAACGTACTCAAGCACGCCACCGGAGCCAGTGAAGTGCGCATCGCTCTCACGGTCGAGCGCGGCTGGGCCCACCTGGAGTTCAGCGACGACTCACCTCCCGCGCGCACAGCGGGCCTCCCCTCCTCCGGTTACGGCATCATGCGTCTGCGCGAACGCTTCCGCGTCTTCGGCGGATCGTTCTCCTCCGAGAGACGCGCCAACGGCTGGGTCGTGTCCGCCTCACTGCCCCTCGAGGCGTGATGATCAACGATCCCACGAAGTAGACAAAAGTAGGAGTGCTTTCCATCTTTCGGCGAGCCTGCGATGATGCACGCCTCCGTATCATAGTGAATGCCGAAGGATCGGTCCCCAGCTGGTCCTTCAACGAGCATCATCCGTGACGCTTCGTGATTTCGGGGACGACGGGAGCGATTCGCACCGTCGTCATCACGAGCGACATGTGGATGCCGCGGCGATGGCCCGAAACCGATCCCCCCAGCTCGGTTTCGGGCCCCGCGTCTTTCTCGGGTCCGCGTCCCGGGTGCGCGTCCGAACCGGATCTCAGGCGTCGATCGATTCGCGATCGAGTCGATCGCTTGACGACACGATGAAGTCGCGCCGCGGAGCGACGTCGCTCCCCATGAGAAGTTCGAACACGCTCGACGCGGCCTCGGCGTCCTGCACTCGCACTCGTCGCAGCAGCCGGCCGGCGCGGTCCATCGTGGTCTCCGCCAGCTGGTCGGCGTCCATCTCGCCCAGGCCCTTATAGCGCTGGACCGGCTCCTGCCAGCGCTTGCCCGACTTCTGCAGCTTCGCCAGCAGAGCGTGCACTTCCTGCTCGGAATACGTGTAGATCGTCTCGTTGGGCTTGGTCCCCGGGTTCATCACGACGACGCGGTGGAGCGGGGGCACCGCGGCATAGACCCTGCCGGCTTCGATGAGCGGGCGCATGTAACGGAAGAACAGTGTGAGGAGCAGCGTGCGGATGTGCGCACCGTCGACGTCGGCATCGCTCATCAGGATGACCTTGCCGTAGCGCGCGGCATCCAGATCGAAGGAGCGCCCCGACCCGGCGCCGATCGTCTGGATGATCGCGGCGCATTCGGCGTTGCTCAGCATGTCGCTGATCGACGCTTTCTGCACGTTCAGGATCTTGCCGCGGATCGGCAGCAGCGCCTGGTACTCGCTGTTGCGCGCGTGCTTTGCGGTCCCGAGGGCCGAGTCGCCCTCGACGATGAACAGCTCGGTCTGGGTGACGTCGCTCGTGCGGCAGTCCGCGAGCTTCACCGGCAACGAGGACGACTCGAGCGCGTTCTTGCGGCGCTGGGTCTCTTTGTGGGTTCGCGCCGAGATGCGCGCCTTCATCTCTGAGACGACCTTCTCGAGCACGAGCGCGGTCTGCGCCTTGTCGTCGCGCTTGGGTGACGCGAACCGTTCCGTCAAGGCCTTCGAAACGACATTCGCAACGATCGCGCGCACGGCGGGCGTGCCGAGGACTTCCTTGGTCTGGCCCTCGAACTGCGGTTCAGGCAGGCGCACGGTCAGGACCGCAGTGAGGCCGGCGAGGATGTCGTCCTTCTCCAGCTTGTCGTTGCCCACCTTGAGCTTGCGCGCGTTCTGATCGACCTGCGCGCGCAGCACCTTCATGAGCCCCTGCTCGAAGCCGGCCAGATGCGTTCCGCCCTTCGGCGTCGCGATGATGTTGACGAACGACCGCGACACCGTTTCGTAGCCGGTTCCCCACCGCACCGCGATGTCGACGTCGCAGACGCGCTCGACCTCCGTCGGCACCATTGCTCCCCCCGGCTGCAGGACGGGCACCGTTTCCGTGAACGTGCCCGACCCCGTGAGTCGCCAGGTGTCGGTGACGGCTGCGTCGGGGGCGAGGAAGTCGGCGAACTCCGAGATCCCGCCGTCGAAGCGATATGAGGTCACAGATACCTCGTCGCCGCGCTCGTCGGCGATGTCGATCTGCAGCCCGGGAACGAGGAACGCGGTCTGGCGAGCGCGCTGCTCGAGCTCGTCGAGATGGAACGCGGCATCCTTCGTGAAGATCTGCCGGTCGGCCCAGTAGCGGATACGCGTCCCGGTCACGCCGCGGGACGTCTTGCCGACGACCCGCAGCTCGGACGCCTTGTCGAACGGCGTGAAAGGCGAATCGGGGCCGGGGCCCGCGAAGATTCCGGGCTCGCCGCGATGGAACGACATCGCGTACGTCTTGCCCCCGCGGTCGACCTCGACGTCCAGACGCTCGCTCAGGGCGTTGACGACAGACGCGCCGACGCCGTGCAGACCACCCGACGCCGCGTAGGACCCACCGCCGAACTTGCCGCCGGCGTGCAGCTTCGTGAAGACGACCTCGACACCCGTGAGCCCGGTGCGCGGCTCGACGTCGACGGGGATGCCGCGCGCCCGGTCGCGCACCTCGACGCTGCCGTCGGCGTGCAGCACGATGTCGATGCGCGCCCCGTACCCGGCCAGGGCCTCGTCCACGGCGTTGTCGATGATCTCCCACACGCAGTGCATGAGTCCGCGCGAGTCCGTGGATCCGATGTACATGCCGGGACGCTTGCGGACGGCCTCGAGGCCTTCGAGCACCTGGAGGTGATGGGCGGAATACTCGGCGGTCACAATCTCCAAGCGTATGCCCGCCCGTCGACACCCCCGCGACGACACACGAGACCGTCACGTGCTCGACATATTCCCGGTCATCGGCGAGGTACGCGCACAGCGAAATGTGACCGGATCGCGGCATTTCCGCAACATCCGCGTGGTTGTATGTGAGGCAATCGCATCGAGTCGCACCTATCGAGGAGGAACCGAAATGAGCATGTCGACCACCGCAGAGCCCGCCGTCCTCGAGTACCGCCTCACTGCGACGGACCGGTGCGACTCCTGTGGCGCCCAGGCCTACATCGCCGCCGAGGTGAACGGAAGCGAGCTGCTGTTCTGCGCGCACCACGGCCGCAAGTACGAGGAGAAGCTGCGCGCCGTGGCGACGACCTGGCACGACGAGACCGCCCGTCTCGCCGAGGCCCGCTGAGCGCACCCCCGTAGACTGGACGGCATCCCTTTTCGTCGTCCCGGAGGACTCTCCATGGCTTCGCGCGGCCTGTCGCCCCTGCATCGCATCCAGGTCCTCATCGAACGCGCCCGCGGGTTCGACTCTGCGTCGGTGACCGCGCGCGCCCGCGAGACCGCCCGTGTCCACGGCAAGAGCTATCCCCTGGTCCTCGCCGACATGCTCTGGTCGGCGGCGCGCCACCGCGTCGGCTTCAACGACTACATCGAGTTCGACTTCGCGATCCTGACCCGCGCAGAGCGCGCGACCTGGGTGACGAGCCCGCTCGCACTCGAGCTCTCGAACCGCTACGACGATCCCGCCCACGTGCACCGCTTCCAGGACAAGATCGCGTTCAACAAGGACTTCGACCGTTTCCTGCGGCGTGAGTGGCTCGCGCTCGACAGCGCGAATGCCGCTGACTTGGAGGCATTCGCCCAGCGGCATCCCGTGTTCATCGCGAAGGTGCCCGTCAGCAAGTCCGGGGCCGGCGTCCGGCGCTACCATGCCTCCGACGTGGAGAACTGGGAGACGTTCCACGCCGCGCTCGTCGAGAAGGGCGAGGTCCTCATCGAGGAGCAGATCGTGCAGCACGCCGACCTCGAGGCCATCGCCCCCGGGACGGCCAACACGACCCGCGTCACGACCTTCGTCACCGATGATGGCGACGTCGCGATCATCAACATGGCGCAGAAGTTCGGGCGCGGGCAGGTGAGCGACCAGGCATCCTTCGGCGGCTTCTACACGGCACTGCACGAAGACGGCCGCGCGATGGGGATGGGCTACAACACGTCAGGGGCGCTCTTCGAAACGCACCCCGAGACCGGCTATCGCATTTCCGACTTCCAGCTGCCGATGATGACGGAGGTCGTCGACCTGATCACCCAGGTCGCGCTCGTGATCCCCGAAGTGCGCTACGTCGGGTGGGACGTCGTCGTGACGGCCGACGGACCCGTTCTCGTCGAGGGTAACTGGGGCGCGGGCGTCTTCGAGAACAAGCCGACCGCAACCGGCATCCGCCACGGACACCTGCCCCGCTACCGCGCCGCGATGGGGTTCTGACTCAGCCCTTGCGGATGACGCCCATCGGCGTCGACTGCGTGCCCTGGCCCAGCGGGTTGTCGGCGAGGATGCGCACGAGACGCTGCTCCCCTGCCTTGTCCAGTGTCGAGCCGAGGATGTTGCCGCCGATGTCGTTGATGTCGACGACGGCGACCTCAGCGACGTCGCCGAGCAGATGCTTGATCCGCATCGAAACCGCGTCGGGCTCGATCGGGCCGAGGACCACCGCGTTGTCGTACGGCGGGATCGTGCCGTCGGTCGGGCCGTCGATCGCGCGCGCCCTGTCCCCCGCGATGCGGTAGAAGTCGCCACGGCGGCCGAAGAGCTTGGTCACGGCACTGACAGCGGCCGCGAAGAGGATGCGGGGCGTACCGCACTCGCGCAGCGCCATCTCCATCGTCTCGGGCATGCCGAGGCCGATGCCGTACGACGTCTTGGTGACGTACCTCGACAGGAACCGGGCGAGACTCCGCGGCTGGATCTCGTCGAGCGCGTAGGAACGTCCTTGCGTGATCGCCACGATCTTCTCCGTGACGAACAGGATGTCCCCCGGCTCGACAACTCCCTGCGCGTACTCCGACACCACGGCATCCAGATCGTCGCCGGGCATGACCACCCGGGTGCGGATCGGGATGCGCTTGAACGTGCCCGCGTCGATCGTGACCGACAGCGCCTTGCCATCGTTGGGCGTGTCGGTCATTCGAGGTAGTCCCGCAGCGACTGCGAACGCGAGGGATGCCGCAGCTTCGCCATCGTCTTGGACTCGATCTGACGGATCCGCTCGCGCGTGACGCCGAACGTGTCACCGATCTGGTCGAGCGTCTTCGGCTGACCGTCGCCGAGGCCGAAGCGCATCCGGATGACGCCGGCCTCACGCTCCGAGAGCGAGTCGAGGAGCGACTCCAGCTGACGCTGCAGCATCGTGAAACCCACCGCGTCGGCGGGGACGACCGCCTCGGTGTCTTCGATGAGGTCACCGAACTCGCTGTCGCCGTCTTCACCGAGCGGAGTGTGCAGCGAGATCGGCTCGCGACCGTACTTCTGGACCTCGATGACCTTCTCGGGTGTCATGTCGAGTTCGCGCGAGAGCTCCTCGGGAGTGGGCTCGCGACCGAGATCCTGCAGCATCTGACGCTGGACACGCGCGAGCTTGTTGATGACCTCGACCATGTGCACCGGGATGCGGATCGTGCGTGCCTGATCGGCCATGGCGCGCGTGATCGCCTGCCGGATCCACCACGTCGCGTACGTCGAGAACTTGAAGCCCTTGGTGTAATCGAACTTCTCCACGGCGCGGATGAGGCCGAGGTTGCCCTCCTGGATGAGATCCAGGAATTGCATGCCGCGCCCCGTGTAACGCTTGGCGAGAGACACCACGAGGCGGAGGTTCGCGCCGAGCAGGTGGCTCTTCGCGCGCTGACCGTCGCGGGCGACCCACTGCAGGTCGAGCCCCAGCTGGTTCGACTTCTCCGCCGCTGTCATGTGCGACAGCTTCTCTTCGGCGAACAGGCCCGCCTCGATGCGCATGGCGAGCTCGACCTCTTCGGCCGCGTTCAGCAGCGGCACCTTGCCGATCTGCTTGAGGTAGTCCTTGACCGGGTCCGCGGTGGCGCCGGTGATCTGCGTCGAGTAGACAGGGACGTCTTCGTCATCGCTCGAGGAGATGACGATCGCTCCGGTCGGCAGCGGCTCACTAAAGGCGGGCTTGGTCGTGCCTTCCTCGTCTTCGTCGTCCGCGTCGTCATCGGCGGCATCCTTCTTGCCACCCTTCGACGCGTCGGCGTCGGCGTCGTCGCTGTCGTCGCCCGCGTCGGCGTCGGCGTCGTCCTCGACCTCGTCTTCGAGATCGACGTCGTCATCCATCTCGTCGTCGTCAGACTTCTTCGCACGACCGGATGCCTTCGCGGCCGGCTTCTTCGCCGCCGCCTTCTTGGCAGGGGCCTTCTTCGCGGGAGCCTTCTTCGCGGCGGTCTCGACGACCTCGTCGGTCGTCTCGGTGTCTTCTGCCGTGCGGGTACGGGTGGTCTTCGTGCCGGAGGTCACGTCTCGCCTTTCACCGACGACGGGCGCCGGGGTTTCGGACACTAGTAAGACCCTTGTCAAGTCCAGCGCGCCTCGCGGAGGCGTCGCTGTCGAGACAACGGGTCGGATGTCCTATTGTCGCATACCCCAGCGCGCGAACTTACGCAATGGCCGGTGCATGCCTGCTTCCTTGTAAAGAGAACGCTGGCGAGGGCGCCCGCATTCCGCTCAGCGGCGCCCGCGCCTGTCGTCGCCGTCGCGCCGATCGGCGAGGAAGCGCTCGAGTTCGGCGGCCAGCTCATCGGCGCTCGGCAGATCGCCCGTGTGGATGATCGGCTGCGCGAGCGTCGACCCCGCCATGTACGAGTCGTACCGCTCCTCGAGCGTGTGCAGCATGGCAGTGAGTTCCGCGTTGCCCTCCACCTGATCGTCGACCTTCGCGAGGTACTCCTTGTTCTCGTCGCGAATCTCGTCTGCATCGAAGACGAGCCCGGTCGCGACCGACACACTGTCGAGCCCGGCGAGGGCCGCCGCCGGGTACTCGGTGTCGGCAAGGTAGTGCGGGACGAGCAGGACGAAGCCTGCGACCTCGCGCCCCGCCTCCGCGAGGCGCAGCTCCAGAAGGTGTCCCATCGTGGCGGGGACCTGTGTGTGGGGCTTCCACACCGAGTGCGCCTGTGTGAGCTCCGAACGGGTGCCGCTGACGGTCGTGCCAATGGGACGGGTGTGCGGCACCGGCATCGGGATGGCATGCACCCACGTGATCGTCGACACCTGCAGACCCTCCGCAAGCCCTACGACAGTCTCCGAGAACGCATCCCACGCGAAGTCCGGCTCATAACCCGAAAGCAGGACGAACGGCTGCCCGAGGGCGTCGTGGGCGAGCGACAGCTCGAGGCGCGGCGGGCGATAGTCGAGCAGGTGATCGCCGTCGAAGGTGATGGACGGTCGCCGGGCACGGTAGTCGAGCAGCACGTCGGCCGAGAACACCACGATGGGGGCGGGGTCGAGGTCGTCGCGGAACAGATCCGTCATGCGCGACACCGCACCCCCGGCATCCGTGAACCCGGTCAGGACGATGACCATCGGCAGGCCCGCCGGCACCGGAGGCGCCGACGTGACCCGCTCATAGAGAGGACCGCTCAAAGGCATGGATCCACTGTACGAGCCGCTCACGGGTGGAGGGCGCGGTGCCGCTGACAGCGAACACTGGCGCACCGCAAACCTAGGATGGATGCCATGGCGTTCCCCGAGCTGTTCACTTCCACCGCTCCCCTCTCGTCCTCGACCGCCGACGCTCTCGTCCTCGCGCTGCCGCCCCGTGATCGGCTCGCGCAGGCCGGCGGCGCACTCGACGACTGGCCGGGCCTCGCCGCAGCGCTGGAGGGTGTCGGATTCACTGGAGCCCCGGGGGCGACGGTGCGCATTCACGTGCCCGAGTCCACGGCGCTGCCGGTGTTCGTCGTCGGCACGGGAGCCGATCCGGATGCCGCCGCACTGCGGGAGGCGATCGGTCAGGTGGCGCGGTCGACGACCGGGTTCACCCGCCTCGCCGTGTCGGCGCCGCTCGCGCACGACGTCGCGGGAGCCTGGGCCGCCGCGGCCGAGGGAGCCTTGATCGGCGGCTATCGGTTCGCCGATTACAAGAAGAACGCAGCGCCCGCGCGTGCCGCCGAGATCGTGCTGCACTGGCCGGACGAGCCCGGTGCCGCGTCAGTCGCGCACGCCCGAGCCGTCGCGGCATCCGTGGCTCTCGTCAAGGACCTCGTCAACGTCCCCGCGCAGTGGCTCGGCCCGCAGGACGTCGCCGACGCGGCGCTGTCCGAGCTCGCCGGTCTCCCCGTGCAGATCACCGTGCTCGACGAGGTCGCTCTCGAAGAGCAGGGTTTCGGCGGCATCCTCGGCATCGGACAGGGATCCGATCGCCCGCCGCGCCTCGTCCAGCTGGATTACGCGCCCGACGGTGCGAAGCGCCATATCGCCCTCGTCGGCAAGGGGATCACCTTCGACACCGGCGGTCTGTCGTTGAAGCCGCCCGCGGGGATGGTCGGGATGAAGTTCGACATGGCGGGCGCGGCCACGGTACTCGCAGTCGTCCGCGCCGCCGCCGCGCTCGCGCTCCCCGTGCGGGTCTCCGGCTGGCTGTGCCTCGCCGAGAACATGCCGTCCGGCCGCGCGCTGCGCCCGGGCGATGTCGTGCGCATCGCGGACGGCACGAGCGTGGAGGTGCCCAATACCGACGCCGAGGGCCGCGTCGTCATGGCGGACGGCCTCGTCGCGGCGAGCCGCACCCGCCCTGATGTGCTCATCGACGTCGCGACGCTCACGGGCGCGATCATCGTCGCGCTGGGGAACCGATACACCGGGGTCATGGGCGACGACGCCACCGTCGCCGCCTACCTCGCCGCCGCGGAACGCGTCGGCGAGCTCGCGTGGCACCTGCCTCTCCCGGCGCACATGGAGGACGAGCTCGACTCCCCCATCGCCGACATCCAGAACGCGAAGATCGGTGACACCGCCGGAGGCGCACTGTTCGCCGGACTCTTCCTGCAGCGCTTCGTGGGCCCGTCCTCAGATGCCGAGGACGCCCCACCCATCCCGTGGGTACACCTCGACATCGCCGGGAGCGGAACGGCGAAGAGCTCGTTCGGCGCGACGGACAAGGGACCGACCGCAGCGACCGTCCGGTCGCTGATCGACCTCATCGAGGAGGAGGCGCGATGACCGAGCGCTCTGTCGACATCGTCATCCTCGGCGGCGGAAGCGGAGGCTACGCCGCCGCCATCCGCGCGTCGGAGCTCGGCAAGCGAGTCGCCCTCATCGAGAAGGACAAAGTCGGGGGGACGTGCCTGCACCGGGGCTGCATTCCGACGAAGGCGCTCCTGCACGCGGCCGAGGTCGCCGATCACGTACGCTCGGCCGGCACCGTCGGCGTCACGGCTCAGTTGCAGGGCATCGATCCCGCCGGCGTCACGGCGTACCGCGAGGGCATCGTCGCGAAGAAGTACAAAGGTCTGGAGGGCCTCCTCAAGGCCCGTGGCATCGAGGTCGTCGCCGGATCGGGTCGTCTGATGTCCGACGGTGCAGTGGCCGTGGGCGACGCCATCTACCGTGGCGCAGACGTGGTCCTCGCCACGGGGTCGTACAGTCGCACGCTGCCGGGGCTCGAACTCGGGGGGCGCGTCCTCGACAGCGAGGCAGCCCTCGCGCTCGACATCATCCCCGAGCGTGTCGTCATCCTGGGCGGCGGAGTGATCGGAGTCGAATTCGCCAGCGTGTGGCGCTCGTTCGGCGCGGAGGTCACGATCGTCGAGGCGCTCGATCACCTGGTCCCGAACGAGGACATCGCACTGAGCAAAGGGCTCGAGCGGGCGTTCCGCAAGCGCGGCATCACCGCGAAGCTCGGTGTGCGCTTCGCGGGCGTCACGCAGACGGATGCCGGGGTGGAGGTCAGCCTCGAAGACGGCACCGCGCTCGGCGCGGACTACCTCCTGGTCGCCGTCGGCCGCGGCCCAGCGACGGACGGGCTCGGATTCGAGGAAGCCGGCGTGACCATCGACCGCGGGTTCGTGACGGTGGACGAGCGACTCGCGACCTCCGCGCCGCACGTGTACGCCGTCGGAGACATCGTGCCGGGCCTCCAGCTCGCGCACCGGAGCTTCCAGCAGGGCATCTTCGTGGCCGAGCAGATCGCGGGCGCCCACCCGATCGCGGTTCCTGAGGCATCCATCCCCCGCGTCACATACTCGAGCCCCGAGGTCGCCTCCGTTGGCCTCACCGAAGCGCAGGCGCGCGCAGAGCACGGCGACGAGGTCGCGACGTACGAGTACAACCTCGCCGGCAACGGCAAGAGCGAGATCCTCGGCACCGCGGGGCTCGTGAAGGTCGTCCGGCGCGCCGACGGCCCCATCCTCGGTGTGCACCTCATCGGGGATCGCGTCGGCGAGCTGATCACCGAGGGTCAGCTCGCCGTCGGTTGGGAGGCGCATCCCGAAGACCTCGCCCCCCTCATCCACGCGCACCCGACGCAGAGCGAAGCACTGGGCGAAGCCTTCCTGGCGCTTGCGGGCAAGCCGCTGCACGCCCTCTGACTCCCGCCGCACGCGTGGGTCACTAAGCTAGAACGACATCGGACTTTCTGAAGGAGACACAGTCATGAGCACATCCGTGGTCCTCCCCGCGCTCGGAGAGAGCGTCACCGAGGGAACGGTCACCCGCTGGCTCAAGAAGGTCGGTGACACGATCCAGGCCGACGAGGGCCTGCTCGAGATCTCGACCGACAAGGTCGACACCGAGATCCCCTCACCTGTCAGCGGCGTCATCGAGGAGATCCTCGTGGCCGAGGACGAGACTGTCGAGGTCGGGGCCGTGCTCGCCAAGATCGGTGACGGCTCGAGCGCTCCCGCCGGAGACGCCGCGCCCGCGGCCGAGGAGCCCGAGGCCCCCGCCGCTCCCGCCGCCGAGGAGCCCGCGGCCGCGGAGCCTGCGCCCGCGCAGCCCGAGTCGGAGCCCGCTCCCGCCGCCTCCGGCGACGCCAAGGATGTCGTACTGCCCGAGCTCGGCGAGAGCGTCACCGAGGGCACCGTGACCCGCTGGCTCAAGCAGGTCGGTGATGACGTCGCCGTCGACGAGCCGCTCCTCGAGATCTCCACCGACAAGGTCGACACCGAGATCCCCTCGCCGGTCGCCGGCACGCTGCAGGAGATCCTCGTCGCCGAGGACGAGACGGTCGCCGTGGGCGCCGTGCTCGCCCGCGTCGGCTCTGGCGCCGCACCTGCCGCTGCCCCGGCCGCGCCCGCACCGGCCGCCGAGTCTGCCCCGGCCGCTCCGGCCCCGGCCGCACCCGCCCCGGCTGCTCCCGCTGCGGCACCCGCCCCGGCTGCCCCCGCGGCACCTGCTCCGGCCGCCCCCGCTTCCGCGCCGAGCGCACCTGCTGCGGACGACGACGTCACCACGTACGTCACCCCGCTCGTGCGCCGTCTTGCTCAGCAGCAGGGCGTCGACCTCGCCTCCGTCACGGGGACGGGCGTCGGGGGTCGCATCCGCAAGGAGGACGTCCTTCAGGCCGCCGAAGCGGCCAAGGCTGCACCGGCTGCCGCCGCTCCCGCCGCTGCGGCGCCCGCGGCACCCGCACTCGAGGTGTCCGAGCTCCGCGGCACGACGGCGCCGATGTCGCGCCTGCGCAAGGTGCTCGCGGAGCGCGCCGTGGCATCCATGCAGCAGACCGCTCAGCTGACGACCGTAGTGAAGGTCGACGTCACGCGCGTCGCGGCCTACCGCGCCGCCGTGCAGAAGGACTTCGTCGCAGCCACGGGGGGCAAGCTCTCGTTCCTGCCGTTCTTCGTGCTCGCCGCCGCCGAGGCCCTCCAAGCGTTCCCGATCATCAACGCGACGGTCAACGGCACCGACATCGTCTACCCCGCAACCGAGAACATCTCCATCGCGGTGGACACCGAGCGGGGCCTGCTCACCCCCGTGCTCCGTGACGCAGGTGACAAGACGCTCGCCGGCATCTCGTCGGAGATCGCCGACCTGGCGTCGCGCACGCGTGACAACAAGCTGAAGCCCGACGAGCTCGCCGGCGGCACCTTCACGGTGACGAACACCGGTTCGCGCGGCGCACTGTTCGACACGCCCGTCGTGTTCCTGCCGCAGTCAGCCATCCTCGGTACGGGCGCGGTCGTCAAGGAGCCGGGTGTCGTCACGACCGATGGTGTGGATGCCATCGGCGTCCGCTCCTACGTCTACCTGGCGCTCTCGTACGACCACCGCATCATCGACGGCGCCGACGCCGCTCGCTTCCTCGGGGCGATCAAGTCTCGCCTCGAAGCGGCGGACTTCGCAGCGAAGCTCGGGTTCTGAGCGTCCGCACCCCCGCGTGATCATGGCTGGTCCGCGACGTCGTAGACGTCGCGGACCAGCCATTTCCCGTTCACGCTGACGAGCACGAGAATCTGCGGCGCCAGCGCCGCAGATTCGACCCGGAACACGGCCACTCCGCCGTACTCGTCGAGCAGAGTCGTCACGGTATCCGCAGCTCCCGAGACGACGACCCCCGTGGGCGCCGCCATCTCCGGCCGCTCGAGCAAGGCGGCACATTCGCCAGCGACCGCACCGCACCGGCCGAGTGCCCGCACGATGTCGAGCGCGACACCCTCCAGGTCAGTCGGCTCCGGAGCAGCGGGGGTCGCCGCGTCGGTGCGCGCCTCGTCCTCCGCGTGCTCGGCCACCGGCGGCGTCGTCGCGTCCAGCCCGGTGTGCTCGACCGAAGCGCTCCGCTGCGGATCGGCCACCGCGGGACGCTCGGGTTCGGGCCACAGTAGCCCTCCGCCGATCACGACGGCACCGACGGCGACCGCGACGAGCAACGGCGCGCGCCGACGCACGGAGGGAGAGGAATGCGTGCGCTCCGCGCGCTCAGCCTTCCCTTTCTCGGCGCCCGATCTGCGTGAAGAAGGCTCCTCGCGTCGGCCCCGCACTCGCTCTCGCAGACGACCGGGGATCGCGACAACGCCGCGCACCGCCTCGGCCACACGACCCGCCCAGTCGGCGTCGGTGAAGCGCGCGAGCCACGACTCCGCCGCGGCGGGCTCCGTCTCGACCCGCGCCGCGCGCACAGTGGTCGCGCGAAGCGGCAGTGGAAAGAGGCCGTCCCCGCGCGGCGCGGTATCCAACCCATCGAGCGGCTCCGGTTCGGCCGCCGCGAAGAGCTGGTCCTCGCAGCTCTCGACATCGCCGTTCCGCCATCGTGTTTCGCCGAGGAGTACCGCAGCCCGCACCACAGCCTCACCGAGCAGCGCCCCCGCGCGCTCGGCAAGATGCTCGAGCAGGTCGCGACCGTCGTCAACCCATGCCGCGCCGTCGTGCACCGCCAGGACGGGTCGGCCCGAGGCATCCAGCCACCAACTGCCCTCCGTGAAGCCGTGATCCCGCGCTTCGGCCGCCGCGCGCACCATGCTGACCGCGATCGTGACCGTACCCCCGGGCGTCGCCCGTTCGGCAAGACCGATGCTCAGCCGCGTCGGGCAATGCGGCACGACGGCCGCGAGGCCGTCCAGTGTGCGCGCGACGTCGACGGGGACGAGAAGGTGCCCATCGGGCGCGCACCGCCACACATCCTCCGGCAGCTGATCGAGCTCCACCCACATCGTCGGCGGCGTGCCGGCGTGCAGCCATCCCGGGTACGGAGCCTCGTCCGCGCCGAGATGGCGGAGCGCAGTCTGAGAATCGAGGAAGGAGGACGCGGCAGCAGGCATGCCCGCAGTCTCCCGTCGGTCCCGACGCGATGGTCGCCGAGCGCCCGGAACTGTGGAGAGGTCGCACGATCCCCCGTTTGGGGAGGAGTCGATGGCCGTTTCACAACCGCCGCCGGACGGTAGGCTGTCGGTATGTCCTCCCGCAGTACCGCGCCCGAGAAGCGCCCCGGATTCTTCGCGCAGCTGCGCTCGCTGTTCACTTTCACGAAGGCCGAGTTCGCCTGGCTCCCTTGGGCGCTCATCGCCATCGTCGTCGTCGCCGTTGCGCTCGGTGTGCTCGTCGGCTTCCTCGTCCCGCCGGTGGCGGTGTGGAGCATCATCCTGTGGGCCTTCACGGGCCTCATGCTCGGCGTCCTGGGTGCGATGATCCTCCTCACGCGACTCTCCACGCGTGCGATGTACAAGAAGCTCGACGGGATGCCGGGGGCATCGGGTCACGTACTGTCGACGTCGCTCGGACGCAGCTGGGTGGCTTCCGAGATGCCGGTCGGCGTCAATCCCAAGACGCAGGACGCCGTCTACCGCGTCATCGGACGCGGGGGCGTCGTGCTCGTCGCGGAGGGAGCGCGCGGACGCCTCACTCGCCTCGTCAACGACGAGAAGATGAAGGTGCAGCGCGTCGCCTCCGGTGTGCCGATCACGGTGCTCTACGTCGGCCACGGCGAGGGCGACGTCGAGATCGCGAAGCTCGCATCGTCGATCAAGTCCCTCCCCAAGAAGGTCGACCGAGCGACGATGGCCGCGGTGGTCAAGCGCGTCGACTCGGTGTCGCAGTCGGTGACGTCGCTCCCGATCCCGAAGGGCATCGACCCGATGCGCGCCCGGGCACCGCGCCCGCGCTGAGCATCCCGCTCACCAGTCCCCGCGTGCTGGGCCTCATGCGCGCAGCAGGACCGTTCCCGCGGCTTTGTCGTGCAGACCACGCTGATCGGCATCCCAGATCACTGCGGGAATGACGAGGCAGAGCAGGACCGTGCGGACGATCGGCCTCCACAGGCCCACCCAACCACCGCCGACCAACTGCAGGCGCATACCGAGCAGGCGGTGACCCGGGCTTCCGCCGAGTGTCGGCAGGAACGCGATCTGCACGATCGCGAAGATGACGGTGGTCGCGAGCGCGTCGTAGGCGAAGAACGCGATCGACACGAGGACCGCGCACGCCCAGTCGATCGCGAGGGCCGCGATGCGTCGTCCCGGACGGGCGATGCTGCCCGACCCGACCTGGGGAAAACCGAGACGCTCGCCGGGATAGGTGTTCTCGCTCGCGGCATCCGTCACTCCCTCAGCGTACCCGCGACGTCGTAACATCCCCGAAACACGGGGGATACTGGGGAGCAACCCTCCCCCGATAACGTCGGACCGAGCCTGGCCCCGTCAGGCGCGTTCCACACCCGATCTTGGAGACTCCATGTTCAAAGATTCATCCGAGGTGCTGAAGTTCATCAAGGACGAGGACGTCAAGTTCCTCGACATCCGTTTCACGGACCTTCCTGGCGTGCAGCAGCACTTCAACATCCCCGCCTCGACTGTCGACGAGGAGTTCTTCACGGTCGGTCAGCTCTTCGACGGTTCGTCGATCCGCGGATTCGCGAACATCCACGAGTCCGACATGCAGCTCATCCCGGATGTCTCCACCGCCTACCTCGACCCGTTCCGCGAGGCGAAGACGCTCATCATGCTCTTCGACATCTACAACCCGCGCAACGGCGAGATCTACGCGAAGGACCCGCGTCAGGTCGCCAAGAAGGCGGAGAAGTACCTCGCCTCCACGGGCATCGCCGACACGGCCTTCTTCGCCCCCGAGGCGGAGTTCTACATCTTCGACGACGTGCGCTACGAAGTGAAGCAGAACAGCTCCTTCTACTCCGTCGACTCGGAAGAGGGCGCCTGGAACACCGGCCGCGTCGAAGAGGGCGGCAACCTCGCCAACAAGACGCCCTTCAAGGGCGGCTACTTCCCCGTCTCGCCCGTCGACAAGACGGCGGACCTCCGCGACGACATCTCGCTCAAGCTCATCGAGTCGGGCCTCATCCTCGAGCGCGCTCACCACGAGGTCGGCACGGGCGGCCAGCAGGAGATCAACTACCGCTTCGACACCATGGTGCACGCGGCCGACGACATCCTGAAGTTCAAGTACATCGTCAAGAACGTCGCCGAGGAGTGGGGCAAGGTCGCGACCTTCATGCCCAAGCCCCTGTTCGGCGACAACGGCTCGGGCATGCACACGCACCAGTCGCTGTGGCTCGACGGCAAGCCCCTCTTCTACGACGAGAAGGGCTACGGCGGTCTGTCGGACATCGCCCGCTGGTACATCGGCGGCCTGCTCGCCCACGCTCCCGCGGTGCTCGCGTTCACGAACCCGACGCTGAACTCGTACAAGCGTCTGGTGAAGGGCTACGAGGCGCCGGTCAACCTGGTCTACTCGGCCGGAAACCGCTCCGCCGCCATCCGCATCCCGATCACCGGATCGAACCCGAAGGCCAAGCGCATCGAGTTCCGCGCGCCGGACGCCTCGGGCAACCCCTACCTCGCCTTCGCGGCGCAGATGATGGCGGGCCTGGACGGCATCAAGAACCGCATCGAGCCCCACGAGCCGGTCGACAAGGACCTGTACGAGCTTCCCCCCGAGGAGGCCAAGAACATCCCGCAGGTGCCGAACTCGCTGCTCGACTCGCTCGAGGCGCTCCGCGCCGACCACGAGTTCCTGCTCGCGGGCGGGGTGTTCACGCCCGAGCTGATCGAGACGTGGATCGAGTACAAGATCGAGAACGAGATCAAGCCGCTGGCCGCGCGCCCGCACCCGTTCGAGTACGAGCTGTACTTCGGGGTCTGATCGCACCGCATCTCGTCTGACGCGACACGCCCCGGCATCCTTCTGGATGCCGGGGCGTTCGCTTCCGCTAGTGTGAGCACACCCGAGCTCGGAGGTACACGTGGGGGCCCTCTCGCGTCGTCAGTTCCTCACTGTCGTCGGCGGCATCGCAGCCGCCGGCGCCCTTCCGCGCGACTTCCTCGCGGAGAAGCTCGCGCAGCCTGTGTCGCGCGCCGCGCAGGCCTCCGCGACGAGCACGCTCGACCGGACGATCCTCCAGGGCCGCATCCTCCAGGGGTCGTACCGAACGCTCATCGACGGCCCCGGCGAGCCCCATATCCCCCGTCTCGACATCCTCGGTCGCACACCCGATGCGGCGCGTCTGGCGGCTCGGCGGTCGCTCCTCTACCTCGGACACCTGTCCGACATGCACGTCATCGACGCGCAGTCACCCGGGCGGATCGAGCCCATGATCGTGCAGGACCATGCTGCCTGGGGCTCGGCTTTCCATCCGCAGGATCCGCTCAGCCCGCACGTCATCGCCGCGATGACGAAGTCGATGTCGGATCTGCGCTACAGCCCCGTCACGGGCGCCCCGATGGGCGCGGCCGTCGTGACCGGCGACAGCGCAGATATGCATTCGCGTCGCGAATTGCGCTGGTACATCGACCTTCTCGACGGGCTCAGCGTCGATCCGCGGACGAGTCCCACGTTCGAGGGCGTGCAGGCGTGGGCGGAAGCGGTCTGGGCGTACCGCCCGGCGGACCCCTCCGGCGGCGACTTCGGGGCGTACGGGTTCCCGACGCTGCCGACGCTCCTCGACGACGCCATCGCGCAGCCCGTCCCCTCCGTGGGCCTCCCCGCACCGTGGTACTCGGTCTACGGGAATCACGAGACCCTGCTTCTCGGCACCTTCGACCTCGACTCCCAGCTGCGCCAACTCGCCATCGGCGGTCGGAAGTCGTACACGCTCGAGGCGACGGCAGCGCTCGCGCTCGGCGGCTATGCCGCGCGCACGAGCGTCGCGCAGCAGACCCTCGACGCCCTGGGCCTCGCGCTCGGCCTGCGGCCGGGATTCCGTGCCGTGCCGGCCGACCCCGAACGCGCGCTGTTCACGCGACACGAGTTCATGGAGCAGCACTTCACGACGCAGCAGCACCCGGGCCCGGTGGGACACGGGTTCACCGAGCGGAATTTGCGCACCGGTGAGACCTGGTGGCAGGTCGACCTCACTCCGAATGTGCGCGTCTTCGGGCTCGACACGTGCAATCAGGTCGCAGGACCCGACGGCGCGGTCCCGAAGAACCAGTTCGACTGGCTCGAAGAGCAGCTAGTCCAGGCGACCCGGGAGCAGCGGCTCGTCCTTGTCCTCAGCCACCACAACAGCGACACCCTGGAGAATCGGGCGCAGCGTCCCGGTCAGGAAGAAGTCCTCCTCGGTGCGGACGAGTTCGTCGCGATGCTGCTGAGATACCCCGTGGTGGTCGGCTGGCTCAACGGGCATACGCACCTGAACCAGATCCTCGCGCACCGTCGCGAGGCCGGGGGCGGCTTCTGGGAGATCACCACAGCGTCCTGCATCGACTTCCCCCAGCAGCAGCAGACCGTCGAGATCGTCGATAACCGCGACGGCACCCTCTCCCTCCTGACGACCGTCGTCGACCACGCGGCAGATGCCACCCCCGGTGCAGGTGGGGACTACCTGTCCTTGGCCGCGCGGAGTCGTGAGCTGGCATCCAACGACTGGGCGGAGACGCCGCTGATGCGCCGAGGGTCGGCACTCGACCGCAACACCGAACTGCTGCTCCCCGCGCCGTTCGACCTCGAGACGATCACGGATGCCGCGCTGGAGGCGCAGCATCTGGTCGCCCGGTCACGGATTCTCACGCACGAGCAGGGGCTGTCATGAGGCGGGCCGTCACGAGGCTCGTGGTCGCCGCAACAGCCGCCGCGACAGCCGTGGCTCTGGCAGGATGCTCCGAGATCAGCGCTCTCGCTCCGGTCGGCGGCAATGCCCTCGCCGAAGTGCGGTTCGGCGCGATCGATGCCCTCCAGGCTCGCCAGATCGATATCCTCACTGCGCCGGTCTGCACTGCGGAGCCGGACACGACGACGGTGACGTGCGAAGGAACGACCACCGCCGGGGCGGACATCTTCGTACGCTCGAGCACCGCCGACGATGCCACGATCGTCGTCCACGTCGGCGGCGAGACGATCTACGACGGCGCCCTCCGCGACCTGCTCGACGAAGCGGCACGCGGATGAGCCGGACGCGCCACCGCCCGCGCGCCGCGCTCGCCATCGCACTCGTCGTCGTCGTGGCCAACGCCGCGCTGCAGGCGCTCTTCGTCGCCCTCGCTCCGCGGGATGCGCTGGATGCCGGCGCGATCGCGCTCGCGACGCTCTCCGGCATCGCGCTGACCGCAGCGTCGGCGGCTCTGTGGGCGATCCTCGCCGGCGCCCATTCGCGGCGGTGCAGCGCCCTCGTGTGTGCAAGCGCCGTGCTCCTCGTCGCTCTCGCGATCGCCGCGCCACCGCTCATCCCCCTGGGCGTCGCGCTCGCGTGCCCGGTGATCGCCGCGGGCGGCGTCCGCGCAGCAGCGCGGTCGGCGCGCGCTCATCCCTGGCGTGTGCTGGGGCTTCTCGCCGTCACCGTGATCGCGGTGGTCCTCGGCACGGTCCTGGCGATGCTCCTCGGGCTGCTCGTGGCGGGCGTGGTCGCCGCGGCCATCACGTGGCTCTGCGTGGGCCTCGGAGGCGCCGCGCTCACGATCGCGTGGCTCCGAACGTGCGCTCCGTCGCACGCTGTCGCTCAGCCGTAGAAGAGCTTCTCGAAGTCGCGCCGGGCTCGGCGCGCGGTGCGCAGCCATTCTTCTTCGACGATCGTCGCCGAGCGCGGCGGGTACTCCAGAAGCCGCCCGATGCCGTCGAGCTTTCCGCGGTCGGTGGGAAGCACGTCGCTCGTCTGCCCGGACAGAAGCGTGTTCGCCGAGCGGAGCCTGCTGGCAAGACGCCAGGATGCCGCGAGGCGCTCGGCAGCGGCATCCGGAACCAGTCCCGCATCACGCGCGGCCTCCAGCGCCTGAATGGTCGAGGTCGTCCGCAGCGCCGGGATCGCCGCGGCGTGGGCGTGCTGGAGGAGCTGGACCAGCCACTCCGCGTCACTGAGACCGCCCGGACCGAGTTTCAAGTGCCGCGTCCGGTCGACGCCCTGCGGGAGGCGCTCGTTCTCCACACGGGCCTTGATCCGCTTGATCTCGCGGAGGTCCTGCAGGGCGACCTGCGACGGGTATCGCACGTCGTCGGCGAGCTCCATGAAACGCCCGATGAGTTTGACGCTCCCCGCGACCCCGCGTGCCCTCAGGAGCGCTTGCGCCTCCCACGAGAGCGACCAGCGCCGGTAGTACTCCGCGTAGGAGTCGAGAGAACGCACGAGCGGACCGTTGCGTCCCTCAGGGCGCAGGTCCGCGTCGAGGTCGAAGGGAACGCGGTTGTCCTCCGAGTACTCGCGAAGACCGGCGACGAGCTGGCGGGCGAGGTCGTTCGCGCGCTGGGGATCGAGTCCGTTCGCGTCGTAGACGTAGAGCACGTCGGCATCCGACCCGAAGCCGAGCTCTGCTCCCCCGAACCGCCCCATGGCGATCACCGAGAAGTCGAGGGCTTCATCGGCGGGCGGGACGACCTCGCGACGCACGGCGCGCAGTGTCGCCTGGATCGTGACCTCGCTGATCGTCGTCAGCCCATCCGCGAGCTCCTCGATCGTGAGCGTTCCCAGGACCGCCCCGAAGGCGAGGCGGAGGAGTTCGCGTCTGCGCAGCGCCCGAACGGCGTCCATCGCCTCGCGGATCGTCTCGTGGCGTGTCTGGATCGCCCGCGCTTCCTGTTGAAGGGCGAGCCCCGAGCGAGGACGGAGCTGATCCTCCGCGTCGAGCCACGCGACCGATTCGGGGATCCACTCCATCAGCTCGCCGATGTAGCGCGAGCCCGACAGCACACGGGTGAGCCGTTCGGCGGCCCCGGACGAGTCGCGGAGCATCCGCAGGAACCAGGGGGTATCGCCCAGTCGCTCGCTCACGCGGCGGAACGCGAGAAGTCCGTAGTCCGGGTCGACGCCGTCGGCGAACCACCGGATCATGATCGGCATGAGGTGACGCTGGATCGTCGCCTTGCGGCTGAGGCCCCCCGTCAACGCCGCGATGTGCCGAAGCGCACCGGCCGGATCGCGGAAGCCGATCGCGGCCAGGCGGTCATGCGCCTGCGCCGTGGACAGCTTCTGCTCCTCGGCGGGGAGAGCCGCCACGGCCGACAGGAGCGGCCGATAGAACACCCGCACATGGATCTCGCGGACTTCGCGCTTGATGCCCTCCCACACTGCCCAGACGCCGACGCCGTCGGCGGCGAGTCCGGACGCACGCGCCAGGACGCGCTGCTCGTCGGGTATCCGCGGCATGAGGTGGGTGCGGCGCAGATCGCGCAGCTGCACACGGTGCTCCAGCACGCGCAGCATGCGGTAATCGCGGGCGAACGCCGCGGCATCCGACCTTCCGATGTAACCCTCCGACACGAGCGCCTCGAGGGCATCGAGCGTGCCGCGCTGGCGGATGCGGTCATCGGCGAGCCCGTGCACGAGCTGGAGGAGCTGCACGGTGAACTCGATGTCGCGGATGCCGCCGGGACCGAGCTTGAGTTGATACGCGACGTCCTCTGCGGGAATGAACTCGGTGACGCGCTCACGCATGCGCTGCACGCTGTCGACGAAGTTCTCGCGCGCCGCGCTCGTCCATACCTTCGGCTGGACGGCGTCGACGTATGCCTCGCCGAGCATGCGGTCGCCGGCGAGCGGGCGCGCCTTGAGAAGCGCTTGGAACTCCCAGCTCTTCGCCCAGCGGTCGTAGTACGAGAGGTGCGACTCGAGGCTGCGGACCAACGCCCCCTGTTTGCCCTCGGGACGCAGATTCGCGTCGACCTCCCACAGTGGCGGCTCGACCTCCATCCCGGAGATGCCGCGCATCGTCTGGACCGCGAGTCGGGTCGCGATATCGATGACACGGCTCTCCCCGACCTCTTCGATGAGCTCGTCGGTCCCACCGCCGACGAAGATCACGTCGACGTCGCTCACGTAGTTGAGTTCGCGCGCGCCGGTCTTGCCCATGCCGATGATCGCAAGCCGCGTCGCCGCGACCTGGTCGCGAGGAAAGAGTCCCGCGCCCCCGCCTCCCGCCACCCGCGTGCGCGCGACGCAGAGGGAGGCTTCGAGGGCCGCGCCGGCCGCGTCCGCGAGCGCCGCCGCCACCTCGGGGAGAACCGCGACGGGATCGGGCGACGAGAGGTCGTAGGCGGCGATGCGCGCGAGGAGGCGACGATAGCGGACGCGCAGCGCGACCCAGGCCTTCTCGTCACCCGCCTCGGCGAATCCCTCCGCGTCCGCGCCGACCGAACCCCGCAACTCGGCGACGAGATCGTCAGAGGTCGGCAGGCGATCCCCGGGCACGACGAGGTGAGAGAGTTCGCCGGGATGCCGCAGGTAGAAGTCGCCGAATCCGTTCGACGCGCCGAGGAGACGCCACACCACGGGACCGACACGCGACAGCGCCGCCGCGACGGCACCGCTGTCGCGCCGGGCGATGCGCGCGAGCGCGCCCAGGGCGGCATCCGGGTCGGCAGCCGCTTCGGCGCCGCGCAGGATGTCGGTGCGCTCCATGCCGAGGACGTCCGCGAGTTCGGTGAGGAGTTCGAGAGCGTCGCCGATCTCGCCGAAGCCATCGCGTGCCAGCACGGTCCGGACGGACGTGCGCTCGCCTGCCGACATGGCTGTCAGAGCATCTCGAGGTTGCTCTTCAGCTCGAACGGCGTCACCTGCGCGCGATACTCGTGCCACTCGCGGCGTTTGTTGAGCAGCACGTAGTTGAAGACCTGCTCGCCGAGCGTCTCGGCGACGAGCTCCGACTCCTGCATGTACTCCAGCGCGTGGTCGAGGCTCGCGGGCAGCTGCGCGTAGCCGAGCGCGCGACGCTCGGCATCCGTCAGCGACCACACGTTGTCCTCGGCCTCCGGCGGAAGCTCGTAGCCCTCCTCGATGCCCTTCAGGCCGGCCGCGAGCATGAGCGCGAAAGCGAGGTACGGATTCGCCGCGGAGTCGAGCGCACGGTACTCGATGCGCGTGGACTGGCCCTTGTTCGGCTTGTACATCGGTACGCGCACGAGCGCGGAGCGATTGTTGTGGCCCCAGCAGATGAAGCTCGGCGCCTCGTCACCGCCCCAGAGTCGCTTGTAGGAGTTCACGAACTGGTTCGTGACGGCGGCGATCTCGTTGGCGTGCGTGAGAAGGCCCGCGATGAACTGACGTCCGGTCTTGGAGAGCTGGTACTGCGCGCCCTCTTCGTAGAACGCGTTACGGTCGCCCTCGAACAAGGACATGTGCGTGTGCATCCCGCTGCCGGGCTGTCCGGACAGCGGCTTCGGCATGAAGGTGGCGTACACGCCCTGCTCGATCGCGACCTCTTTGACGACCGTCCGGAAGGTCATGATGTTGTCTGCGGTCGCGAGCGCGTCCGCGTATCGCAGATCGATCTCGTTCTGGCCCGGACCGCCCTCGTGGTGGCTGTACTCCACCGAAATCCCGAGGTCCTCGAGCATGCGGACACTCCGGCGCCGGAAGTCATGCGCTGTGCCGCCCGGAACGTTGTCGAAATAGCCCGCCGAGTCGACCGGCTCGGGGCCGTCGGGCCCGAACGACGACGACTTCAGCAGGTAGAACTCGATCTCCGGGTGCGTGTAGAACGTGAACCCGGCATCCGCCGCCTTCGCGAGAGTGCGCTTGAGAACGTGACGCGGATCGGCGACGGCGGGCTGGCCGTCGGGTGTCGTGATGTCGCAGAACATCCGCGCCGTCGGGTCGATCTCCCCGCGCCAGGGCAGCGTCTGGAACGTCGTCGGATCGGGGTGGGCGAGCAGGTCCGACTCGTACGAGCGGGTGAGGCCCTCGATCGCGGAGCCGTCGAACCCGAGGCCTTCGGTGAACGCGCCCTCGACCTCCGCCGGGGCGATCGCGACCGACTTCAGGGTGCCGATCACGTCGGTGAACCAGAGCCGCACGAACTTGACGCCCCGCTCCTCGATCGTGCGCAGTACGAAGTCCCGCTGCTTGTCCATCGCGTCCTCTCGCTGCGGTGTCGCAGATCGTCGCGGCCCGCCGCGCGAGCCGCTCGCAGGCCAGACTATCTGCCCGCGGCCCTACCTTCGCCCATCGACGAGCGTCGACCTCACGCGTCTTCCTGCGCGTCTTCCTCAGCCCATGCGCGCGAGCGCTCGGCCAGCAGCTGCGGGGCGTTCGCCGCTTCTTCCTCGGTGTCGAAAGGGCCGGCGCGGTCGATCGCGGGAGACTCGAACCCTCGCTCGACCTTTCCGGTCGTGAGGTTGTACCAGAACTTGTCTTCGCCTGCCGACATCGCGGGCTCCTTCCGTGAGCGTCCTCCGATCCTAACGAGCGGATCCCCGCGGCGTGGATATGGTGGACGCTATGACGACGAAGGCGACCAGCGCGGTCGGGGTGGACATCGGCGGCACCGGCATCAAGGGAGCGCTTGTCGACCTCGCGCGCGGCGAACTGCTGAGCGACCGCGTGAAGGTCGCGACCCCGGCGGGCGCGGAGCCCGCCGACGTCCTGGATGCCGTTCTGCACGTCCTCGGAGCTCTCGGCGTCTCCGACGCCGACATCCCGCTGGGCGTCGCCTTCCCCGCGATCGTCAAGAACGGTCGCACGCTGTCGGCAGCGAACGTCGCCGATACCTGGGTGGGGTTCGAAGCGGAGAAGTTCTTCGAGGACGGCCTCGGCCGCGACATCCACTTCGCGAACGACGCCGACGTTGCCGGAGTCGCCGAGGCGCGATACGGCGCCGCGCGGGATTCCGCGGGACTCACGATCCTCACGACGCTCGGCACCGGCATCGGCACCGCGGTGCTCTACAACGGTCATCTGATCCCCAACGCCGAACTGGGGCACTTGCAGCGCGCGAACCACAAGAAGGACTTCGAGGCCTGGGCGGCGTACTCCGCCGTCGAGCGCGAGCAGCTGAGCTGGAAGAGGTGGGCGCGGCGGCTGCAGCGCTACTACTCGTACCTCGAGTTCCTCCTGAGCCCGGACCTGTTCATCGTCGGCGGCGGAGTCTCCAAGCACGCCGACGAGTTCCTGCCGCTGCTCGACCTCAAGACGCCCATCGTGCCGGCCGTCCACCGCAACAACGCGGGGATCATCGGCGCGGCGGCGCTCGCGCTCGACGACGAGCGCTGAGGCGCCCGGCAGACGGGCGGCTGCGCCGCCGCGCGAGAAGGCGAATGGGCCGGCCTGTACGCCGGGTTCTGTCCGGGAGCACGCGCGGGGCCTGCTCCGTGGACGGTCATCTCTCTCGGCGACACGTTGCCGTGCCGCTCCAGCGGTCTACCCGGGGACTCGGCGGGCCGCGTCCACATCCCCTGTCTGACCTTGCTCCGGGCGAGGTTTACCGTGCGGGTCGTGTCACCACGACCCCGGTGGTCTCTTACACCACCCTTTCACCCTTACCCCGGTCGGAACCGAGGCGGTCTGCTCTCTGTGGCACTGTCTCGCGGATCACTCCGGGTGGGTGTTACCCACCGCCCTGCCCTGTGGAGCCCGGACGTTCCTCGGTGCGGGTCTCCCCGCCACGCGACCGTCCAGCCGACCCATTCGCTCCGTCGATCCTAGTCGCGCCGCATCCGGATGTCCGTGCGGCGTCAGCTCTTCGCGGCATCCGGAGCGATGCGCAGATCCAAGGGGAAATCGAGCGGGAACGTGCCGAAGAGGATCTGCGTCGCGCGCGCCGCCGATCGGCGCACCGCAACGGCGACGCGGTCCGCCTGCGCGAGCGGGGCATGGACGATGATCTCGTCGTGCAGGAAGAAGCACAGGTGGGCGCGCCGTGAGAACACCGGACCGGATGCCGGCGCCTCTCCCCCGCCCGCCGGGTCGACCGACGGCAGCAGCGCGAGCTCGGTGCGCAGGCTCCCCAGCCACGCGAGCGCCCACTCCGCAGCGGTGCCCTGCACGACGAAGTTGCGGGTGAATCTCCCGCGATCGCCCGCGGCGCGCCGCGCCCGCGCACGGTCCGCTTCCGTGGCATCCGGGTCACCCGCACGGCCCTGGGCGGTGCGCCAGGCCTCCGAGGTCGCCGGGCTCGAGCGCCCGAGCCACGTCGTCACGACGCCGCCGACACCACCGACGCGCGCCGCCTCGTCGACGAGTCCCATCGCCCGCGGATAGGCACGCCGCAACGCCGGGACGAGTCGCCCGCTGTCACCCGTCGTGGCGCCGTACATCGCTCCGAGCATCGCGATCTTCGCCTCCTGGCGGCTTTCCACGATGCCCCGCTCGAGGAGACCGTCGTAGAGATCGCGTCCGCGCGCGGCATCCGCGAGAGCACGATCCCCCGACATCGCGGCGAGCACGCGAGGCTCGAGCTGGGCGACGTCGGCGACGACGAGGGTCCATCCCGGGTCGGCACGCACCGCGGGCCGCAGCTGACGCGGCAGTTGCAGCGCCCCGCCGCCCGACGACGCCCATCGTCCGGTCACGACGCCACCCGGGACGTACACGGGACGGAAGCGCCCCGCCGGAGCCCACTCGTCGAGCCAGGCCCAGCCGTTCGCGCTCACGAGGCGCGTGAGCTTCTTGTACTCCAGAAGCGGCGCGATCGCGGGGTGGTCGAACCGCGCCAGCTCCCACCGACTGGTCGACTCCGCGAGCACGCCGACGCGGTGGAGGCTGCGCAGGAGCTTCGGCTGAGAATCGAGGCTTGCGGCAGGGTCTCCGAGCGCCGCGCGGACGACGTCGCCGAGTTCGCGGACGCGCGGGGCCACCTCCCCCGGGGCGGGGCGCGTGCCGAGGGATGCCTCGAGGATTCCCTCGTGCACCGCACGGTCCCAGGGGACCCCGGCAGCATGCATCTCGGCCGCGACGAGCGCGCCCGCGGACTCCGCCGCGAGCAGGAGCTCGAGCCGCGCCGGGTCGCTCGCCCCCGCGAGCGCTTCGCGTTGCCGCCGGAGCTCCTCGACTGCGGCATCCGCGTTGTGGGGAACGCCCGTGCCGCCGACCTCACCGTCCTCGAGATCGAACAGCGCGGGAGCGCCGGGCGAGGTATCTGACGGCGCGGCATCCCACGCCGCCGCCGCGCGCAGGTCGCCGGCGCCCGGCGTCCACGCGCTGTCGCGCAGGATGGCATGGCACAGCCGCAGGTCGTGGCAGCGCGCCACGGTCACTCCGTGCGCAAGGAGCTGCGGGTACCACCGCGTCGTGTCGCTCCACACCCAGCGTGTCGTCGCCGGGGCAGTGGATGCCGCGACCACCACATCCGCCGGGTCACCGCGGAATCGCCCGGACTCGCGCAACTGCTCGTCGAGGTCGACGACGACGACGCCGGACCCGTCCGCTCCAACGACGCGCCACCGCGGTGGCGGAGACGTCATCGCCGCCGTCGGATCACAGCCCGGACTCGGGGGTGCGGACGAGGATGGCGCCGCACTCGGGGCACATCACGACCTCGTCGTCATCCGCCTGTCGCAGGGCCTGCAGATCGGTGCCCGAGAGGACCATGTGGCACGCGCCGCATGTGCGCTGACGGAGCTCCCCCGCGCCGACGCCGCGAGCGGCGAGCCGGTCGTAGAGCCCGAGCAGATCCGCGGGCACGCGAGCGGCGAGTGCTTCGCGATCGCGCGTGGCGGACTCCCACGACGCCGTGGCGGCGGCGACGGCCGCCTTGCCCTCCGCGCTGAGGCGCGCACCCTCGGCGTTGATCTCGGCGATGGCAGCCTCCTGCTGCGCGACGGCGGCCTCCGCGGTCTCGAGCCTCTCCATGATCACGAGCTCCGCGTCTTCCAGGTCGCTCTTGCGCTTCGCGAGCGATACGAGCTCGTGCTCCAGCCCCTGCGCCTCCTTGGCGTTGCTCGTCGCGGCGAGCCGCTCGGTATCGCGCGCCGTGCGCGCATCGACGAGCGCGACGTCGGATTCGAGGCGGTCGAGTTCGGCACGCGCGTCGTCCCGGTCGCCGAGAAGACCGGTGAGCACGGCCGACTGCGCGTGGCGCTCGTTCAGCAGTTCGCTCACGCGGGCGCTCTGAGCGGGGTTGCGACGCGCGGCGTCAGCGGTGCGGATCACGCCGTCGAGGCGAGCGAGGTCGATCAGGAGCTGCTGGTCGAGAAGGCGTGCTTTCACGTCTCCAACCTATCGCGCAGCACCGACGAAAGCCCCTCCCGGCCGTGGCCCACGAGCACTAGCATGTGGACCCTGGCGCCCCGAATGGCCCTGTCGCGAAGAGGAGCGGACAT
Source organism: Microbacterium sp. MMO-20 (assembly GCF_037147735.1). NCBI lineage: Bacteria > Bacillati > Actinomycetota > Actinomycetes > Micrococcales > Microbacteriaceae > Microbacterium > Microbacterium sp. MMO-20. Next base: position 50,127 of record NZ_JBBCUU010000010.1, on the reverse strand, counting down.
GAGCGTGATGCGGACGAAGTCGGTCGAACGGTCGGTCGCCGATACAGAAGAGCCGGAGTTCCAGCTGCGCAAGTCGCTGTCGGCGCTGGATCTCACGATCTTCGGCGTCGGGGTGGTGATCGGCGCCGGCATCTTCACGCTCACCGGCCGTGCCGCCCACGAGGTCGCCGGCCCCGCCATCGTCGTGAGTTTCGTCGTCGCCGCGATCGCGTGCGCGCTCGCGGCCATGTGCTACGCGGAGTTCGCCTCCACGGTGCCCGTGTCGGGGTCCGCCTACACGTTCTCCTACGCCTCGCTCGGTGAGCTCTTCGCCTGGATCATCGGGTGGGACCTGATCCTCGAGATGTTTCTCGGCGCGTCCGTCGTCGCGCAGGGGTGGAGCGCGTACCTCGGCGTCCTCCTGGAACAGCTCGGCGCGCCCATCCCGGCCGTCATCGGTTACGGAGGCACCGTCGACGTCATGGCGATTCTGCTGGTCCTCGTCCTCGGAGTGCTGATGACCCTCGGCATCCGCGAGTCGATGCGCGTCAACCTCGTGCTCGTCGCCGTCAAGCTCTTCATCGTCCTGTTCGTCATCGTCGCCGGGATCATGTTCATCAACCCGGCGAACTACTCGCCGTTCGTCCCGGACGCCGCTCCCCGCGAAGCCGCGACGGGCCTCACTCAGCCTCTGCTGCAGTTCCTCTCCGGCACCGAGCCGATGGCCTTCGGTGTCGGCGGGATCTTCGCCGGCGCCGCCCTCGTCTTCTTCGCGTACATCGGCTTCGACGTCGTCGCGACGACGGCGGAGGAGACCAAGAACCCCCAGCGCGACATGCCGATCGGCATCATCGCGTCGCTGGCGATCTGCACCCTGCTCTACTGCGCTGTCGCGTTCGTGGTGACGGGGATGGTCTCGTACGACCAGCTCGACCCGGCGGCCGCTCTCGCGAACGCCTTCGCGCATCACGGACAGGCCTGGATGGCCACTATCATCTCCGCGGGAGCGGTAGCGGGTCTCACGACGGTCGTCCTCACCTTGCTCATCGGCGCGACCCGCATCATCTTCGCGATGTCGCGGGACCACTTGCTGCCCGCGGGGCTCGCGAAGGTGCACCCGACGCGGCGGACGCCGTGGCTCATCTCGATCATCGTGACGGTCATCGTCGCGCTCGTCGCCGGCCTCACCCCCGTCGGCGTCCTCGAGGAGATGGTGAACATCGGGACGCTGTCGGCGTTCGTGCTCGTCTCGGTCGGTGTCGTCGTCCTGCGCCGGACACGCCCGGATCTGAAGCGAGGCTTCCGGGTGCCGTGGAGCCCCGTGCTGCCGATCCTGTCTGCGCTCGTCTGCGTCTACCTCATGCTCAACCTCACGGTCGAGACGTGGCTGCGCTTCCTCATCTGGCTCGTCATCGGCTTCGTGATCTACTTCGCCTACTCCCACCGCAACTCCCGCCTCGGGAAGGATGCCGACACGTATCTCAACCCCGCCGAGCCGAAAGTGGTCGGCCGGGACTCGTAGACTGGTCGCATCAGGGCCTTTAGCTCAGCTGGTAGAGCGCCACGTTTACACCGTTAGGGGCGACGGTTCACGTCGGCGGCCGCGTGCTGCGGCCAGCTCATCGGCGGTGGACTCGACGTTGATCGGCTCGATATCAAGGAGCCACCAAGCCGGCACCCGGCATGCCTCCTGAACCTTTCGCGCGATTTCCGCGATGTTGCGGGGACGCGTGAGATCCGTCTCCCACTGACCAATGGCGCCCGGGCTCACGTCGAGGATCCGTGCGAGAGCGCGCTGATCGAGCCCGCGCATGACACGCGCTTTCCGAAGACGGTCACCGAAAGACCATCCCGGGATAACGATCGGATCCGCGATGTAGGGGTCCACTGCTGCTGCCTGAGACATGCTCCGAGCATCGCACACCTTAGCAAAACTGCGCAAGCCTGCGTGAACGCGTATTGACAAAGTTTGAGTGAGCATGCTTAGGTCAAGGCGTGATAGCTAAGCATGTTCAGATTAGCGAGGATGAGCGCATCTCGACGAGCGCCGCTGCCGCTCTGTTGGGCGTGCACCCTCAGACGCTCCGGCAGTACGAGCGTCAGGGAGCCATCACCTCACTCCGAACGCCAGGTGGGCATCGACGGTTTCGCCTTGGAGATGTTCGGGCACTCGCGGCCGATTCCGGCGCATCAGGCGTGGTTGGGGTGGAACCCCAGACTCTCCCCACCACACCGGAGGGGCCGGTCGCCGACTCGACCGGCCCCTCCACCCTCACGGAGCGTGCGTCATGAGCCCGTTCGGCTGGTTCCGTCAGCTCGCGGAAATCCGCGATGCCCTGCGCATGCTCCCCGCCCACCTCGAAGACGCGCAGAGCAACGATGGTCGGTCAGTCCGCGATCGGGTCCAGGAGATCGAGGCGGGCGTCCAGGGCGACGACGGCATCGACCAGAGCCGGTCCCGATCAGCCGATGGTGTCGGCGATGTCGTAATCGGGAAGGTCGGGGAGGTCGCCGGCCGCAGTGAGGATCACGACGGGCGTCCCGGCCGGGATCCAGGCGTCCAAGTCCGTTCGTTCCCCCCGAAGGAAGACGCGTACGTCGCCGCGCTGGTCGGCGCTGTCGACCGCCTGACGGAGACGGTGCGCCTGCAATGTCGAGATCTCGATCTTCGCGGCGCCGATGTGCACAACAGCCATGAGAGTTCCTTCCAGGTAGCGGAATCCGAAGTTGGCGCTTCGGATGTTCCCGCCACGATCCTGGCAGGCACCCCCGACACCGTCCTCCTTTCCGGTGACGGGGCGAGCGTCGAGGGGCCGGCCACCACCACCGGCCCCTCGACCTCGAAGGCACAGCATCCCGTAAGTGCTTACGTGGCATCCCGGGTTCGGAGCATCCTCGCTGCCCGCCGCATCCCGCGGAAGACCCTCGCACCCATCCTCGGCATGACGCCTTCCGGCACTTCTCGCCTCGTCAACGGGCGCACCACCTGGATGGCGCCCGAGATCGTCGTCGTCGCTCGCTTCCTCGGCGTCTCCATCGATGACCTCTTCCCCCCGCAGACGTGGCTCGAGGACCGGACATGACCGCGATCGTCCTCGCCCTCGGCGTCGTCCTGATCTTCATCGTCATCACCATCAACGACGCGCAGCGGATGCGCCGGCACCGCGCAGCGCTCGCCGAACTCCACCGCCAGCGGCGGGTCCGCCGCGGGTACTACTGCGACTGCACGACCGCCGAGGTCTGCACCCTCTGCACCCCCGGCCAGGACGAGCGGTGAGTGTCGCCATGGTGGAGCTGCAGCAGCCCCGAACCGTGATCCCCCGCGTCGACGGCCACGACCTCCACATCCTCGTCGACCACCCGTACGTCTACCTCCGCCGCGACGACGTCGAACGCATCGCCGTCATCCCCCCGTGGGCCACCGGCGAAACCCTCCTCCTCGACGACGACCAGGTGCACGACATCAACGGCGCCGAGTACTACCCCCTCGAATGGGCCATGACCCGCGCCCTCGAAGACACCCAGGCACCCGCCCGCGCTCGCCGGTTCCTCGACTGGCTGCGCGACGAGCTCCCCGCGTACACGACCGACGAAGTACTCGAGCAGGCACACCGGGTCGCTCCGTTCATCGAGGCGTACACGGTAGCCGCGGCCGCGCGGATCCTCGACCAGGACCCGACGATCACGATCGGCCGCGATCGCCTGTTCGACCACATGGCCGAGCTCGGCTGGATCGAACGGAACCTCACGCCCGACGCGGAATGGGTGATCACCAGACTCCCCCACGACCGCGACTGGCTCACCCTCCGCGCCGTGAACGTCGGCCCGACTACCCGCCACGGGCAGCGCCGCTACCTGCAGATCCACATCACCACCAAGGGCCTGGCCGAACTGCACCGCACTCTCGCCGGCGTCGGTCGCCCGGACCCGCCGCCCGCCCAGCCGACGCTCTTCGACTGACCCCGCCCAGACCCGCCGCCACCGCCCCATGGAGCCCACCATGACCACCCGCCACCCCGACCAGCCCCGCCTACGCGACTGGGTCACCGTGACCGTCCTCCTCACCGCCCTGACCTTCGGCGTGCCCCTGCTCGTCGACGCCGCGACGGGATGGATCCGATGAGCGACCCGCGCCTCGAGTACTCCCCAGACCCCGACCGCCGCTGGTTCATCGCCGCGACGATCACCGGGATCATCGCGACCGCCGTCGCCATCCTCGCGGCGGTGACCTGGTGAGCGTCCACGTCTGCCCGCCGGACCACGCGCACGCCGACACCGCGACCTGCTACACGTCGCACGCCTGTCGATGCACCCCGTGCCGGGAGGCATCGACGGAGTACTCGTACTGGCGCCACCACATGATCGCCGCCGGCCGCGTCGACCTCCTCGACCTCATCGTCGACGCGACGGGCGCGAGACGCCGCCTGCAGGCCCTCCAAGCGCTCGGGCACTCCGGGGTGGTACTCGCACACCACCTCGGCGCCGACAAGTCGATGGTGCCCCGATGGAGCCTCGCGGAGACCATGCGGCAATCGACCGTCGACCGCATCGCCGAACTGTACGAGCAGCTCTCCGCCACAAAACCCAACCCCACCACCCCCGCCGAGCGCGTCTCCGTCACGAAGACGCTCCGCCACGCAGCCCGCCAAGGGTGGATGCCGCCCCTCGCCTGGGACGACATCGACACCGACGCCCACCCCGTCACGATCGTCACGATCCACCGCCGCGAAGTCGACCCCGTCGCCATCACCCTCGCCACACAAGGCCTCGACGCGATCCTCACCGACGCCGAGCGACGCATCGTCGCCGAAGCCCTCATCCGCGACGGCCGCCCCGACGCACACATCTGCCGCATCACCGGCTACAGCGACCGGCAGATCCTCCGCATCCGCAACAAGATCACCCAGCAGGCCGCCGCATGAAGCTCATCGAACAACGGTGGCTCGTCCGCAAGGAGCCCCGCCCGACGAAGTTCGGCGACCAGTACGACTTCGACTGGGTCGTCACCCCGTACCTCAGCCGACGCGACGACGGCACCCTCCTCGTCCACGGCGAACCCGTCCCGTTCCCAAACCTCAGCATCGCGCTGCGCTACGCCCGCGAAGAGATGCGCCGCCACTACACCCCGGAGCACCGATGACCACCATCGAGCAGTACAACGCATTCCTCCGCGAGAACACCTTCGCGATGGTCCACGGGACCCTCCTGCAAGCCGCTGTCACCGGAGCGGCCCTGGAACGCTCCCTCGCCGAGTCGCCCCAGCACTTCATGGTCGCGTGCTCCTGGTTCTGCTCCATCTCAGCAGCAACAATCCAGGTCGAGAACCACCACATCCTCACCGTGCACGACGGCATCATCGTGCCTAACCTCGCCGCCGCCACCGACCCGGCCCATCGAGACGCCCTGCGCGCGATCGCTACCGCAGCCAACAACGACCACGCCGCGGCCGCGGCGTTCATCGTCAGCCTCGTCGACCACGTCGAGAACGCCCCCGCCGATGAGGCCCGCGCACACGCCGAACACGCCCTTCTCGTCTTCATGGCGCTCTGCTCCTACGCACGCCGATTCCACTCCGACCGCTGCACCGCCGACACTTGCCCCCTCAAGGTCAGCCGATGAGCCTCTACGCCCTCTCCTGGGCCTTCGAACAGAACCTCCCACCCAGCGAGAAGATCGTCCTCCTCGCGCTCGCCGACTGCGAGAACGGTGAGACGCTGCGCTGCGACCCCTCCCAGGCGCACCTCGCCGAGCTGTCGTCGCTGAGCGAGCGGACCGTCCGCGACATGCTGAAGAGCCTCGCCGCGAGAGACCTCATCACGCGCACCGCGCAGGGGTCCTCGAGGGGTGGGCGACGCCCCGACGCGTACCGGCTCGCCTGCCGTCCGCCTGTGGATAACTCAGGGTTTCCGGCAGATTCTGCCGGAAGGGTTACCGGCAAATCTGAGGGGGGTAACCGGCAAGCTGCTGCCGGTATATACAAACCGGAAAGAACCGGAAGAGACCTAGATCAAGTCCGTCAGGAACGTCACCACGGTGGCCCTGTGGAAAACGAAGCTGCCGTCTCCGCCGGCAGCGACGGACGGGAATCATCCCCCGTCCAGGCGTCGCCGAAGAACCTCGCCGCCCTGCGCGGCCACGGCGTCTCGACGCCGGAGATCTTCGCGTCGGTCGGCGACTACCTCGCCCAGACCCACATCGACGACGAAGGCCTCGACCGGCTCGCCGCGGAGATCCTCGCCGTCGCGCCGACCCGGGTCGTGAACCCGACCGCGTACGTCGTCCGCGCGATCCGCAACGACCTCACCCGACCCGAGTGGATCGCCCGAGCCTGGGTCATCGCCGCCGAGATCCACGTCGCCCGCGCCGACCGACGGGCGGCCGGCTGATGCGCACCGAACTCGAGATCTCCGGCTGGGCACACCTCACCCCCGACACGTGGATCCTGCACTTCCTGTGGCCCAAGAACCCGCTGCCCATGAACGGCTCACGCGGACACCGCCTCGCCACCTCCCGCAAGGCCCGCTGGGTCCGCACGACGTCGACGTTCCGTGCCCGCGCCGCCGGCATCCCGCCCCTCGGCCGCATCCGTGCGCAGCTCACCTGGTGGGTCGCGACCAACCACACCCGCGACCCCGACAACCTCGCCCAACTCGAGAAGCCGATCTTCGACGGCCTCGTCGACGCCGGCCTCGTCACCGACGACCGCCCCGAGCTCATGGACAAGCCCCGCGCCATCATCCGCCACCTCGACCAGTCCGCCGGCCTCGTCACCGAACCCAGTTTCACCCTCACCATCACCCACCTCGAGGAGACGCCCGCATGATCCGCTGGGTCGTCATCGAGTGGAACCAGGCTTCCTCGCAGCCGAGCATCGCCGGCGCCGGCGAGCTGCACTGGAACGAGTCCGACGCTGAGGATCTCGCCGAAGCGCTCCGTGAGAGGACGCGCATCATCGGGAGGCGCGAGAGATACACCGTCCAGGAGATCGACTTCGGAGACGACTGGTGATCACGCCCGACGACGACTTCGGCCTCCCCGACGACCGGGCGCGGCAGCTACTCGCGTTCGCGGCCGCGCACCCGAACCTCGCTCGCGCCGAAGAGGGCATCCGCCGTGAGCTCGGCCTCACCCCCGCCCGCTACCACCAGCTCCTCCGCCGCCTCATCGACACGCAGCAAGCCCTCGACATCGACCCCATGCTCACCCACCGCCTCCGCCGCACCCGCGACGAAGCACAAGCCGAGCTGGCACGCCGCCTCGGCACCGCCCACTGAAAGGACCACCGCCCATGACCACGCCCACCCCGATCGCCGAGCTCCGCCTCGAGACCATCGACCCCGCGAACCTCACCATCCGCGACCAGGCCCGCGAAGACGCCACCCCCGACGACGACCTCATCGCCTCCATCCGCACCCACGGAATCATCCAGCCCCCCGTCGTCGAGGTCACCGGCGACGGCGAATGGGTCATCGTCACCGGCCACCGACGCGTCGGCGCCGCGATCGCCGCCGGCCTCACCGAAATCACCGTCATCGTCCGCCCCGCGCTCGCCGGAGACGAGGGCGCGCTCACACTCGAGCAGCAGATCGTGGAGAACGAACGCCGCAAGCAGCTCACCGCCAAGGACCTCGCGAACGGGTACCAGCGCCTCACCCTCTTCGGCCTCCGCCCCGAGGACATCGCAGCGCAGCTCGGCGAGACCACCGCACGAGTCCGCGCCGGCCTCCGCATCCATAAGTCCGAACGCACCGCGGAGCTCGTCGCCACCGACCCGACGATCGACCTCGAACGCGCCGCGCTGATCGCCGACTTCGACGAGCACCCGAAGCTCCAGCAGAAGCTCATCGAGGCCGCCACGCTCGCCCCGCAGAACTTCGACCGCGACCTCGCGAACGCCCGCACCCAACGCGAGGTCGACGCGCGAGTCGCGAAACTCAAGGAGCAGCTCGACGCCGACGACGTCGTCCTCGCCGGCGTCTACAACTACGACCACTACTACTGGCGCGGCAACGACGACAAGGGGAAGTCGCTCGACAAGCTCAACATCCGCCCCGAGGAGCATCTCGAATGCCCCGGCCACGCCGCCGTCATCCACAAGGCGCAGTCGTACTACCTGAAAGACGACCCCTCCGACTGGCTGATGTACGTCTGCACGAGCTGGGAAGGCCGCAACGGTCACGAGCTCGCTCCAGCCGCCGGCTCCACCCTCACCCCGGAGGAGCAGGCGGAACGCGACGAACGCGACCGAGCCCGCGCCGCGGCCGCCGAGGAATGGAAGGCGAAGCAGGAACTCATCACCGCGAACACCGCCGCCCGACAGACCTGGATCCACCAGCACCTCACCACCGGCCGACTCCGCCCTGTCGTCGCCCACTACGACCTCCAAGCCCTCGCGCTCGCCGCGTCGACCGAAGCATCCGACTGGCCGCCCGTGCACGTCGCCCTGACCCTCATCACCGGGGAACCCCACCAGCGGAACTGGCAGACCAGCGACAACGAAGACCACCTCGTCCTCCTCGCGACCGACCCGGCCATCCCGTCAGCCCGGGTCATCATCGGCCACGCGTTCGCTGCCCTCGAAGACGCCCTCACCACCCGGTTCGCGGTGAAGTACTTCGCGCTGCTCCAGACCCTCGGCTACACCCTCACCGACACCGACCGGGAGCACCTCACCGCCGCGACCGCCGCTCAGGCCGAGTGGGAAGCCGACGGCATCGACGACGAGGACGCCGACCAGTGACCCTCACCGCTCGCGCCCAGATCCGCGCCAACACGATCGACTCTCTCACCAGCCGCGAGCTGAGGGATCTCATCTCCAAGCTCGAGACCGCGGTCGACGCCGGCTACACGGACGTCGACGACGACGTCCTCGACAAGTGGATGGTCGAGATCCTCACCGCCCGCGTGACGGAGGGAGTCGAACAGTGAACCACCGCCCCACCCCGCACGAGCACCCCGTCGGCGCCGAGCTCAACCTCGCCGACGTGTTCGTCCCCGACGCGTACAACGTGCAACCCGCGTTCGTCGGTGGTCAGGACGGCACCCCAGCGGCCCCGACCGTGCTCCTCGAGCTCACCGGATGGGACGCCCACCAGCTGCCCTTCCCCGAGGACGGCACCATCCCACCCACCCGCACCGTCCGCATCCTCCTCGAGGTCCCCGGCGCCGAAGGCATCAGCGCCGGCATCCTCAACAGCCTCGGCCAGCTCCGACGCATCCGCCGCAACCAGGAAGGCCGCCGACCATGACACCCGCAGAGATCACCACCGAACCGATCACACCCTCCGCCCTCGACAGCGTCCTCGGCGAGCCAGTGCGACTCAGGTTCTCCGACGGCTACATCGCAGTCGGCACCCTCGCCGGCTACGAGGTCGACCGTGACGGCGGCATCGCCGTGATCCTCGCCGGCCACGAGCTCGGATACGTCGGCGGCCGCGTCACCGCCCTCGACGTCCTCCGCTGATGAGCACCGTCGAACTCCCTTCGGGCGTGCGCCACGGCACGCCCGAAGGGCACCTCGCGGGATGCAAAGGCGAACGCACCGAGTGCCCCGCTCTGCTCGAGCACGGCATGTCCTGCACCTACGCCTACGTCCGCTCCACCACCACCCCAGACCGGTACTACAAAGCCAAAGCCCGCAACCCCGAACCCCGCGAGATCGCCCGCACCCTCGGCTTCAAACCCACCCCCCGCGCCGCAGCGCTCGCCGCCGTCTTCGAAGCCGACGCCACGTTGCCGTCTCGCATCCGCAAGCCCGTCCCGCCCCGCGAGAGGACCGCACCCATGCCCGAACCCATCGAGCCCACCGCCGACGAACAAGCGACCGATCCCGTCATCGACGACGCCGAGCAGGCACCCGCCCCTGAAGAGCCGGCGGGCCCGTCGACCGGTCAGATCCGCGACTGGGCGAAGACCGCCGGCATCGCCGTCCCCGTCCGCGGCCCCATCCCCAAGCCCGTCGCGATCGCGTACGACCTCGCGCACAGCCGCGAGCTGGCATCCGACACCTCCACCCAGGACACGCCCGCCACCGCACCGGCGACGCCGACGACGACGCTGACGATGGCCGACTTCACCCGCGGGCTCAGCCAATCCGCGACCCGCGAACGCGGCCGCCAGATCCGCGCCTGGCTCCGCACCCACGGCTACCCCGGCCTCAGCGACCGCGGCATCGTCCCACCGAGCGGCCTCTACGCCTACCTCCTCGAGCACCCCGGCGCCACCGACCCCGCACAGCCCCTTGCCGAGCAGTCCCACGACCCCCGCGGCAACACCCCGGCACCCGCCGCCGACGCCGCAGCTGCACCGGCCAAGAGCACGACTGCAGAGGGTGAGGACATGGGGCACCCCCAGCACGCCGAAGCCACCGAAGAACTCATCGACCAGATCCGCGACCGCATCGACATGCCCAAGCCCGCACCGCCAGCCCCGGTCAGCGAAGCACGCGCCGCCGCCGGCATCCAGACCCCCGCCCCCACCATCCCACCCGCCGGACGCACCCTCACCGACGCCCCCGGGCCCAGACCCGAATGGGCCGAAGTCACCACCAGCAACGAAGTCACCGCAGCGCTCGCCGACCGAGACGCCGCGCTCGAGCAACGCGACCAAGCACGCTCCCTCGCCGCCCGCCTGTGGGAGCAGCTCGACGCGACCGAAGAACGCGCCCGGATCGCCGAAGCTGCACTCGAACTCACCCTCACCCGCTGGGACACCGCAACCACCGAACTCGCCGCGGCGCGCCGAGCGGGCAAGTTCCTCTTCAGACGCCTCGCCGCCCAAGAAGCCGAACTCCGAGATTTCCGCATCCTCCGAACCCGCCTCGCCCGCGCCGCAGCGGGGTGGCAGCTCCGAGCGACCAATCTCCAGACCGCCCTCGACGACGCACGCATCGCGGCTCCCGCCCGGCGGCCAGATGGCGCCATCCCCGGCGCGCCCCTCACACCCGCCCGACGCAGCATCCTCCCGTGGAAGAAGCACACACGATGACCGCCGACGTCCCCGTCACGATCGACACGCTGCAGACCCTCATTCGCCAGCTCATCACCGCGACCCGTCCCGCCGGCACCCGCCACGTCCGCCCCGCCCTCCTGCAGCAGCTCCGCGATGCCGTCACCCCCGACCCCGGAGGCACCGGCCGCTCCAAATCCGCCGCCGAACGATCCGTCATCAACGCCGCCGCCCTCGACCTCTACACCGACGTCGACCGCGCCGCGGCCGAGCTCTACCTCCAAGCCACGGGCATCTACGCAACCGGCGCCGCCGACGAACTCCTCCTCGACTGGTGGACCACCCTCACCACCGACAACACCCTCGACCCCCTCACCCCCGCCCAAATCGACACCCTCCACGCACGCCTCGACGACATCACCACCCGCATCCGAGACCTCCTCGAATCCCCCAGCCCCGTCGAAATCACCGGCCGCTGCCCCGAATGCGGATGGTCCCGCACCCCGCACGGTGCCGCCCTCCTCCGGCAAGTCCGCCCCTGGCGCTCCGAGATCTCCGTCACATGCCGCAGCTGCAACGCCACCTGGACCGGCGTCGAGGCCGTCGCGGCACTCGGCGAGCTCCTCAACACCCCCGAGCTGCAACTCACCGACCAGCACCGCGAGAACATGCCCGGGCACCACGACGGTGACGGCTGCGTCTCGCCCGCGCCCGGCCACTTCGCACCCCTCGAGAACGAGCTCCGCCGGCCGATCAACCCCGACTGCGCCGTCGGCAAGCACCACGCCTGCAACGACGACGCCTGGGACATCGACCTCGACCGGCCCGCCCGCTGCGAATGCGACTGCCACGGCCCCCTCACGACCGGAGACCCCCGATGAGCGAACAATGCCGACCCCGCGACGACGCCTCACGCCTCCGCTGCGAACGCCCCGCGATCATTCGACACACAGACGTCGATCCCGCGGAGGCGCCCGGTTCGGGTGATCCGTCATGAGCCCCACCCGGTACCCGTCTTTCGCTCACCGCAAGCAGGCGGCGAAGCGCGCCGAAGCGCGCGACGCCGCTACCCGCCGTGTAGTGGACTCATGGCCCGACGGCAAACCGCCTCACGAGCCGTCCCCGGAGATCACCTACGCGCCTGGCCTTCTCCCGGACGCGCCGGGTTATGTCCACGGCATCGTCCAGGCGGACCCGCACTGGGTTATCCAATGCGATGGCTGCGGACGCGTCGCGGTCGGCGAGTCGCGTAACCGGTTCGGTCAGCGCTCGAACCTCCTCATCCTGTCCGCGGGTGTCCAGTTCGGGCATGGCGGCGACCCGCGCCGATTGTGCGCACGGTGCCGCGTGGATGCCGGGTGGCAGGACTACGACACGCAACGGTGCCGCGAAGACGCGAAGACGCTCGCGTTTCACGAGGCCTACATGCAGGACCGCGACCCGGCGCTGTTCGACCTCGAGGTTGGCTCGGGAGGTTCGGAGTGAGCGCGCCCTTCGCGATCCCTGGCAATCCGCCCGCGTGCGTCCACTGTCGCCGGATCATCGGACACGAGCCGACCTGTGTCGCTGCTCTGGCCGCGCACCTCGAACACATTCAGAACCAACAGAACGGCAGGAGAACCGATGAGCATCACGAGTGAAACGTTCTACCAGGCGGAGTGCGAGCACGAACGCTGCGGTCGCACGATCCCGGACCCCGACGACCACGAGGTCTCTCACTGGCCGCTCTCATCCGTGGAGGAGTATCTGCGGGAACCGCACCAGGTGCGCGAGGCCGAGGTCTTCTGGTTCTACGAGGACGGACGCACGCTCTGCCCAGAGCACCATCCGAGGGCGCGGCCGTGCAGCAGCTCATGCGCCGGCGGCATGGTCAAGGTCGACGGGCAGCCACCGAACTGGACTGCCGATCGAGATTGGACCATGCCTCACCACTGGGAAGACTGCCCCGAGTGTCACGGCGTCGGCTACCACCCCGCTCAGAGATCGGAAGGTTCGGACCATGCCCGCGGGTAGCCCGATCGATCAGTGGTGGAAGTCGCATTTGCCGCCGAAGGCGCCTCGCCCTGATACGGCGCAAGAGGTCCACTGCCCCGAGTGTGGTCAGCGCCTGGGTAGCAGTTCGGACGCCGGGGCCGCACGGCGGCTCGTGTCGTGGCATCGCGATTACTGCACCGCGGCGCTCGACATCTTCGCCACTCAGGAATCGGGTGATCTGTCATGAGACGGTGCAAGCACAGCGAAGACTGAGGCTCCGGATAATGAACCGTCCAATCCAAGAACAAGAACAACCGCCCGGCGGGATTCCCCAGATGCACATCCATAGCCCGACCCTATTGCGCACGACACGCCGACGACATCAAGCGCTCGCCGAATCCGCAGGAGTCCGTCTGAGCGTGCTACATTCTCGGCATGCGGTAGAAGTGTATCTACCGCCAGACACACGCCCCGTGGCCTTCTGAGGCCCGGGGCGTTCGTGTTTCCCGGCGTCGACCCCTCTGGTCGACCGCGCGATGGTCGGGCACCGGAGCGCGTCGCGGGATCTCGGTGAGCGGGCGGTCCGCCGAGATCCCGCGCCCTTCGCCCGCTGCCCTCTCGCCGTCGAGGAGCGATCATGGCCGGCAACGACAACATGTGCGCCTGCATCCACGGGCACGTGTGGCCCTCCGCATGGATGGCCGCCGAATGCGAATGCATGCCCGACGTCGAACCCCGCCCGTGAGCGGGGACGGCGATGGATGACGCGCCCGTCGACATCGTCGACCGCGACCGTCCCCTCGTCGTCGAGGTGGCGGCTGACACCTGCGACAGGTGCGGTCACCGCGCGTTCCTCTACGCCGAGCTGCGCACAGGATCGCTCGCGTACTGCGCCCACCACGGCACCGAGTACCTGCACCGCCTCACCGAGCTCGGAGCCAAGATCGTGGACCTGCGCCACCTGGTCGGGCGGTGAGGCTCGTCCTCGGCATCCTCGCCGGCATTCTCCTCACCCGCTGGTACGACCGCTCCCGCCCTGCGCGACGCATCGTGAACTGGCTGTGGACCATGGACCAGCGAGCCCCGGGAAGGTGGTGGACGCAATGTCGCGACTTCACCACACGCGCCAGTACCAGGCGTGCATCCGCGAGATGAAGGCCCGCGGCCGCTACCAGCGGTGCATCACGGCCGGCATGACCGCGGGATGCCACGTGAATCTCGACGCGACCGTGAAGCGCGGTTGCCGAGGGCACATGACCCTCGGCCATGTCATCGACGTCGACGCGGCCCCCGAGCTCGCGTACGTGCCGTCGAACTACGGTCCACAGTGCGAGCCCTGCAACGCCGCTGGTGGCGCGCACATCACGAACGCGAAACGCCGCGGCATGCGCCGGACCGAGCTCATCACCTCACCCGACTGGACCTGATCTGGACGGAGGCTGCAATGCCCCGTCGTCCGGATCTGGCCTGCAACCGCTGCGGCGCGCTCATGTGGCGTGGCACTGGCGCACTCCCCGAGGGCGAAGCGCGATGCCGTCCATGCCGGGCAGTCGAGCCGCAAGCGAACTCGCGACGCCGCGCCGACAGAACATGCGATGCATGCGGCACGAGCTATGCACCGCACACAGCTCGGTCTCGATTCTGCTCGAGGCGATGCTCAGCGCGTTGGGCCGGCGAGGCTCGCCGCATTCGCTTCGGCGACGACCCACACACGCGCCGCGCCGCACGGGATGCAGCGGCGCCCGGGCTGACGCTCGCCCAGCGTACGCGCCTCCTCCGGCGATGGAAACGGCAGCGACGGCAATGCAGCTACTGTCTCGTCCGTCAAGCCACGACCATCGACCATGTCGTGCCGTTGGTGCGAGGTGGCAACCACTTCGAGGGCAACCTCGCACCCTGCTGCAAGCGATGCAACAGCAGCAAGAGCGGGTACACCGTCATCGAGTGGCGCAGCGGTCTACGCCTGCCAGCGATGTGGTCCACAGCACGACACCAGCCGCCCCCGGTCAAGGTGTGCAGGTATTGCTCGGGACCGTATGAGAGCACAGCATGGAACAGCATGTACTGCTCGTCGACGTGTGGGGTCGCAGCGCGCGAATCCTCGCGTCCCCCTCGCCCGGCCGCTCACTGCTCGAGGTGTGGTGAGGTCACGCGTCGCCTGAAGTGGTGCTCGGATGAGTGCTGGGGCTTGGCGCAGCGCGAGAAGTACCGCGCGCGGGTCGGCATCCCGCTCGCTGCACCGAAGTGGACTCGCGCCGCCTGACTGCGTTCGTTTATTTGGATGCCTCAGGGTGTGCAGGACCGCGCCATGTTCATTTTTTCTCTCTCCCCGCGCGCTGACGCCGGAGGTACACGCGATGACCTCGACGAAAGCTCGGCATCGGTCAACGCTCGGCCGCTCAGGCACGACGACCGCCTACCGCAAGGGGTGCCGCTGCGCGCCCTGCACCGCAGCGAACACCGCAGCGAAACGGCGCACGCGTGAACGTCGGAAGCAAGCAGGATCCCGTCCACTGCTGAGCATCGTCGACGGCGACACGCCGCCCCCAGCAGGCGACGTACCGTCCGGCGGCACGAGCGGCTATCACCACGTGCCGGCGTACGGCCCCACGGAGAAGGCGCTGCGCGCCGACATCGACGAGCTCGAGCCCTCCGCCGACTTCGGTCGTGCAGCGCTCGTCCAGGGCGCACTCGCGCTCGCCCGACAGATCGACGACATCGACTTCCGAGGCTCGAAGGGACCGATCGTCAAGACGCTCGTCGACACGATCAGGGCCATCCGAGGCAAGGAGGACAGCGGTGGCGAATCGCTCGAAGACCTCCTCTCCAGTCTCTCCGACCCAGTCCCCGGCACCGCGTCTCGCGACAAGACGGAACCCTGACAACCCCACCCGCGGCGCTCAGGTCGCGAAGATCGCCCGGTTCCTCGGCACGCCGCTGATGCCCTGGCAGCAGCTGGTCGCCGATGTCGCCGGCGAGATCGACCCGAAGACCGGACTGCCCGTCTACCGCGAGGTCGTCATCTTCGTGCCTCGGCAGTCGGGCAAGACGACCCTGATCCTCTCCGAGATGGTGCACCGTGCATGGGCGTTCGGGCGCCCTCAGCTGACGCGCTACGCCGCACAGACCGGCGACGACGCGATCAGCAAGTGGAAAGAGCACGTCGAGCTGCTCGAGCGCACGCAGTTCCGCAAGGTGTTCCGCACCGACGACGTGAACGGGCAGCGGGCGCTTATCTGGTCCAACGGCTCTCGCTACACGCCGACCGCGACGACCAAGCGCTCTGGGCACGGGAAGACCCTCGACCAGGGCATCATCGACGAGGCGTTCGCGCAGGTCGACTTCCGAACCGAGCAGGCGATGCGCCCCGCGATGTTGACGCGTCGCGACGCGCAACTGATCATCCTGTCGACCGCCGGTGACGCGTCGAGCATCTTCCTGAACGCGAAGCTCGAGGCGAACCGGGAACGCTTGATGGCCGACCCGCTCGCCCCATCGTCAACGGCGTACTTCGAATGGTCCGCGTCACCCGAAGATGATCCTTTCGACGAGGACACCTGGTGGCGTTGCATGCCGGCGCTCGGCCGCACGATCGCGCCGGCGACAATTCGCGCTGACCTCGACGCGATGCTCGCCGACCCTCGCGAGGGCGAGCGAGGCTTCCGCCGCGCGTACCTAAACCAGACGGACTACGGCGTATCGCGCGCCGATCCCGTGTTCTCTCCCGAGGACTGGCGCGGCTCGGCATCTGACGCATCCTCGATCGCCGCAGCGCGCGCCTTCGCCCTCGACGTCGACAACCACCGCACCGCTGCGGCCGTCAGCGCCGTCGGCCCGAACGGCGAAGGGAAGCTGCACCTCGAGGTCATGAAGCATGAGCGCAACACCCACTGGGTGCTGCCCTACCTGCTCCGCCTCTTTGAGCGGAACCCGCGCGCACCGCGACGCGTGTACGTCGCGCCGGGCGGACAAGCAGCCGCCATGGAGCAGCTCCTCGCTGACGCCGACATCGAGGTCGTGATCATCAAGCGCGCCGAGTACTCCGCCGGTTGCGCTGAGTTCCACGACGGCATCCTTGATCGCACTCTCGTGCATCGGCTGACCGGGCAGCTCGATCTAGACGTCGCTGTGTCGGGTGCGACATGGTCCCGCGGCGACGCGCGCACGTGGAACCGTGACCGCTCCACCACCGATATCAGTCCGCTCGTCGCATCGACCGTCGCCCTGTGGGGATGGCGCCTCGAGAGCGCCCGAGAGGACGACGCCGATTACGACGTCGAGTCGTCCGTCGCCTAGGTGTTGTATCTCATGACGTTGTTCACACGTCAGAAGAGGTAGTCGTCGCTGGTGGCACACTCACCGACGTGATCGTGGATTACCTCAAGCGGTACACCCGCGGGATGTAACCAACGTCATGACATAGAACACCTAGGAGGGCACATGCGTGCAGACACGCTCGCCGAGATCCTTATCGTCCTCGGCCTCCTCCTGGTCGCCGCGGCCGCATGGATCTGGACGGGGATCGCGCTCGCTCTCCTCGTTCTCGGCCTCGGCGCAGTCGGAGCCGGTGTGATCATCGCTCGAGGGGGGATCGGTAAGTGAGCTTCCTCGTCAAGCGCTCCGACGTCACCTGGGGTCAGCTGCTCCCCGCTCGCGCCGCCGGCGCGAAAGGCAAGACCGTCACCACCGAGCAAGCGTTCCGCCAGTCGGCGGTGTGGGCGGCGATCACGCTCCGCGCCGATCTCATGTCGTCGTTCCCGATCGACGTGTTCCGGAAGGCCGCCGGCATCCAGCTCGAGGTCGCGAAGCCGCCGATCCTGATCAACCCGGACGGCGCGCAGATGACGATGCGCGAGTGGATGTACTCCTCGCAGGTCGACCTCGACCGCGTCGGCAACTGCTACGGCATCATCACCGCGAAGGACGCGCTCGGCAAGCCGCGAGCGATCGAGCTCGTCGCACATGACACCGTCACCGTCGTCGTGAAGAAGGGCGTCGTCTCCTACCGCATCAAGGGCACCAAGTACGACGCCGGCGAGATCTGGCACGAGAAGCAGTACACGCTCCCCGGCCTCGCCATGGGCCTCTCCCCCACCGCCTACGCTGCATGGTCCCTCGGGCTCTGGGCGTCGGCCGCGGAGTTCGCTGCCGACTGGTTCACGAACCACGGGAGCATCCCGTCCGGCCACCTCCGCAACACGGCGAAAACCCTCGGCGACGGTGAAGCCGACAAGGTGAAGGCCCGTTACAAGATCGCCACCGAGGGCGGCGACATCTTCGTCACCGGCAAGGACTGGGAGTTCTCCACGGCCTCCGCCGCGACGGCCGAGGCGAAGTTCCTCGAGCAGCAGGGGTACAGCGACGCTGCGGCCGCACGGTTCTACGGCGTGCCCGGCGACATGATCGACGTCGCCACCAAGGGCCAGTCGATCACCTACGCGAACATCACGCAGCGGAACCTGCAGTTCCTCATCACGAAGATGGGTCCCGCTGTCGGCCGCCGCGAAGACGCCCTCTCGTCGCTGCTCGCCGCTCCCCGGTTCGTGAAGCTCAACACCGCAGCGCTGCTGCGGATGGACCCCGAGACCACCAGCCGCATCCTCATCAACGAGGTGCAGGGCATGATCACCGCCCCCTCCGAGGCGCGCGCGCTCATGAACCGGGCACCCTTCACCCCCGAGCAGCTCGAAGAGTTCAAGCAGCTCGGCATCATCGGCGCCGGCACACCCGCACCCGCCGTCACCGTCACCAGCACGAACGGAGCCTGACATGACCATGACCGCTGACCTCGTCGGCCGCGCGGCCGCATGCCGGCAGGCGCCGGCCGAGATCCCCTCCACCGAGCGGCGATTCGAGGAGGTCGTGCACGGTGCCGAGCTGCGCGTCGCGACGGTGAAGCGCGACGGCCGCGATGCGTTCCACTTCCACGGGTGCGCATCCACTGTCGAACAGCCGTACGAGATGTACGACTTCTGGGGCCCCTACACGGAGATCATCGACCGGGACGCCTTCGCGACCACGCTCGCGGCATCCCCGGACGTGGCGTTCCTCCTCAACCATCGCGGGCTGTCGATGGCGCGTACGAAGTCCGGCACACTCGAGCTCAGCATCTCCGACGAGGGCCTCATCGTCGACGCGTACTGCAACGCCGATCGCGCCGACGTGCGCGACATGGCGATGGCGATCGAAGACGGCGACATCGACCAGATGAGCTTCGCGTTCCGCATCGTCCGCGGCGCATGGTCTCCGGACTACACGGAGTACCGCATCCTCGAGGTCGACCTCGACCGCGGCGACGTGTCCGCGGTGAACTTCGGTGCCAACCCGAACACATCCATCGCCGCTCGATCGAAGCAAGCGCTCGCAGCGCTCGACGGTGACCTCCCTGTGGCGGTGCTGCGCGAGCTCGCGCAGCGCAGCGAGGCCCGCCTCATGGGAGTCGTGGACAACACCGCGGACACCACCATCATCGATGAGCCGGCGCCCGTGCAGATGCCGGACGTCCGCTCGATGACGTACGCCGAGGCACTGCTCCGCAACGAGCTCGGCTGAACCCGACCATCAAGTCTCCTCGCCGTCAACCGACGTCGAGGTCTTCGCGCACGCATCCGACCGCGCACATGAACGAGGTCGGCCGCCACATGAAGCGAGCCGCAACGCGCACCCCCAACCCCGGGCGGACGCCCGAGAAAGGAGTTCCTCCGTGAACTTCGCACAGCTGCTCGCACAGCTCAACGCCCAGCGAGCAACCCTCCAGGCGCAGTTCCGCGCGCTCGAGGCCGAGGGTCAGAGCATCCTCACCGCGGCCGCGACGGACAGCCAGCGCAACCTCACCGCGGAGGAGCAGACCCGCTCCCTCGCCATCGTCACCGAGCGCACCCAGCTGCGCTCGCAGCTCACGGCGCTGGACCAGCAGATCGCCGAAGTCGAGGCCGAGCGCGACGCAGACGCCGAGGCGACCCGCGCGGCGCAGGAGCGTCACCCCGGCGCCGAACTCCCCGCCGACGGCACCCGCGCCGCGCGCACCAACCCGCGCGACTCGGTGTACTCGCGGGCCAAGTCGCGCGAGGGCGTGTCGTTCTTCCGCGACATGCTCGCTGCGCAGAACGGCTCGCCGTCCCGTGCGGTCCAGGAGCGTCTCCTCGCTCACGAGCAGGAGGCCGAGCAGCGCGTTCGCGACGGGCAGCTCTCGGAGCGCTCGATCGCGACGACCGGGCTCGGCGGCCTCGTGCCCCCGCAGTACCTGGTCGACCAGTACGCGGCGGTCGCTCGAGCGGGTCGCCCCACGGCCAACATCGTCCGCAACCTGCCGCTGCCCGAGTCGGGCATGTCGATCGTCGTCCCGCGTGGCGCGACCGGCGTGAGCGCCGCGGTGCAGGCGACGCAGAACACCGCGGTGTCGTCGACGGATGCCACGTTCGCCGACGTGACCGTCCCGGTCGTCACCGTCGCGGGCCAGCAGGATGTCTCGCGTCAGTCGATCGAGCGCGGCATCGGCGTCGACGAGATCATCTACGCCGACCTCGCCGCGGCGTACGCGGTCGCGGTCAACGTGGAAGTGCTCTCCGGCACCGGCACCGGTGGCCGTGCGCTCGGCATCCTCGCCACCGCCGGCATCACGCAGGAGCCGGCGTTCACCGCGGCCGCGACGATCGCGACGTTCTACTCCAAGGTGTCGGGCGCGATCAACGACGTCCAGACGGGCCGGTTCCTGCCGCCCGAGGCGATCGTCATGCAACCCCGCCGGTGGGCGTGGCTCACGTCGCAGCTCGACTCGTCGGGGCGCCCGTTGGTGCTGCCGACGGCGAACGGCCCCGTGAACGTCGTCGCCGCGGCGGAGGGCGAGATCCCCGCTGTCGCGACGATCGACTCGTCGGGCGTGCTGCAGGCGCTGCCCGTCATCACGGACGCGTCGATCCCGATCTCGGTCGGTACCGGCCCGGAAGACCAGGTCATCATTGCCCGGTTCTCGGACCACCTGCTCTGGGAGGACAGCGCGCACCCCGCGCAGCTCCGCTTCGAGCAGACGCTCGGCGCCAACCTCACGGTGAAGCTCGTGGCCTACGGCTACATCGCGTTCACCGCGGCCCGGTTCCCCAAGGCCACCGCGGTCATCGGCGGCAACGCCGGCACCGCCGGCTTCGGTCTGGTCGCACCCACGTTCTGAACGTGACCGCGTCCCGCCCGCCCTGCACACGCGGGCGGGCGGGACGCACCACCTCCACCATCCCGACCAAAGGAACCTCTCATGGCACCTCGCAAGCCCGCCGCCGCCGAGTCGACGCCTCCCGTCGACGCCGAGTCGACGCCTCCCGTCGACGCCGAGTCGGCACCCGCCGACGCCGAGTCGACGCCTCCCGTCGACGCCGAGTCGACGCCTCCCGCCGACGACATCCCCGTCTTCGCGCCGGCCGAGGAGCCGACGCCCGAAGCGGAGCGCGTGTACGAGATCCCCGGCTGGCTCGCCGAGAACTACGACGAGCTCGTCGCGGATCCGAACCGCAACCTCTCCTACACGAAGCTCGCCGAGCGCTCCGCCGACGCGGGCGAGCACGAGCTCGCCGGGTGGGCGCGTCAGCGCGCGGCCGCGCACGGCGAAGACCTGACCCCCGTCGACGCGGCCCCGGCCGGCGCCGACACCACCCGATCGGGCGACGAGCAGTGACCGACGTCGCGGGTGGACTGATCACCCTCGAGTACGCGCTCGCGGGGCTGCAGTACTCGGGAACGATCGCCACCCGCGACGACGACGTCAAGGCGTACATCGTCGCCGCGACGCCGATCATCGAGCGCATCCACGGCCCCGTGCTGCAGACGACGAAGACGATCCGCGCGAACGGCGGTAAGTCCGCGGTGCTCCTCACCGGGCGCATCGCGAACGCCGCCGCCGTGACCGCGGTACGCGTCGACGGCGCCGCATGGACAGGGCACGTCATCGATCCCGATGACGGCATCGTCTACGCCGGCGCCGGACGCGCGTTCACCGCCGGCGTCGCGAACGTCGAGATCGACGTGACCGTCGGCTACGCCGCCGTCCCCCAGAACCTGCAGCTCGCCGCGCGCGAGCTCGTCCGCTGGTGGGTGCAGAACGGCAAGCAGTCGCCGGCCGCTGGAGTACTCAACCTCCCCGGCGGCGGAGAGCCGGCATCCGACGACGCGTACGCGATCCCCCGCCGCGTCTACCAGCTGTGCGCACCGGGCGCGGGAAGCGGGTTCGCGTGACCGACACCGCCACCGCCGGCCTCGCCGTCAAGACCCGGTTCTACGAGAACGCGAAGACCCTCTTCGATCTCACCGTCGTGAACGTCATGTTCGGGATCTCGGTCGAGAACCGCGACCGCAATCAGGCGATCGCGTTCCTCGACATCCGATCCCGCCAGGAGGCCGGCCCCCTATCCGCGTCGAACCGGTCACGCAACGAAGACCTCGACCTCACCGTCGTGATCAGCGTGGCATCCGCCGGCGACGTCGACGACAAGCCCGTCCACGACACCGCGTTCGGCCTGCTCCGCCAGCTCGAGCAGTACGTGCGGAAGACAAACACCACCCTCGACGGCACCTGCATGTGGTGCTTCCTCACGTCGTACGACACGTACGGCTATACCCCCACCCAAGACCTCGCGCAGGGACGCCTCCTCGAGATCGAAGCGACCTTCACCGCACGCATCCGCATCACCGGTTAGGAGCCGACCAATGCAGCTCATCCACCACAGCCCGCTCGGCGCGTTGCTCATCCCGGAGGTCCTCGGCGAGGTCGACCCCGGAGTGCCGTTCGAGGTCCCCGACGACATCGCCCGATCCCTCCTCCGCCAGTCCGACGTCTTCCAGGTCGCGGAGATGCCCACCACCCTCGCCGGGCTCAAAGCGCTCGCCGACGCGGTCGACGTCGACATCACCGGTCTGAAGACGAAGGCCGACATCGCCGCGGCGATCGCGAACCCCGACAGCACGCAGGAGGCACAGGCATGACCATCCAGGGCGACAGCTCCATCGGCTTCAAGAAGGAGCCGACCTACGGCACTGCCGTCACGGTCGACCGGTTCCTCGAGTACACGTCGGAGTCGCTCGACTTCGAGCGCACCTTCTACCAGGGCCAGGGTCTCCGCCCCGGTTCGCGCCTCGCCCGCTCCGGGCGTCGCGTGATGACGAAGGACGGCGGATCGGGTGACATCGAGCTCGAGGTCCCGAGCCGAGGGCTCGGGACCTTCCTCGAGGCACTGTTCGGCACGGCGGGTTCTGCGCTCGTATCGGGCGCCCTGTACCAGCAGCTGTTCACGCTCACGAAGTCCGACTACCTCCCCTCGCTCACGATCCAGGAGGGCGTGCCCCGGCTCGGTGCGGAGACGGTCGACGCGTACACGTACAAGGGCTGTGTGAACAAGTCGTTCGAGATCTCGATGGCGAACGCCGACGTGCTCAAGCTGAAGTCGTCGTGGCACCTCCGTGAGGTCGACACGTCGGTCGTGTACGCGACGCCCAGCTACCCGGCATCGCAGGAACTGTTCTCGTTCGTCGGCGCGTCGCTCGTGATCGGCGGCTCGGTGGTGGTGCCGACGACGACCGCGCTCGCGACGGGCGGTACTGCGGCCGGCAACATCCGCGATTTCTCGATCTCGGTGGATCAGAAGCTCGACGACAACGGGTGGAACATGGGCACGCAGGGCAAGCGATCGCGCCGTGGCGCGGTCGGGATCGCGGAGGTGAAGGGCAAGCTCACCGCCGAGTACGACTCGACCACGCTCCGCGACGCGGTCGCCAACCAGACGCCGCTCGCGCTGCGCGCCGACTTCCAGGCCAACACCGACATCACCGCCGGCAACAAGCCGACCGTGCAGATCGTGCTCCCCGACATCCGGTTCGAGTCCGAGCTGCCGAAGGTGTCCGGCCCGGACGTCACCACACAGTCGCTGGACTTCACCGCGTTCGACGGGCTCGTCGCCGCGCACGCGATGTACCTCGCCGTCCGCACCGCCGACACCGCGCTCTGATGAGCGACGGGCTCGCGTTCGACGTCGACACGGCGTCGCTGCGGTCCGTGCTGCAGGCGCTGAAGTCCATCGACCCGAAGCTCGCGACGAACCTCCGCCGCGAGCTTCGGGACGCCGGCGACGACATCATCGCCGCGCAGCGCGCCGAGCTCACCGAACGAGCGCCGAAAGTCGCCGGGGGTTCCGAGTCGTGGCGTCTCATCACACCACGGCGCGACAAGAACGGCCGCACCCGCAAGCCCTACATCGCCCGCCGCGTCACCTACCACGCCGGCGAGACCCGGCAGGGCGGCGACAGCGACCTCCGCCGGCAGATCTCCGACGGCCTCCGCACCCGCGTCATCACCGGCGCCAAGCGTGAGGGCGTCGAAGTGAAGACCACCGGGCCCCGCATCGGCGGATCGAACATGGCCCGCGTCTGGCAGTCCAAGCAATTCCGGCACCCCGTGTTCGGCGGCGAAGGGTGGGCCGTCCAGTTCGGGCACCCGTACTTCTTCGGCCCCGTCACCGACGAGCTCCGCACCCGCATGCAGAACCGGGTCAAGCAAGCCATCGACGCCGCCGTAGACGCGGCAGGAAGCACATCATGAAGGTCAAGATCAACACGCGCCTCGAATGCGCCCCAGCCGCCGAAGGCAAGACGCTCGTCGTCAAGCGCAGCATGCGCTCGTTCGTCCGGTTCCAGCAGGCGACCGGCCTGAAGATGCAAGAGATCCAGGAGCAGGTGAAGGCCGCCGACGTGCTCGGCGTCCCGCTCGCCGCATTCTTCGCCCTCGCGAACGCAGGGTTCGATCCCGACTGGGAAGAGCTACTCGACTGCGACCCCGACGCCTTCGAGCCGATTCCCGAACCGGTCGACGAGCGAGGCGAGGTGACGCCGGACCCTCACCAGCTCCCCGCGGATTCCTCTCCGGCCGCCGACGGGGACGCGGCGAGTCGACCGGATCAGGCGTAGCCGACGCGCTCTACGCCGCGGAGCCCTGGCTCGACGAGCAGGTGATGCGCCGGTTCCCCGTGATCGGCCACGTCTTCCACCACACACTCCGCGACATCGACGAGATGGAGCTCACCCAGTGGGTGCAGCTCGCTCACGCCCACGACCAGTACGTCGACGAGACGAAGAAGCAGCGATCCCGCTGGCGGAGGTGACCCTATGTCTTCGTCCACCGACTTCACCGTCAAGATCCTCGGCGACGCGTCCAACGCGAAAAAGGTCGTCGACCAATTCGGCGACGGTCTCGGCAAATCCGCCTCGGGCTGGGGCTCGATGTTCAAGTCGGCGGCCGCCACCGCCGGCGGCGTACTCGGGGCGCTCGGCATCGAGAACCTCACCCAGCAGGTGATGGACTTCGGCCAGCAGAGCGTCGACGCCTTCAAGGAGGCCGAGGAGTCGCAGGCCCTGCTCGAGCAGGCCTATTCGAAGTTCCCCGCGCTCGCCGACGTGAACATCGCAAAGCTCCGCGAGCTCAACACCGTGCTGCAGTCGAAGACGGGGTACGACGACGATCAGATCGCGGCAAGCCAGGCGACCCTCGCCCAGTTCGGGCTGACCGGTGAGCAGATCTCGAAACTCACCCCGCTCATGCTCGATTACGCCGCGAAGACCGGCAGCGACCTCACCACCGCAGCGGAGGCGATGGGCAAGGCCGTGCTCGGTCAGGGGCGGGCGCTCAAGACCGTCGGTGTCGACTTCACCGACACAGGCTCGGCCGCCGGCAATTTCGATCAGATCATGTCGGGCCTGTCGTCAACCGTCGGCGGTACCGCCGAGACCCTCGGCAAGACCGGCGCCGGCCAGGCGAAGATCCTCGAGGCCACGTTCGGTGACCTTCAGGAATCGATCGGCGAGAAGCTCCTCCCCGTCATCACCGGCTTCCAGTCCTTCCTCATCACCGACCTGATCCCCGCGTTCTCGGGCGTGGTGGACTGGGTGTCGCAGAACAGCGACACGGTCCTCGCCCTCGGCGGGGTCGTCGGCGGAGCCGCGATCGCGTACGGCATCCTCAGCACCGCGATCAAGCTGCAGACGGCATACCAGGCGGCGGCCGCAGCGACCACCGGCGGACTCACGGTCGCACAGTGGGCATGGAATGCGGCGCTCACCGCGAACCCGATCGGCATCATCATCATGGCGATCGCGGCGCTCGTCGCCGGCATCATCTGGCTCGCGACGCAGACGACGTTCTTCCAGGACCTGTGGGCCGGGGCGACCGCCGTCGTCGGCGCCGCATGGGAATGGCTCTGGAGCAGCGTCCTCGAGCCCGTCTTCACCGCGATCGGCGCCGCCTTCAGCTGGATCTACGACAACATCATCCTCCCCGTCGTCACCGGCATCATGCTCTACATCGGCCTGTGGGCCGCGGCCGCCACGTGGCTATGGGAAACGGTGCTGTCGCCCGTCTTCGAGGTCATCGGCGCGGCGTTCCGCTTTATCTACGAAGGCGTGATCGCTCCCGTCGTCGGCTGGATCGGTGATCAGCTGCAGATCCTCGGCCTCGGGTTCAGCCTGCTGTGGACCACCTTCGTGCAGCCTGCGCTCGACGGGATCGGCGCCGGACTGCAGTGGGTCTACAACTCGATCATCAAGCCGGTCTTCGACGCGATCTCCACGGCCGTGACATGGGTCGGCAGCACCATCCGTGCAGCCTTCTCAGGGATCGGCGACTTCATCGGTGCAGCCTTCAACGCGGCGCTCAGCGTTGTGCGTGGGCCTATCAACGGGATCATCGCCCTGGTGAATTCCGCGATCCGCGGACTCAACTCCCTGAGCGTCACGATCCCCGACTGGGTGCCGGTCGTCGGTGGCCAGACGTGGGGTCTCAGCATCCCGGAGATCCCGCGACTCGCCGCCGGCACCGTGACGAATGGGCCGCTGATCGCGATGGTTGGTGACAATCCCGGCGGCCGCGAGGTCGTCGCACCCTACGACTCCTACGTTGACGAGATCCGGCGCGCTGCGGGAGTCGGTGCCAGTGCAACCGGGAGTTCGTCGCCGTCGGGTCCGATGCGTCTCGCTCGGGAAGACCTCGACTATCTGGCCGAGAAGCTCTCGGGCGGCCTGCTCGATTCGATCCGGCTCGGGTCGAAGCAAGCGATCACGACGGCTCTGAGGAGGTGACATGGCGACGCTCACGGCGACCCAGCTGACCGGCGCGGATCCGCGACCGGTGCAGATCACCCTGAACGGGACGACCGCGGGTCAGGCGTACGAGGTGCGCGGGACGACGGCGGACGGTTCGTCGTGGGCGGTGCCGGGTGGGAAGGGCGTGTCTGCGGGGTCGCAGATCCTCCTCATCGACAACCGGTCCGCGCTGAACGCGGTCGTCACGTACACGGCGATCGTCGACGGGTCAACGATCGCGGCGGCGCCGGTGACGATCGCGGGCCCGCTCGCGGTGCTGCAGACGATCGACGGCCTCACCGTCGTCGCGGTGGAGATCAAGGGCCTCACCGAGCCACGGTCGTTCCCGACCCGCTCGAGCGCGTTCGAGATCGCGGGGCGCCGGGACCCGGCATCCCGCCTCGACATCCCTGGGTCGCCGACCTACGGGTGGGAGCTCGAGACGCAGGGCGTCGACTCGGCGACGATGGAGGCGATCCTCGCCTCGGGGGTGCCGATCGTCCGGCGCACAGTCACCGGCATGCGCGATCTGAAGCCCGTCGTGATCGGCCTCGTGACGTCGTGGAGCGACGAGCTCTCCTCGAGCGGGTTCGACACGTGGCGGACGTGGAAGCTGCAGGTGCGTGAGCTCGCGGACCCGCAGCCGTCGACGCCGCTGATCGCTTTCACGTGGGACGACTTCGACGCGGCGATGGCCGACCGGGTCTGGTCGTGGCACAGCCTGTTCCCGAACCTCACCGGGTGGGCGGCCACGAACGGCACTCTCTCGCTGCAGACGTCGGGCGGGTACTCGACGCCGAACTACGCGCGCGCGTTGGCGACCGCGGCATCCACTGCTGTCGACATCCTTGAGTCCGCGTACGCGGCCGCGGCCGCGTCGCTCGGCGGCGCAATCGCACCGGGTGACGTCATCACCCACACGTGCCGACTGAAGGGCACAGCGGGGCGCACAGCGTCCGCCGCGATCAAGTGGTCCGGCGGCACCGTCTCTCTCGGCACGCCCATCACTCTGACCGGGGCGTGGCAGATGGCACCGATCACCGCGACCGCCCCGGCTGGGACGACGGGTCTCGCGATGGGTGCCCGCATGGCGGCGAGCGGCGTCGCGGTCGGGAACCTGCTCGAGTACTCGGCGCCGACGATCAGCCGTGGCGCCACCGTCCCACAGGGGACGTTCGACGAGCTGTTCTCGACGTGGGACCAATTCGACGCGGCCGACTGGTCGCTTCTCTGAACCGATCGGGGGTGCCAGATGCGTGCTGGTGCCCCCGCGGAGGTCCTCGCAGGTGCATGCCTGTGGCGGCCGCGGGTCACGTCGTGGCTCGGCGGCCGGCTCCTCGCCGCGCAGGTCCCCATCCTCGGCGGGAAGGTTACTGCGAAGACCACCGACGACGTGCTCGAGCAGCTCACCCTCACCGTCGCGCGCATGTCCGCGCCGGAGGCCGGCGGCGATGTGGTCGACTGGCGGCCGACGTCGACCGACGCACCACTCGCACGATTCGGGCAGACCCTCGACGTGTCGATCATCCTCACCTCCGTGATCACGGGGCAGGTGTGGGAGACCCGGATCGGCCGGTACCAGATCAAGGACTGGGACGACGACGACGCCGGCCTCATCACCGTGAAGGGCGAGTCGCTCATCGCCCGCCCCCGCGACGACAAGCTCCGCACTCTCTCGTCCCCGTCTGGCACGTTCATGTCGGAAGTGCGCCGCCTACTCCCGCCCGGGATGGGCGTCAGCTTCGACACCAGGCTCGTCGATCGCACCGTCCCACAGTCGATGTCGTGGTCGACCGACCGGTGGAAGAACCTCACCGAGATCGCGGCCGCGTGGCCGGCGCTGATCCGCGTCGATGAGTGGGGACAGCTCGTCTTCCGCGCACCGCTCCCTGCCGTGCCGGTCCCCGTCCTCACGCTCCGCGACGGGGAAAGCGGCACACTCATCTCAGCACCTCGTGCCGACTCCCGCGCCGACGCGTACAACCTCGTCATCGCGACGAGCTCGTCGACGGATGCCGCGGACGTGCAGGGCATCGCCGCGGTCACGGCCGGGCCCATGAGCATCAACGGCCCGTATGGCGCTGTCGTGAAGGAGTGGTCCTCACCGCTCCTCGAGACGCAGTCGCAAGCGAACGCCTCGGCCGCGACGATGCTCGCGAACTCCATCCGCCCCGCACAGTCGGTGCCGGTGACGATCGCACCCGACCCGCGCATACAGCTCGACGATGCGGTCGCCGTTCTCCGCGGTGAGGACGCGCCGATGTGGGGGTGGGTCACTGGGTACGAGATGCCTCTCACAGCGAAGGACGGCGCCATGCGCATCGACGTCGGGACCCCCTCGTGAGCGACGACTTCGACCTCGACTACGTCGGCATGCTCGCCCGTGCCGTGCCGCAGGGGCCCGACCAGGGCGACGACACAGCAGTGTTCGCGACCGGCGTCGTCCGCGACATCGACACAGTGAAGCGGCGCGCCCGCGTCGCGCTCCGGGGCGGCGAGACGTGGCTGCCAGCCATCGCCGCCCGCTACAAGATCGGCGCCCCGGTAAGGGTGCTCCTCGACCCCACCGCAGGACGTCCCATTCTCGTTGCCGGTCCCGTCGACGTGCGGCCGCCCGCGCTCCTCGGGCAGGTGATCTCCGGTCCCACCGGCGGCTACCTCACGGTGCTCGTCGAGGGCACCCAGTACACGCTCCCCGCACCTATGGGCGCATACACGGTGGGCGCTTCGGCCTGGGCGATGACCGACGACTGGGGCGCCCCGTTCATCGTCATCGGCCCCTCTTCAGAAATCGCGCCCGGCGCGATCCTGCCACCACCACCTGCGGGCGGCTCAGTCGTCAACGCGACCGCGACCATCGGCCCGCAAAGCACCGGCACCTACCGCAGCAGCTTCGGCTCCTGGGACACATGGGGCAACGATATCCACGGCGGAGTCGCGGACATCTACCAGGGAGAGGGATACGGGTCGGGGCCCCTCATCGGGCTCGCCTGCTACGGCGACCAGGTCGTCAACCTCGGTGCCGTCGGCATCCAGAAGATGACGCTCACCGCAGTCCGCAACGGATCAGGCTCCGGCGGGGCTCTGACGGTGCAGGGCGCCCCGCACGGATCCCGCCCCGCCGGCGCACCGAGCTCAAGCGGATCCACCGCAACAGCTCCCGCCGTCGGCGCCGGGACCGCCACAGCCGTAGATCTCCCCTCGGACGTCTGCGAAGCATTCCGCACCGGGAGCACGAAGGGCCTCACCGCTGTGGGCGCCGCCTACGCCGGATTCGGCGGTACCACCGTACCCGGCAGCTTCGTCCTCTCCATCCAGTACACCCGCAACGCCTAGGAGGCGCCCGTGGCCGTCGACGCCAAGAAGCACACATCGCCCGCGCCGGGTGAAACCCCGTCTCGCGCGCAGCTCGCGGCGATGATCCTCTCCACCAATGACGCAATTCCCGTCGCGAACGCCACTGAGCGCGCCCAGGTCGTGAGCGCGCTCAACGCGGCCAGCGTCGGCCCGACCGCGACACGCCCCGTCCTGTTCATGCGCGGTGACGCACCGGGGCTGCACCGCCTCGAGTACACGTACGACGGGACCGCGTTCGTAACCGCCTCCGGCACCATGACCTTCCCCGACCTGACCACAGCGAACTCGTGGGCGGCATCGAACTCTGCGCTCCTCAGCCAGAACGACATCGCCCTGATCGGCGGCATCGAACACACCTACACCGGCACCACCTGGCGCCCGACACGTACCTTCGGTCTCGCCGTCCGCAACGCGACGGCCCTCACCATCGCGACAGGCACCTACGCGCGATACGACGCGAACACGTACTGGGTCACCAATACCGGCGACGGCGCCGCGCAAGGCGTCACCTACAACAACGGATGGGTGATCTCCACCCCGGGCTGGTACGACGTCGCCTTCCACTTCATCACCAACCAGACCTTCATCGCCGGCATCCAAGTGAACGCTGCATCCGTCGCCTCGTTCACCGATCTCATGGCACCCGCCACCCCGAACCTCGTCTCAGGTGTCGCAGCAGCCGCCGGCATCGGCCGCATCAAGCTCGCCGCCAACGACGTCGTGCAGCTGTGGGCGCTCGCCGTCAGCGGCGCAGCGAACATCGCCGCATCGACCAAGGGTCAGCGATTCTCGATCAGCCTTGTGGAAACATCATGACCCCCGACGAGCTCCGCGCCGGATTCAGCGCGGCCTACCCGGGCGCGAACTGGGATAAGGATTGCGCCGGCGCTGCATATCTCGCCTGCCGGCTGTCGGGAACGGTGCACCGCGCGTACCCGTCTGCAACCGCGGCGCGGCTCGCATCGGTGATCGTGTCCGGTGAGTCCCGCGACGCCCCTCCGGGTGCGTTTCACTTCTGGTCATACCTCGCCAGCATCGGTGGCGTGTATCAGGACTGGGGTCACGTCGCCACCGAAATGTACGGCGGTGGCCGGGCAATGATGACGAACCCCGAACGTGACGAGTGGGACTGGGGCATCTGCCTCGGGATCACTGACGTCGCCTCCTGGACCGCACGGCGCCAGGGGATCGTCACCTACCTGGGGTGGTCGCTCACCTACGGGGAGAACACCGCCAACATCACACCCGCCGCGACCGCCGGTTCGGGCGCGCGACCGTTCGAGACACCACTGCCCGAGGGAGGCAACATGTTCATCATCCACAACGCATCGAACCCCGACCAGAAAGTCCTCGTCACGGTCGATGCGGGCCAGATCCGTGCACGCTACCTCGAGGACCCCTACGAGCGAGCCGTGTTCCTCGGCGCGGTCCCCGCGCTCCCGGTCACAGCGTGTGACGACCCCACGTTCGAAGGGTTCCTCAAGCGCGTCGGCTACCAGTACGGCGCACCGATCCCTGGCCTCGACGTCAACGCGACGGTGAAGGTCGACGCCGCGGCGATCGCCAAGCAGCTCGTCGCGGCCGGCGTCGGACGCGACGTCGTCAACGCGCTGACCGAGCAGCTCGGAAAGAAGTGATCCCCGTAGGCCTCGCCACCACTGACGCCCCACAATGGCTCGTCGACTTCCTCGACGGCATCAGCCTGTGGGACGCGCTGCTGTGGCTCGGCCTGATCGTCGCGGCGGCCGTGTTCGTCTACAAGAAGGGATGGCGCTCCGTCGTCGCGATCGCCCGCGGCATCATCAACGCCGCCGAGATCCTCGCATCCGTGCAAGGCCTCCCCGCCTACATCGAACGCGCCGACCAACGCGCCGCGGCCGCCGACGAACGCCACGGCCGACTCGAAGGCAAAGTCGACGCGATCTACCACGAGACCCACAACAACGACGGATCCTCCATCAAGGACGCCACCGACCGCATCGAGATCGGCGTCAAAGGCCTCTACGACCGAGTCGACACCGTCGAACGGAAGATCGCAGCCCTCAGCGACGCGGACGACCAGATCCGCGCCGAACTGGAAGACACCCGCAACCCCAGCAAGGAGACCCCGTGAGCACCCCCACCAGCCCCACCCCCAACGTCGTCATCGAGAACCCCCGCGCTCGCCGCATCGCTCGCACGGTGCTCGACGTCGTCGGCCTGGTCCTCGGAACCGTCATCGTCGTGGACGCGACATCCGGCGCTTTCGACCTCACGCCAATCACCGCCCCCGCCCTTGTCGGATGGGCCTACCTCCGGGCCGGCTTCGGCCTCGGCGTCGACAACCCGAACACGCCCAAGCTCTGACCCACCCCTGCCGCGAGAAGCGCCCCAGCGAGCCCACACGGGCCGCTGGGGCGCTTTTCGTCGTGCCCGGGCGCTACGATCCCGTCATGCGCACCACAGCACCCGTAGCCGTCTTGCTCGTGACCCTCGTCCTCGCCGGGTGCTCGTCGACGACTGGAGCGGTCTCGCCGGCGACGCAGGCGCCGACGGCCGCGGCAACACCGACCGAGACCCAGCCCGCACCGCAGCCAACGGAAGAGCCGTCGACCGTGTCGCTCGAGTCTGTCGCGTCGACCGCTGGGATCGCCGACTTCGCGCGGTCGACGTCAGCGGCACCTGCCGCGATCGCGTGGGGGCAGGGCACTCTCGACGGCAGCGTCGTGAAGATCTACGAGTTCGCCGACGATGCGGGCTACACAGCGTTCGTCGCAAGCGTCGCCGGGTTCGGCATCACCGAGGATCAGCTGCTCCACGTCGGGAACTTCGCGGTCGCGCCGAACGACGCCGCCCAGCTTGAGCAGCTGCGTGCCGCCCTCGTGGGCGCCGCGGGGTGATTGAGTGGCCGGTACCAGGATCGAACTGGTGACCTTCTCCGTGTAAAGGAGCTGCGCTACCGCTGCGCCAACCGGCCACCAGTGATCTTACGCGGCCCGCCGGCCCGATCGTGTCGGGATCTCGCGCGGCTCGAGCGTGAGGATGCCTGCCCGCTTGAGGCGCTCGCTGACGCCCGTGTAGATCTGCGTCGATGAGAGTTGCTCATGCATCATCAGCTCCTGGACGACCCGGATATCGACACCACCGTCGACGAGGTCAGTCCCGAAGCTGTGGCGGAGCGAATGCGGTGTGAGGCGCGGATCGGTAATCCCCGCGCGGCGGATCGCGTCGCCGACGAGGTCGGTGACCGCGTGCCCCGAGATATGCCCGTCGCGGCCGCCGCGCGCGGGGAACCAGTAGCCATCGCGGGGCATCGTGAGCGCGAGCTCGGCGATCACCGGGTGCAGAGGCAACACCGCCGCCTTGCTCCCCTTACCGACCGTCGCAAACGTGCCGGCCTCGAGGTCGATGTCGCGGCCGTGGACGCGGGCGATCATCGACACCCGGAACCCCTGGTAGTAACCGAGGAGGATCATCGCTCTGGTCCGTCGGTACGCACCACTAGTGAGCATCGCGTCAACCTGCGCACGAGTGAATGGGCGCGGGATCGCTCGCGGCACCTTCACTGTAGCGAGGCGTTCGGCCGGGTTGTCCTCGCGGTATCCCTCACGAACCGCGAACCGGTAGAACGCGATCGCCACCGCACGGCTCACCCGCCGCGTCCCCGCAGAGACGTCCTCGCGGCCTTGGAAGCGGCGGAGATCTCGCGGCGTCGCGTCGATGAGCGAACCGACCTCGGCTCGCAGCGAGTCGAGGATGCTGCGGTAGGTACGGATCGTGGCGGGGCTGAGACTGCGGCCGCGCTGTTCGTCGGCGAAGTCCTCGAGCGCATCGTCATCGATGGTGCGGGGGCGGGTCGGGCGCGGCGCGGGAGTGAATTGGGGGCACATAGTGTGAAGGTGTCTCCTGGGGGATGCGGAATGGCGCGACCTCCTTGCCGCGCCCAGGCGATATCCATGCGGCACCGATGCGCGCTCCGCCCCGCCGCAGGCCGTGAATTACAAGGTTCGACCGGATCGTTATCGAACGGCGCCGATGGCCGCAAGCGGGCGCGGCACGACGTCTTCGCGGTGCGGACGGCCGAACTCCGCGTGGGTGATGTTGCCCTTAACCTCCCGTGTTTGCACCGTGGATGTCGTCGGTTCGATCCCGGCAGGGCCCACCTCTCACCTGAGCGCCCGGACGTGCGCCGACCCTGCATCGATATGACTAGGCTGATGCACGGTGCGTTGTCGACGCTGCACAAAACCGCGCGCATCCGAAGCCCCATCCCTGGCACGATCTGCCAGATGACGAAAGGTCTCCCGTGACTGTCAACGATCAGGATCCGTACTCGCAGGGCCCGCAGGACAGCGACCCCGAAGAGACCAGCGAATGGGCGGAGTCGCTCGAGCAGCTCGTGGAGGCCAAGGGTGCCGGCCGTGGCCGCGAGATCATGCTGAGCCTCCTCCACAAGTCTCACGAGCTGCAGCTCAACGTGCCGCAGGTACCCGTCACGGACTACATCAACACGATCGCGCCGGAGAACGAGCCCGAGTTCCCCGGCGACGAAGAGCTCGAGCGTCGGTATCGCCGCTGGATCCGTTGGAACGCGGCCGTCACGGTGCACCGCGCACAGCGCCCCGGCATCGGCGTCGGCGGCCACATCTCCACGTACGCCTCGTCGGCGTCGCTCTACGAGGTCGGGTTCAACCACTTCTTCCGGGGCCTCGACGACCCGAACGGCGGCGACCAGATCTTCATCCAGGGGCACGCCTCCCCCGGCATCTACGCGCGCTCCTTCCTCGAGGGGCGGCTGTCCGAGGACCAGCTCGACGGCTTCCGCCAGGAGAAGTCCAAGGCTCCCCTCGGCATCCCCTCGTACCCGCACCCGCGCCTGATGCCGGACTACTGGCAGTTCCCCACGGTCTCGATGGGCCTCGGCCCGATCAACGCCATCTACCAGGCGATGACCAACAAGTACCTCACCAACCGCGGCATCAAGGACCTGTCCAACTCGCACGTGTGGGCGTTCCTCGGCGACGGCGAGATGGACGAGGTCGAGTCGCGCGGCCAGCTGCAGGTGGCGGCCAACGAGGGCCTGGACAACCTGACGTTCGTCGTCAACGCCAACCTGCAGCGCCTGGACGGACCCGTGCGCGGCAACGGCAAGATCATCCAGGAGCTCGAAGCCTTCTTCCGCGGCGCGGGCTGGAACGTCATCAAGGTCGTCTGGGGCCGCGGCTGGGACGAGCTGCTGCAGGTGGACACCGACGGCGCACTCGTGCGCCTCATGAACACGACTCCCGACGGCGACTTCCAGACGTACCGCGCCGAGGACGGCAAGTTCATCCGCGACCACTTCTTCGGACGTGACGAGCGCACGGCTGCCATGGTCAAGAACTGGTCCGATGAAGACATCTGGGGCAAGCTGCGCCGCGGCGGCCTGGACTACCAGAAGCTCTACGCGGCCTACAAGGCGGCGACCGAGCACAAGGGCCAGCCGACGGTCATCCTCGCCAAGACCATCAAGGGCTACGGACTCGGGCACCACTTCGAGGGCCGCAACGCGACCCACCAGATGAAGAAGATGACGCTCGACGACCTGAAGCACTTCCGCGACTCGATGCGCATCCCGATCACCGACGCGCAGCTCGAGGAGAACCCGTACCAGCCGCCGTACTACAACCCGGGACTCGAGGACGAGACCATCCAGTACATGGTCGAGAAGCGCCGTGCGCTCGGCGGCTTCCTGCCCGAGCGTCGGTCGCACCACGTGCCGATCACGCTCCCCGACGACAGCGCGTACGCACTGCCGAAGAAGGGTTCGGGCACGCAGGAGATCGCGACGACGATGGCGTTCGTGCGCCTGCTCAAGGACCTGCTGCGCTCGAAGGACTTCGGCAACCGCATCGTTCCGATCATCCCCGACGAGGCGCGCACGTTCGGCCTCGACGCCTTCTTCCCGACGGCGAAGATCTACAACCCGAACGGCCAGAACTACACCTCCGTCGACCGCGAACTGCTCCTCGCCTACAAGGAGAGCCCGCAGGGTCAGATCATGCACGTCGGCATCAACGAGGCCGGCGCACTGGCCGCGTTCACGGGCACGGGAACCGCCTACTCGACGCACGGCGAGCCGCTCATCCCGGTGTACATCTTCTACTCGATGTTCGGCTTCCAGCGCACGGGCGATGCCCAGTGGGCGGCGGGCGACCAGATGGCGCGCGGCTTCATCATGGGCGCGACCGCGGGTCGCACGACCCTCACCGGTGAGGGCCTGCAGCACGCCGACGGACATTCGCACCTGCTGGCATCCACCAACCCGGCGACGGTGTCGTACGACCCGGCCTATGGCTACGAGATCGCGCACATCGTGCGCTCGGGCCTCGACCGCATGTATGGCGGCAACCACCCCGACCCCAACGTCATGTACTACATCACGCTCTACAACGAGCCGATCGTGCAGCCGGCGGAGCCGGAGGGTGTGGATGCCGAGGGCATCATCCGCGGCATCCATCGCATCTCCGAAGGCACCCTCAACGAGGGCCAGAGCGAGGGTCATCGCGTCCAGCTTCTGGGCTCGGGTGTCGGTGTGCCGTGGGTGCTCGAGGCACAGCAGCTGCTGCGCGACGACTGGGGCATCGCCGCCGACGTCTGGTCCGTCACGAGTTGGACCGAGCTTCGTCGCGACGGTCTCGCCGTCGACGAGCACAACTTCCTGCACCCGACCGATGAACCGCGGACGGCGTACCTCACGGAGAAGCTGCGGGGTGCTGACGGACCGGTCATCGCAGTGAGCGACTACATGCGCGCCGTGCAGGATCAGATCCGCGAGTGGGTGCCGAACCGCTTCGTGAGCCTGGGCGCCGACGGCTTCGGGTTCTCGGACACGCGCGCCGCCGCACGTCGGTTCTTCAAGATCGACGGCCCGTCGATCGTCGTGCGCGCCCTGCAGGCTCTTGCCGAGGAGGGGCTCGTCGATCGGGCGCTCTCGGCGCAGGCCATCGAGAAGTACCGCCTGCACGACGTGACCGCCGGAACGACGGGCAATGCCGGCGGCGAGAGCTGACCGACTCGATGCCCGCTCGCCCCACTGCCCAGGAGAAGGCGGAGACCCTCGCGTGGCTGCGGCGGATCTCCGGCGACCTGGCGACGGCGACGATCAAACGTCTCGAGGAGTCCCTGCCGTGGTACGCCGACATGCCTCCGGCACGGCGTTCCGCGGTGGGGCTCGTCGCGCAGGCGGGGATCGCCTCGTTCATCCAGTGGTACGACGACCCCGGTTCGACGCCGTGGATCGCGGCGGATATCTTCGCTGCGGCTCCGCGTGAGCTGCTGCGCAGCGTCAGCCTGACGCAGACCCTGCAGCTGATCCGTGTGACGGTCGCCGTCACGGAGGAGCGCGTGGCAGGCCGCGCCGAGGATCTGCGCGAGAGCATCCTGCTCTTCTCGCGCGAGGTCGCCTTCGCCTCGGCCGATGTGTACGCTCGCGCCGCCGAGGCGCGGGGGCTGTGGGATGCCCGGCTCGAAGCGCTCGTCGTCGACTCCATCCTCACGGGAGAGGCAGACGAAGAGCTGCCGAGCCGCATCGCGGCGCTGGGCTGGCACGGCCACGGCGAGGTCGCGGTGCTCGTCGGCACCACTCCCGCCCAGGTGGACGTCGATCAGCTGCGCCGCATCGCCCGCAAACTCGGTGTCGACGTGCTCATCGGCGTGCAGGGTTCGCGTCTCGTCCTCGTCATCGGGCGCGCCGAGACCCCCGTCGGCGACGACCCGCACGGCGAGCTCGCCTTCACCGAGATCGCCAAACGACTGGAGCCCGGCTTCGGCGCCGGTCACCTCGTCCTCGGGCCCACCGTTCCCGCGCTCGTCGACGCCGGGCAGAGTGCCCGCGCGGCTCTCGCCGGCTTCGCGGTTGCGGGAGCCTGGCGTGGCGCGCCGCGCCCCGTCGAGGCCGACGACTTGCTGCCCGAGCGCGCGCTGGCGGGCGACAGCGCGGCGAAGGCGACGCTCGTCGAGCGCATCTACCGGCCCCTTCAGGCGCACTCGTCCGACCTCGTGACGACCCTCTGGAGCTACCTCGACAACGGACGCTCACTCGAGGCCACCGCGCGCGAGCTGTTCGTGCACCCCAACACGGTGCGGTATCGACTCAAGCGCGTGTCGGACGTCATCGGCTGGGATGCCACAGGCCCCCGCGAAGCGCTCATCCTGCAGACGGCCCTCATCATCGGCTCGATCGGCACCGAAGTGACGCGGCGCCGCGCGGTGCGTCGGCCCGGCTGACCTCCCTCGCCGGGCATCTTGTGGGGCGCGCACAAGGCATCCGGCGTTTCTTGTGACAAGACCCCCAGCACGCGCGCCCAGATCTTGGCAGGATAGAGCAGTGATCATCACCGTCTTCCCCGGTCAGGGCTCGCAGACGCCTGGATTCCTCGCGCCGTGGCTCGAGCTCGACGGAGCGCGCGAGCGCCTGGAGCAGTTCTCGTCGGACGCGGGCGTCGACCTCGTCGCAGCGGGCACCGAGTGGGATGCCGACCGCATCCGCGACACGCAGGTCGCCCAGCCGCTCATCGTGGCGGCGAGCCTCCTGTCCTACGCCGCGCTGACGGATGCCGCGCACACGACTCCCGGCGGCGTCGCCGGACACTCGGTCGGCGAGGTGGCGGCGCTCGTCGCCGCGGGTGTTCTCACCCCCGCCGACGGCATGCGCCTCGTCGGCATCCGCGGCCGCGCCATGGCGCAGGCCGCCGCGGCGGAGCAGACCGGCATGAGCGCCGTCATCGGCGGCGACCGCGACGCCGTGCTCGCGCGTCTCGCGGAGCTCGACCTCACGCCCGCGAACCACAATGGCGGAGGTCAGATCGTCGCCGCCGGTGCCCTCGCCTCGCTCGCCGCACTCGCGGAGTCTCCCGTCGCCGGCACCCGCGTCATTCCGTTGCAGGTCGCCGGAGCCTTCCACACCCGCTACATGGCCCCCGCCGTCGAGACGCTGCGCGCCGCCGTCGCCGATGTCGCAGCGTCCGACCCCCGCGTCACCCTGTGGACCAATCGCGACGGCACGACCGTCGACACAGGAGACGCCGCCGTCGAGCTGCTCGTGAACCAGGTCGCCTCGCCGGTGCGGTGGGATCTCTGCATGGAGTCGTTCGTCGACCACGACGTGACGGGGATCATCGAGCTCTCGCCGGCCGGAACGCTCGTCGGTCTCGCCAAGCGCTCCCTGCGCGGGGTGCCGAGCGTCGCGGTGAAGACCCCCGACGACCTGGCGGCCGCGGCCGCCCTGCTGACAGGAGAAGACGCGTGAGCATCACCCTCACCCAGCCCACGGGACCGGCGCACACTCGCATCTACGCCTACGGCGCAGCGCGCGGCGAGAACGCCGTGCCCAACGACGACCTCGTCGGCCCCATCGACTCGAGCGACGAGTGGATCAGGCAGCGCACGGGCATCGTCACCCGCACGCGCGCAAACGCGGAGACGACGGCGATCGAGCTGTCGGCGGATGCCGCGGCGGAGGCGATCTCGCGCTCGGGCGTCGACCCCGCGCAGATCGACGCCGTCATCGTCGCAACGATCTCGAACCCGAAGCAGACGCCGTCGGTCTCGGCGATCGTCGCCGACCGCGTCGGCGCCAACCCGGCCGCCGCCTACGACGTCAACGCGGCGTGTGCCGGGTTCGCGTACGCCGTCGCGCAGGCCGACGCCCTCATCCGCGGCGGCGCCGCACACTACGCCCTCGTCATCGGCGCCGAGAAGCTCAGCGACGTCGTCGACCCCACCGATCGCTCGATCTCCTTCCTCCTCGGCGACGGCGCCGGTGCCGTGGTCATCGGCCCGAGCGATTTCCCGGGTATCGGCCCCACGGTGTGGGGTTCGGACGGGTCCAAGTCGGATGCCGTCGGCATGAACCACACGCTCGTGGAGTTCCGCGACGGCGTCGCGCCCTGGCCGACGCTCCGACAGGAGGGTCCGACGGTCTTCCGTTGGGCGGTGTGGGAGATGGTGAAGGTCGCGCGACAGGCCCTCGAGGCCGCCGGGGTCGAAGCATCCGACCTCGCCGCGTTCGTACCGCACCAGGCGAACATGCGCATCATCGATGAGTTCGCGAAGCAGCTGAAGCTGCCCGACACCGTCGTCATCGGGCGCGACATCGAGACGACCGGCAACACGTCTGCGGCATCCATTCCGCTCGCGACGCACCGCCTGCTCGAGGAGCACCCGGAGCTCAGCGGCGGACTCGCCCTGCAGATCGGGTTCGGCGCGGGCCTCGTCTTCGGCGCCCAGGTCGTCGTCCTCCCCTGAGGCGTCGAGCCTCCCACCTAGACTGATCCCGACCCGGACGGGCGCGCCCCGGCCGAGATAACCACGAGAAAACAAGGAGAATCCCATGGCATTCAGCAACGACGAGGTCCTCGCCGGGCTTGCCGAGCTCATCACCGACGAGACCGGCATTTC
This sequence comes from Microbacterium sp. MMO-20, assembly GCF_037147735.1. Lineage (NCBI taxonomy): Bacteria > Bacillati > Actinomycetota > Actinomycetes > Micrococcales > Microbacteriaceae > Microbacterium > Microbacterium sp. MMO-20. Next base: position 9,342 of record NZ_JBBCUU010000010.1, on the reverse strand, counting down.
GGCCGACGAGGTCGCGCTCGAGAAGTCGTTCACCGACGACCTGGACATCGACTCCATCTCGATGATGACGATCGTCGTCAACGCCGAGGAGAAGTTCGGCGTCACGATCCCCGACGAAGAGGTCAAGAACCTCAAGACCGTCGGTGACGCCGTCACCTTCATCACCTCGAACCAGGCCTGACCCGGCCTCACCGACCCGCACACCCCGGTGGGGGCATCGCCCCCACCGGAGCACTCCGCTTCAGCCTGAGGACACCATGAGCAATCCCCGAATCGTCGTCACCGGCATCGGCGCGTCGAGCCCCATCGGCGGAACGGCGCCCGACAGCTGGTCTGCGCTGCTGGGCGGCGCCTCCGGCGCCCGCACTCTCGAGTACGACTGGGTCGAGCAATACAACCTGCCGGTCACCTTCGCGGCGCAGGCCGCGGTGCGCCCCGACACCGTGCTCGAACGCCCCGTCGCCAAGCGACTGGACCCGTCTTCGCAGTTCGCGCTCGTCGCGGCAATGGAGGCGTGGGCCGACGCGGGGAGCCCCGACGTCGAGCCCGAGCGGCTCGGCGTGGACTTCGCCACCGGGATCGGCGGCCTCTGGACGCTGCTGGATGCCTGGGACACCCTGCGCGAGAAGGGACCTCGTCGTGTGCTCCCGATGACGGTACCGATGCTCATGCCGAACGCGGCAGCGGGGAACCTCTCGCTCCACTTCGGTGCACGCGCCTACGCGCGCACCGTTGCCAGCGCGTGCGCCTCCAGCACCGAGGCGCTCGTGAACGCGGTCGAGCATCTGCGCGACGGCCTCGCCGACGTCGTCATCGCGGGCGGGACGGAGTCGGTCATCCACCCGGTCACCATCGCGTCGTTCTCGTCGATGCAGGCGCTCTCCAAGCGCAACGACTCCCCCGAGACGGCCTCGCGGCCCGCCAGCATCGACCGTGACGGCTTCGTCATGGGCGAGGGCGCCGGTGTGCTCATTCTCGAGACCGAGGAGCACGCCAAGGCGCGCGGCGCGAAGATCTACGGCGTCGTCGCCGGCGGCGGCGTCACGGCGGACTCCTACCACATCACGGCGAACGACCCCGAGGGCGCCGGAGCGGCGCGGGCCGTGCGCCTCGCGCTCGACATGGCCGGCGCTTCCGCGGACGACGTCACCCATATCAACGCGCACGCGACGTCGACGCCGGTCGGCGACCCGAACGAGTACGTGGCGCTCAAGAGCGTCTTCGGCGACCGTATCGACGAGATTCCGGTGTCGGCGACGAAGGCGTCCACGGGTCACCTCCTCGGTGGCACGGGCGCCCTCGAGGCGATCTTCACGGTCCTCGCCCTCCGCGACCGTGTCGCTCCGCCGACGATCAACATCACCGAGCAGGACCCGGCGGTGCCGTTCCGCCTGTCCGGCGAGCCGACGCCGCTCGGCGCGGGCGACCAGCTCGCGATCAGCAACTCCTTCGGATTCGGCGGCCACAACGCCGTCGTGGCTTTCGCCTCAGTGTGACCCTTCCACCGCGCGGAAGCGGCCCCCGTGATCGCAGGATCTCGGGGGCCGCTTCCGTGTCAGGCGGGGATGCGCGATCTCGGTCTCCGGGAAGCCGTCCGAAGCCGGTACGGGCGCCTCGACCCGCCCGAAGTCGGGTGAGAGGGATGTCGGGCTCTCACCCCACCTTGTGCAGCCACACGACGGGTGCGTCGTCGCTCGCGTGCCGGAACGGTTCGAGTTCCTCATCCCACGCGGCACCCAACGCCACCTGAAGTTCGCGCTGCAGCTCGAAGACATCTCCCGCGGCGATCTCCATCGCGTAGCGCACGCGATCCTCGCCGATGACGACATTGCCCGCCGTGTCGGTCTGGGCGAAGTGGATGCCGAGGTCGGGCGTGTGCATCCATCGTCCACCATCGCTACGCGGCGTCGGATCTTCACTCACTTCGAAACGCAGGTGCTCCCAGCCGCGGATCGCCGTCGCGAGGGCAGCGCCCGTTCCGACAGGCCCCTCCCAGTAGAACTCCGCGCGGCGACTCCCCGCCAGCACGGGCTGATCGGCCCAGTCGAAATTCACCGCGCGGCCGAGGGCGCGGCCGACGGCCCACTCGAGGTGGGGGCACAGCGCTCGCGGCGCGGAGTGGATCATGATCACTCCGCGCGCCAGTGTGGTCGCCACAGACGCCATCGGTTTCTCCATTTCTTCAGGTACGTCTTCCCCTACGACCTGATGGTGAAACTTCGGCGAGATATGCGGTTATGCGCCCATTATGACCGATGCCGCCCCGGAATGACAACACTGTGATTCTGTCCGCTGCGCTCACAGTTCGAGCACGAGTCGCGGGCAGGCGGCGCGCGAGACGCAGACGAACATCGTGTCGTTGCGCTGCCGCTGCGCAGGTGTGAGGATCGCATCGCGATGATCGACCACACCCTCCAGCACCGGCGTCTCGCACGTGCCGCAGGTGCCCTCGGTGCAGCTGGAGAGGACGAGGGCTCCCGCCTCCTCCGCGACCTGCAGGATCGAACGATCCGGCGGCACCTCGACCGTCACACCGGTCAAGGCGAGCTCGATCTCGAAGGGCCCGGACCACACCGGCGCCGACAGCGGCTCGGCTTGGAAACGCTCGAGGTGCACGGCGACGTCGCGCGCGTCCGCGTCCGCCTGGAGGGCATCGAGCAGCCGTGACGGCCCGCAGGCCACGATGTCGGCGTTCGCCTGGGCCGCGCGGGAGACGACGCTCGCGATGTCGAGCCGCTCGTCCTGTTCGCTGATGTGGACCGCGAGACGGTCGCCGTGCGCTTGTCTCAGCTCGTCGATGAAAGGCATCCGCCGTTCGTGCCCGCAATAGTGCAGTTCGTACTCACGCCCGACCGCGGCCGCGGCGGCCGCTAACGGCACGATCGGCGTGATCCCGATGCCGCCGGCGACGAACACGAGCGGCGGGGCGGCGCCCTCGCCGTCGCCGGGAGGCAGCGCGAAGTGATTGCGGGGACCTGCGGCGCGCACCGTGGACCCCGGACGCAGCCGATCGGCGATCCACCGCGACCCGCCCCGCCCGGAGGCCTCCCTCAGCACGCCGATGCGCCACGTGTCGGCGGCGGGGTCGCCTGCCAGCGAGTACTGCCGCACGAGACCGGTCGGCAGGATCACGTCGATGTGCGCGCCGGGCTCCCACGCCGGAAGCGCCCCGCCGGAACGGTCCGCGAGCTCCAGTTCGACGACGTCCGCAGCGGCAGCGCGCACCGTCACGACCTCGAGGTCCAGTTCCCCCTGGGGTGCGCTCATGCGTTGGACTCCTTCACGACGATCAGGCGGTAGGGGCGGGCCGTGGCCGAGCGCCAGCGGTGACCTGTGCCACCCGGCGTGTACGCGGAATCGCGCGGTCCGAGCGCGTGCACGACGCCATCCAGTTCGAGTTCGATGGCGCCGTCGACGACGTGCAGGAACTCGTCCTCCGCATGCGTCACGACCTCGCCCCACGTCGCGTCCTCGCCCGTGTACTCGATGGGCAGGAACGGCCGCCGGGCGCCGTCGACGAGAGCACGGCCCACACCGCTTCCGAACCCGCCGACGACGCCATCGTCGGCGCGCACGATGCTCACCGCCGCTGCCTGCGCGTCTGCGTGCTCGTCGGCGAGCAACTCGACGACGCTCGTGGCCAGGGCCGCCGCGATCTTGTCGAGCGACGCCATCGACGGGCGCGCCAGACCGCGTTCGAGCTGGCTGAGGAACGGATGCGACAGCCCGGACAGCGCCGCCAGCTGGACGAGAGTGAGGCCGCGCTGAGCGCGCAGGGCGCGCACGCGTGGGCCGAGTACGCCGACACCGGCGGGGGACTCGATCGGCACGGTGCACCTCCTCCTCTCGTGATGGCACTGCTCGAGTGCGTCTGTCGGGCGACGCAAAAGTGCCATGCCCGCCCGTCTGGGCGCAACCTCCGCCGGCCGTGATTAACAGAGAGACACGATCGCGTCATTCGTTCGAAACACGGCCCCCGTACGGTCGCCGATGTTGAGGTTATCAACATTCGACGCGTCAGCACACCCGACCGGACGCGACACCACCGAGGAGTACCGTGCATCTTCCCCGCCCCCTGCGCGTTCTGCGCAACGCCGGCCTGCCCGGCGGCGACCGCGCCGACATCGTGCTGTCGGGCGAGGTCGTGGAGCGGATCTGTGCGGCAGGTACGGCGGAGGCACCGGGCGACGCGGCCGATCTCGACCTCACCGGATACGTTCTGATGACCGCCGCGGCTGACCCGCACGCGCACCTCGACAAGTCCCGCACGTGGGACCGAATCTCTCCGGCGTTCGGCGACCTGCCCTCCGCGGTCGCGCAGTACGCCGCCTACGCCGACGCGGAGACGCGCGACTCGATCGCCGAGCGCGCTCGGACGACGGCACTGGACATGCTGGCACACGGGGTGACCGCCGTGCGGTCGCATGCGAACTTCCTCTCTGGAGACGACCCCCTGCGCGGAGTCGACGCCCTGCTCCAGGTGCGCGAGGAGCTGCGCGGTCTCATGGACATCCAGCTGTGCACGCTCGGTGACGACACCATGAGCGACGCGCTCCACGAAGAGGCGATCGCTCGCGGCGTCGATCTCATCGGCGGTGCCCCGCACCTCGCCGACGATCCCTCCGCTGAGCTCGACCGCCTGCTGACGCTCGCGGAGCGCCTCGGATGCGGCGTCGACATGCACACCGACGAGTCTCTCGACGGGCCCCTCACGATCCTGCAGCTGGCCGAGCGCACCGCGCGGTGGACGCACGCTGCGGCATCCGCCGGTCATTGCTCGCGGCTGGGAACTCTTGCCGAACACGAGCTCGCGCCGGTCGTGGACGCGGTCCTCGCGGCCGACCTGGGCATCATCACACTGCCGATGACCAATCTGTACCTGCAGGGATGGGATACGCCGGTCTCGACGCCGCGCGGCATCACCGCGGTGCGCGCGCTGCTCGATGCCGGCGTGCGGCTGGGTGCCGGGGCCGACAACGTGCGCGACCCGTTCAACCCGCTCGGCCGATGTGACCCCCTCGAGACGGTCGCGCTGCTCGTCGCCGCCGCGCACGTCACGATCGACGAGGCCGTGGCGCTCGTCTCCGACGGCGCGCGCGCCGTCATGCGCCTGGCCCCGGCCGGAGCCGTCGCCGGCGCACGCGCCGAGTTCGTCGCCGTCAAGGGGACGAGCGTGTCCGACGTCGCGGCGACCGCCGATCCCAACCGACACGTCATCCACCGTGGACGACTCGTGTCCTCCACCGCGGCCACCGTGACCACCGCCTCCTGGTCACGGATCAACGAAAGGCAGGTGTCCGCGTGACGGAGACCCTCCTCGACTTCCGAGATGTCGAGATGACCTTCCCCGACGGGACCGTGGCGCTGAGCGGCGTCGATCTCTCGGTCGACCGTGGCGAGTTCGTCACCGTCGTCGGCCCGTCGGGCTGCGGCAAGTCCACCCTGCTGCGCATCGCGTCGGGGCTGGAGACGGCCAGCCACGGCAGCGCCGAGGTGCACACGTCGCGCATCGGCTACGTGTTCCAGGACGCGACGCTGCTGCCGTGGCGAGACGTCCAGGCCAACGTCGAGCTGCTCGCCGAGCTGAACTGGCAGACCAAGGCGGTGCGGTCGAAGAAGGCGGCCGAGACGATCGATCTGGTCGGGTTGACCGGGTTCGAGAAGCACCTGCCCCGACAGCTGTCCGGCGGCATGCGGATGCGCACCTCGCTGGCCCGATCGCTGACGCTCGACCCGGAGCTGTTCCTCTTCGACGAGCCGTTCGGCGCCCTCGACGAGATCACGCGGGAACACCTCAACGACGAGCTGCTGCGACTGTTCGTCGCGACGCGCTTCGCGGGGCTGTTCATCACGCACTCGGTCTCCGAAGCGGTCTACCTCTCCACGAAGGTCGTCGTCATGTCGGGGCGCCCGGGACACATCGTGGACACGTTCGAGGTGCCGTTCGACATGCCGCGCGACCCCGAGGTGCGCTACACCGGCGCATTCGCCGAACTGGTCGGCCAGGTCTCACACGCGCTCAGAGAGGGGCACCGCTGATGTCCGACACCGACAGCCTCACACCCCTGCCGGACCCGGTCGCCGACCCGCGTGAGATCGCCGAGGAGCAGGCGACGGTGCCACGTCGCAGAAAGCCGGTGTGGACCAAACCCGGATACTGGGTCCCGCCCGTTCTGCTGCTCGGGCTCATCATCGGCATTCTGTACCTCGTCAACGCGCTGCTCGGAACCCGCGGCTACCTCATGCCGCAGCCGCACGTCATCTTCGCCGTGTACACCGACCCGAAGACGGGGCCGGAGATCTTCGCCGCTCTGTGGAACACGGCACAGGTCGCCCTGGTCGGCCTCATCATCGCGATCATCATCGGTGTCGTGTGGGCGATCGCGATGAACCTCGCGAAATGGGTGGAGCGCACCACGTTCCCCTACGCCGTCATCCTGCAGTCGATCCCCATCCTCGCCGTCGTCCCCCTCATCGGCTTCTGGTTCGGCTACGACTTCATCGCCCGGACGATCGTGTGCGTGCTGATCGCACTATTCCCGATCGTGTCCAACACGCTGTTCGGCCTGCAGTCGGTGGATCGCGGAGCACGCGAGCTCTTCCAGCTCCAGAAGGCGACCCGGTGGATCGTCCTGCGCAAGCTCGAGCTGCCGACGGCGTTGCCCGCCATGTTCGCCGGAATGCGGATCTCGGCCGGGCTGTCGATCGTCGGCGCGATCGTCGGCGACTTCTTCTTCCAACGCGGCACGCCCGGCATCGGAGCCCTCATCGCGAAGTACCAGTCGCGCCTGCAGAGCCCCGAGTTGTTCGCCTCGATCCTCGTCGCGTCGCTGTTCGGCGTCGTCATCTTCCTGTTCTTCGGCTGGCTCGCCCGGCGAGCCGTCGGCAAGTGGTACGACTTCGGCTGATCCGCCGATCTCGTCCGTCATCGCACCAGCCCGCACCATCTACACATCACTAGGAGAACCATGCGATTTGCACGCAAGAGCGGATACGCCGCAGCCGGCCTCGTCGTCGTGAGCGCGCTGGCGCTCGCCGGCTGCGCGTCCTCGTCGCCCGAGCCCGCGGCATCCACTCCGTCCGGCGACCTCGAGATCGGCGCGGTCGACCTCGCGGCCGCCGGCTGCCCCGCGGACATCAGGATCCAGACCGACTGGAACCCCGAGTCCGAGCACGGACACCTGTACCAGCTCGTCGGCGCCGGCTACACGGTCGACTCCGATGAGAAGTCCGTGACCGGTCCGCTCATGGCATCCGGCGAGTACACGGGCGTCGACGTCACCATCCTGTCCGGCGGTCCCGCGACCGGCTTCACGCAGCCGAACGCGCAGATGTACAACGACCCGTCGATCTTCCTCGCCTACGTCGGCACCGACGAGGCGATCGCCCACTCGGGCGATCTTCCCACCGTCGGGGTGTTCGCGCCGCTGCAGAAGGACCCGCAGATGCTCATGTGGGACCCGGAGACCTACCCGAACGTCACCGGGATCGCCGACCTCGGCGCCGAGGGGGTCACGATCCGCGTCTTCCCCGGAGGCACGTACATCGATGCCTTCGTCGGCCAGGGCATCCTGTCCGCAGATCAGATCGACTCGACGTACGACGGCACGCCGGCCGTGTTCGTGTCCGAGGGGGGCGCGATCGCGCAGCAGGGCTTCGCCTCCGCTGAGCCCTACATCTACGAGAACGAGGTCTCGCAGTGGGGGAAGCCGGTGGCCTACCAGCTGATCAACGACGCCGGCTACCCGAAGTACGCGGCCGTCATGAGCGTCATCCCGGAGAACATCGACGCGTACAGCGAATGCCTCACCGCGCTCGTGCCGGTGCTGCAGCAGGCCACCGTCGACTTCTACGCCGACCCGCAGTCGACGATCGACCTGATTCTCGAGCTCGTCGACGCCTATGACACCGGCTGGGTGTACAGCCAGGGCGTGGCGGAGTTCTCCGTGGACACCATGCTGAAGGACGGCATCGCGGGCAACGACGAGGACGGCACGATGGGCACGGTCGCCGCGACCCGCATGACCGACCTGTTCGACCTGGTCACTCCGATCTACACCGAGCAGGGTCTGCCGGTGAAGGACGGCGTCACGGTGGACGACATCTGGACCGACCAGTTCCTCGACCCGTCCATCACCTTCTGATCCCCGCCGCACGCTGAAAGATCCGAGGTCCCTCCGATGACGACATCTCCCACCCGCCTGCACGGCATCAAGGCCATCGTCACCGGAGGGATCGGCGGGATCGGGGCGGCAATCGTACGCCGCCTCGTCGACGAGGGGGCCGAGGTGACGATCCTCGACCTCCTCGCCGACAGCGCCGACGCACGAGCCGCCGCGCTGGGCGCGCACTTTCTGCCGCTGGATCTGTCCGACCCCGCTCAGACCCGCGATGTCGTCGCCCAGGCTGTCTCGCTACGCGATGGAGTGGATGTGCTGGTCAACTGCGCGGGTGTGTTCCGACTCGTACCGCTGCTGGACATCGACGCCGCCGAGTGGGACCGCGTCATGGACATCAACGCACGCGGGACGCTCACGGCCATGCAGGCGGTCGCGCCGGCCATGATGACGCAGGGGCAGGGCCGCATCGTGAACATCGCGAGCATGGCAGCCAAGGCGGGCGGCGCGATGGAGGCGCACTACGCGGCATCCAAGTCGGCGGTCATCGCGCTCACGCGGGCCGCCGCGATCGAATGGGGGCCGTACGGCGTGACGGTCAATGCGATCTGCCCCGGCTATGTGCTCACCGAGATGGGCGCGGGCACCCGCACCGACGAGCAGGTCGCGCAGTGGACTGCCAAGTCTCCCCTCGGCAGGCTCGGGCGGCCGGAAGACGTCGCCGGCCTGGTCGCCTATCTCGCCACCGACGGCGCCTACGTCACGGGGCAGGCGCTGAACGTGACCGGCGGAATGGTCATGCATTAGCCCCTTCCGCCCCCACCAGCTTCTCTGAGAGGAAACCCGACCATGTCACACGAGGTCGCAGACCAGGCCGCGATCGATGCGCTGGCCGCCGAGTTGCGCGAACTGCTCGGACCGGATGCCGTCAGCGACGAGCCTGCCGCGCTGGACCGGGCATCCGTCGACGGCTCGCACCTGTCCCCCGTCATCGCCGAGCAGCTCCCGCTGGGGCGCGCCCAGCTCGTCGCGTACCCCGCGACGGCCGAGGAGATCGCTGCGACCGTCGGCGCCGCCGTGCGACACGGCGTGCCGATCACCCCGCGCGGCAAGGGCGGTCAAGTCCCGTGGCGTGGTGTCATTCCGTTGTTCCCTGTGGGTGGGTGGTGGTCAGGCGGTGAGGTAGAGCTCGGGGCGGGCGGGTTCTGTGTGTTCGTGCAGGGTG
>NZ_JBBCUU010000009.1:0-127404 GCF_037147735.1 Microbacterium sp. MMO-20 | reverse complement strand
ACACCCTGCACGAACACACAGAACCCGCCCGCCCCGAGCTCTACCTCACCGCCTGACCACCACCCACCCACAGGGAACAACGGAATGACACCACGCCACGGGACTTGACCCTACGAGATGGAGCTGTGACATGTGCTACCCCGTGACCTGCCCGACGTGCGGCAAGACGACCTGGGCCGGGTGCGGCGAGCATGTCGACGCGGCGCTGCAGGGCGTGGCGGCGGCCGATCGCTGCGTCTGTCCGCGCTGATCCTCAGCGCTCGAGACGCTTCTTGAGCAGCTTGTCCTCGGTGCCGTGCACGGGGGAGTCCGTCGCGATGAGGCGGCCGCGCGTCGCACGATAGGTGTCGACGATCGTCCCGATGGACAGCGCGAGCGTGATGCCCCAGCTGATCCACGCGAGGGCCTGACGCCAGGTGAAGGGCACGTCGCCGCGTGCGCCGCGCAGGAGGGCCATCCCGCTCGTCACGGCGGAGATGATCCCGGTTCCGAACAGGTACTTGCGCATGCGTCCACGTTAGCCTGGAAAGATCCCCGCCGAGAGGAGCGTCATGAGCGCCCATGATGATCGCGCGCGGAGAACGGCCGACATGGTCGTCGTCTCCAACCGCCTGCCCGTGGACCGGTCCGGTCCCGAGGACGAATGGCGGAGATCACCCGGAGGTCTCGTGGCGGCCCTCGAACCCGTCCTCCAGGCGACCGGAGGAGCCTGGGTGGGCTGGCCCGGCCAGGCGGATGCCGAGGTCGCGCCCTTCCGGTTCGATGGGATGGAACTCGTTCCCGTCGCCCTCTCCGCGGACGACATCGAGCTGTACTACGAAGGCTTCTCGAACGACACGATCTGGCCGCTGTACCACGACGTCATCTCGCCGCCCGCCTACCATCGGGAGTGGTGGGACGCCTACGTGCGGGTGAACGAGAGGTTCGCTCAGGCCGCGGCATCCGTCGCCGCACCCGAAGCTACGGTGTGGGTGCAGGACTATCAGCTGCAGCTCGTGCCGCAACTGCTGCGCGAGCTGCGTCCCGACGTCGTCATCGGCTACTTCCACCACATTCCGTTCCCCGCATACGGCATCTACGCCCAGCTGCCCTGGCGGCGTCAGGTGCTCTCCGGACTGCTCGGTGCCGACGTCATCGGCTTCCAACGCGTCGCGGATGCCGGCAACTTCGCCCGCGCGGTGCGCCGGCAGCTCGGCTACGAGACGAAGGCCGGATCGATCCGGGTGCCCACGGACGGCGGGGGAGTGCGCACGGCCGTCGCCAAGGCATACCCGATCTCGATCGACGCGGCCGCGTACGACGAGCTCGCGCGGCGTCCGGAGGTGCAGCAGCGCGCGCGCGAGATCCGGGAGAGCCTCGGAGATCCGGCCACCATTCTCTTCGGCGTCGACCGCCTCGACTACACGAAGGGCATCGGGCATCGGCTGAAGGCGTACGGTGAACTCCTCGCGGACGGTCGCCTCGATGTCGAGGACTCCACGCTCGTACAGGTCGCGAGTCCCAGCCGCGAGCGCGTCGCCGCGTACATGCAGCTGCGTGACGAGATCGAGCTCACGGTCGGCCGCATCAACGGCGATCACGACACCGTAGGGCACACGGCGATCCGGTACCTGCACCACTCCTATCCGCGCGAGGAGATGGTCGCGCTGTACCTCGCGGCCGATGTCATGCTCGTGACGGCGCTGCGCGACGGCATGAACCTCGTGGCGAAGGAGTACATCGCCAGCCGTGTCGACGGCCGAGGCGTGCTCGTGCTCAGCGAATTCACCGGGGCTGCGGACGAACTGACCCAGGCGATCCGCGTGAACCCGCACGACATCGAGGGAATGAAGGACGCGATCATGTCCGCGATCGAGATGCCCGAGGAGGAGCAGCGGCGTCGCATGCGGGCGCTCCGCCGACGGGTGCGCGACCACGACGTCGCCGACTGGTCGCGATCGTTCCTGGGCGACCTGAGCAGCATCACGCGATGACACCCCGCCAGGCCGTCTCGACGCTCGCCGCAACAGAGCGTCTGCTCGTCGCCCTCGACTTCGACGGCACGCTGTCGCCGCTCGTCGATGTGCCGATGGACGCACGTATGCTGCCCGCGGCGCGGGCCGCTCTGGAGGCGCTGACGGCGACGCCCGCCACGACGGTCGCGCTCGTCTCGGGCCGCAGCCTCGCGGACCTCCGCGTCATCGCCGAGCACCGCGACGACTCCCCGATCCTCCTCGCAGGCTCGCACGGCGCCGAGCACTGGGTGCCGGTCGGTGAGCCGGGAGGTGAACCGGGCGACGGTCCGAGTGTCGCCGAGCGCGCGGAGCGCGACCGGCTCCGAGCCGCCGCCGAAGACCTGATCGCGGGCATTCCGGGGGCGTGGATCGAGCGCAAGGAGTTCGGCTTCGCGGTTCACTCGCGTACCGTCGCCGCCGCCGACCGCGCGGCCGTGAACGATCGCGTCGACGCTCTCATGGTCGACCAGGCGCCGACCTGGCGTCGTCGCACCGGCCACCGCATCGTGGAGTACGCCTTCCGCGATGTCGGGAAGGACGCCGCCGTCGCGTGGTTGCGCGCTCGGACAGGCGCCACGGCGGTGCTCTTCGCGGGCGACGACGTCACCGATGAAGACGCGTTGGCGAGTCTGCATGCGGGCGACGTCGGTGTGCGCGTCGGTGCAGGAGACACGGCGGCATCCGTGCGTGTGGACGGCATCCCAGAACTTGCCGCGTTGCTTGTGCTTCTCGCACACGAGCGGTCCGCCCTGCAGGAATAGACTGCGAGAATGCCTCCTTCCGACGACACCCGCGCCACGGTCGACATCAAACCCCGCTCCCGCGCCGTCACCGACGGTATCGAGGCCACGACCTCGCGCGGAATGCTCCGCGCCGTCGGCATGGGCGACGAGGACTGGGACAAGCCCCAGATCGGCATCGCCTCCAGCTGGAACGAGATCACCCCCTGCAACCTGAGCCTGGACCGCCTCGCGCAGGGCGCGAAGGAGGGCGTGCACGCCGGCGGCGGCTACCCCCTGCAGTTCGGCACGATCTCCGTCTCCGACGGCATCTCGATGGGTCACGAGGGCATGCACTTCTCGCTCGTCTCGCGCGAAGTGATCGCCGATTCGGTGGAGACGGTCGTCATGGCGGAGCGGCTCGACGGCACCGTCCTCCTCGCTGGCTGCGACAAGTCGATCCCCGGCATGCTCATGGCGTCCGCCCGCCTCGACCTGTCGAGCGTCTTCCTCTATGCCGGGTCGATCGCGCCCGGGTGGGTCAAGCTCTCCGACGGCACCGAGAAGGACGTCACGATCATCGATTCGTTCGAGGCCGTCGGCGCGTGTCTCGCCGGCAAGATGAGCGAAGCCGACCTCAAGCGCATCGAGTGTGCGATCGCGCCCGGTGAGGGCGCCTGTGGCGGAATGTACACCGCCAACACGATGGCCTCGGTCGCCGAAGCCCTGGGCCTGTCGTTGCCCGGATCCGCAGCGCCGCCGTCGGCGGACCGTCGCCGGGACTACTTCGCGCACCGCTCCGGCGAGGCCGTTGTGAACCTCCTCCGCCAGGGCATCACGACCCGCGACATCCTGACGCCGGATGCCTTCGAGAACGCGATCGCGCTCGCGATGGCCCTCGGAGGCTCGACCAACGTCGTCCTGCACCTGCTCGCGATCGCCCGTGAGGCGGAGGTCGAGCTGACCCTCAAGGACTTCAACCGGATCGGCGACAAGGTTCCGCACGTCGCGGACATGAAGCCGTTCGGCAAGTACGTGATGAACGACGTCGACCGGCACGGCGGCATCCCCGTCATCATGAGAGCGATGCTCGAGGAAGGGCTCCTCCACGGCGACGCGCTCACGGTGACGGGCAAGACGCTCGCCGAGAACCTCGAGGACCTCAATCCCGACCCCGTCGACGGCACCGTCATCCACACGTTCGACAACCCGATCCACAAGACGGGCGGACTCACGATCCTGCACGGTTCACTCGCCCCGGAGGGCGCCGTCGTCAAGACCGCCGGCTTCGATGCGGCCGTCTTCGAGGGGCCCGCTCGCGTGTTCGAGCGCGAGCGTGCCGCGATCGACGCCCTCGCCGCCGGCGACATCGAGGCGGGCAGCGTCGTCGTCATCCGCTACGAGGGCCCCAAGGGCGGCCCCGGCATGCGCGAGATGCTCGCCATCACGGCAGCGATCAAGGGCGCGGGGCTCGGAAAAGATGTACTACTCTTGACGGACGGACGATTCTCAGGCGGCACAACCGGCCTGTGCATCGGCCACATAGCACCCGAAGCGGTGGACGCTGGTCCCATCGCCTTCGTGCGCGATGGTGATCTGATACGGGTCGATATCGCGGCTCGCACGCTCGACCTACTCGTCGACGAGGCAGAGCTGAGCTCCCGCCGGGACGGCTGGGAGCCCCTTCCTCCGCGCTATACCCGTGGCGTTCTGGCCAAATACTCGAAGCTCGTGCACTCCGCAGCGGAGGGCGCGATCACGGGTTAGGCCCCGGTTCTCCATCCGATCACGACACGTTTCCCCGAGGTCTCACGCATGTCACTCGACACCACTGCGGCCGTTCCCCGGCCGCCCGCCCGCGGCGCCTCTGCACCCCTGCTCACCGGTGCAGCTGCCGTCGTCCGCTCCCTCGAACTCCTGGGCGTCACCGACGTCTTCGGGCTCCCGGGGGGCGCCATCCTTCCCGTCTACGACCCGCTCATGGACTCGACCGAGCTGCGCCACATCCTGGTGCGGCACGAGCAGGGCGCCGGCCACGCCGCGGAAGGTTACGCCTCGGCATCGGGCAAGGTCGGTGTCGCAATCGCGACGAGCGGCCCTGGCGCCACCAACCTCGTGACGGCGATCGCCGACGCGTACATGGACTCGGTGCCGCTCCTCGCGATCACCGGCCAGGTGTTCTCGACGCTCATGGGCACGGACGCCTTCCAGGAGGCCGATATCGTCGGCATCACGATGCCGATCACGAAGCACTCCTTCCTCGTGAAGGATGCCGCGGAGATCCCCGGGGCGATCGCCGCCGCCTACGAGATCGCCTCGACGGGCCGACCCGGTCCCGTGCTCGTGGACATCACGAAGGACGCGCAGCAGGCCGAAGTGCCCTTCATCTGGCCGCCGCGCTACGACCTGCCCGGATACCGGCCGGTCACGAAGGCGCACGGCAAGCAGATCCAGGCCGCGGCGAACCTGCTGCAAACCGCGAAGAAGCCCGTCCTGTACGTGGGTGGCGGCGTCGTGCGTGCGGGGGCGTCCGCCGAACTCCTGACGCTCGCCGAGACGACCGGGGCGCCCGTCGTCACGACCCTGATGGCCCGCGGCGCGTTCCCGGATTCGCACCCGCAGCACCTCGGCATGCCGGGCATGCACGGCACGGTGCCCGCCGTCCTCGCGCTCCAGGAGGCCGATCTCATCGTCGCCCTCGGCGCACGGTTCGATGACCGCGTGACGGGGAAGGCGTCGCTGTTCGCCCCGAACGCGCAGGTCGTGCACGTCGACATCGACCCCGCCGAGATCTCCAAGATCCGTACCGCCGACGTGCCCATCGTGGGTGACGTGCGCGAAGTGCTCATCGATCTCGACGCCGCCTTCCGCGGTGCGACGGGCGGCGAAAAGCCCGACACCGCCGAGTGGTGGTCGTACCTCGAAGGACTGCTCAACGAGTTCCCGCTCGGCTACACCCAGCCGAGCGACGGCCTCATGTCGCCGCAGTACGTGATCTCGCGCATCGGCGAACTCACCGGCCCCGAGGGCGTGTACGCCGCGGGCGTCGGCCAGCACCAGATGTGGGCCGCGCAGTTCATCAAGTACGAGCGTCCGAACGCGTGGCTCAACTCCGGGGGCGCCGGCACGATGGGCTACTCCGTTCCCGCCGCGATGGGGGCGAAGGTGGCCGAGCCGGAGCGTCCGGTGTGGGCGATCGACGGCGACGGCTGCTTCCAGATGACCAATCAGGAGCTCGCGACCTGCGTCATCAACAACATCCCGATCAAGGTCGCGATCATCAACAACTCGTCGCTCGGCATGGTTCGTCAGTGGCAGACCCTGTTCTACAACGGCCGCTACTCCAACACCGACCTGAACACCGGCCACGACTCCGTCCGCATCCCCGACTTCGTGAAACTCGCGGAGGCGTACGGCTGTCTTGCGATCCGCGTCGAGAAGGAGGAGGACGTGGATGCCGCCATCCGCACCGCCCTCGAGACGAACGATCGCCCCGTCGTGATCGACTTCGTCGTGTCGGCCGACGCGATGGTGTGGCCGATGGTTCCGCAGGGCGTCAGCAACAGCTACATCCAGTACGCGCGCGATCACGCGCCGAGCTTCGACGAGGAGGACTGACCATGAGCAAGCACGTTCTGAGCCTCCTCGTCGAGGACAAGCCCGGCCTCCTCACGCGCGTCGCGGGCCTGTTCGCCCGTCGCGGCTTCAACATCGAATCGCTCGCCGTGGGCGTGACCGAGGTGCCGGGGCTGTCCCGCATCACGGTCGTTGTCGACGTCGAGGGCCTGCCGCTCGAGCAGGTGACGAAGCAGCTGAACAAGCTCGTCAATGTCATCAAGATCGTCGAGCTCGAGCAGACGGCATCGGTCCAGCGCGAGCACATGCTGATCAAGGTGCGCGCCGACAACCAGACGCGGTCGAACGTCATCGAGGTCGTGAATCTCTTCCGCGCGTCCGTCGTCGACTATGCCACCGACGCCCTCGTCATCGAGGTGACCGGCGACCGCGGCAAGGTCGACGCGATCCTGCGTGCGTTGGAGCCCTTCGGCATCAAGGAGCTCGCGCAGTCCGGCATGGTCGCCATCGGCCGCGGCGGCAAGTCCATCACCGAGCGGGTCCTCCGCGGCTGACCCCTGAACCACTACCAAGGAGAAACAACAACCATGGCTGAGATCTTCTACGACTCCGACGCCGACCTGTCCATCATCCAGGGCAAGAAGGTCGCGATCGTCGGATACGGCTCGCAGGGGCACGCGCACGCGCAGAACCTGCGCGACTCCGGTGTTGAGGTCGTCATCGCCCTCAAGGACGGCTCCAAGAGCACCGCGAAGGCGCAGGAGGACGGTTTCGAGGTCAAGAACGTCGCCGATGCGACCGCGTGGGCCGACCTCATCATGATCCTCGCGCCCGACCAGCACCAGCGCGGCATCTACAGCGAGTCCATCGCCCCGAACCTCGCCGAGGGCAAGACGCTCGCCTTCGCGCACGGCTTCAACATCCGCTTCGGCTACATCGACGCCCCGGAGGGCGTCGACGTCATCCTCGTCGCCCCGAAGGCTCCGGGCCACACGGTCCGTCGCGAGTTCGTGGCCGGCCGGGGCATCCCCGACATCATCGCCGTCGAGAAGGATGCCTCGGGAAGCGCCTGGGCGACCGCTCTGTCGTACGCGAAGGCGATCGGCGGCACGCGCGCCGGTGTCATCAAGACGACCTTCACCGAGGAGACCGAGACCGACCTGTTCGGTGAGCAGTCGGTGCTCTGCGGCGGCATGAGCCACCTGGTCGAGTACGGCTTCGAGACGCTCACCGAGGCGGGCTACCAGCCCGAGATCGCCTACTTCGAGGTGCTGCACGAGCTGAAGCTCATCGTCGACCTCATGTGGGAGGGCGGCATCGCCAAGCAGCGCTGGTCGATCTCCGACACGGCCGAGTACGGCGACTACGTCTCCGGGCCCCGGGTCATCGATCCCTCCGTCAAGGAGAACATGAAGGCCGTCCTCGCCGACATCCAGTCGGGTGCGTTCGCCAAGCGCTTCATCGACGACCAGGATGCCGGTGCGCCCGAGTTCCTCGCCCTTCGCGAGAAGGAGGCGCAGCACCCCATCGAGAAGACGGGCAAGGAGCTGCGCTCGCTCTTCGCGTGGAAGCAGCAGGACAGCGACTACACGGAGGGCTCGGCCGCGCGCTGAGTTCCGCAGACTCTCGGCACACCCGCCGAGCCAGGCTGTCACAGGCCGGGAAGCCCGACCCCCTACCCGGGGTCGGGCTTCCGCCTTTTGCTAGCGTGGATGCCATGACCGCTGCGCTCGAGATCGCCGTCCAGGATGCCGCGGGAGCCCGGGCCTCGATCGCAGCGGGTGCGGATCGTCTCGAGCTCTGCCAGGCGCTCGGTGTGGGCGGACTGACGCCGTCGATCGGTCTCATCGACGCCGTGGTGGCGGCCGTCGGCGGCGAGAGGGTGAACGTCCTCGTCCGCCCGCGAGGCGGGGGGTTCGTCTACGACCGCGAGGAGGTGGCGCTCGTCGCCGACGATATCGCGGCCGCGGTTCGCGCGGGTGCCGGCGGCGTCGTGATCGGTGCGCTCACTCCGCAGGGGGACGCCGACCTCGAGGCCGTCGCACGGTGGCGGGATGCCGCGGGCGAGGCGTCGCTCGTCTTCCACCGGGCGATCGACGCGACGTCCGACCCGGTCGCGGTGCTGGGGCAGCTGGCGGGCGCGGGCGTCGACCGGATCCTGACTTCCGGCGGTGCGGCACGGTCGGTCGACGGAGTGTCGACGCTCGCGCGCCTCGTCGACGCTGCGGGAGACGTCGAGATCATGGCGGGGGGCGGCATCCGGCCGGCTGACATCCCGGCGATCCTCGCGTCCGGCGTCCACGCCGTGCACCTCTCCCCACGGGGCCAGGCAGGACTCGATGAGCCCTCGGGGCCCGGCGGCGGAGACGCCGGCTACGACGTCACGGATCCCGCGGTCGTCGCAGAGGCACGCGCTGCCGTGCACGGCGTGCCTCGCGTCTGAGCGCGATACGCTGAGCCGCGTGAGCACAGGACGCGACGACGACGCCCTCCGCTGGGACGGAGACGATGACCCCACGCTGGTGTCGTCGCAGAGTTCCGCCGTGCCGAAGGAGGAGCCTCTCGCGCTGCCGGATGGTTTCACGGCCGTCGGCAAGGACAGCGAGAAGGTCGGGCGGATCGAGGCGGACGGTGCGGTCGTCATGCCGGGGGAGCGCGCGCCGCTGTCGAACACGGTGCTGCTGACTCTGGGCGTCCTCGCGGGCGTCTATCTGCTCTTCACGATCGGTTGGATCGTCGGTGGCCTGCGACTGCAGGGCACCGCGCAGTTCCTCGTGAGTCCTGTCGGGTACCAGGCTGCTCTGTGGCTCGCGATCGCCGCGCCCCTCCTGTGGTTCGTCGCGGCTTACGTGCTCTCGCGCACCGCGAGGACGTGGGTGCGGCTCGTATGGCTCGTGGCGGGGCTCGTTCTGCTCGTCCCGTGGCCCTTCGTCATGGTGGGCGCGGTCGGGGCGGTGGCGGCATGACGTCGGCATCCACCACCGCCGGTGCGAAGACGGCGCGTCCGGGCGTCCTCCCGATCTGGGTCATCGTCGCGATCTCGGTGTTCTTCGGCCTCTTCTACGCGTACGCGGTGTGGAACGCGATCGCCTTCCTCGTCTCCCAGGCGACCGGGCCGCTGGGGCTCAACGGTGCCGGCTGGGCGATTCTGCTCGCCGCGGTGGTGTTTCCCCTCGTCGCCTTCGGGGTGGCGTTCGCGATCGGCTGGCGCCGTGCGTGGTGGGAGTTCGCGCTGACGCTTCTCGCGGGGCTCGGGCTCGTCGCGGTGTTCTGGTTGAACGTCGTGGCGTACAGCGTCACGAACGGTGCGACGCTCCTCGGATGACCCCGGCTGTCACACGGTCATTCGGGCCCACCCGGCGCCGGTAGGCTGAAGGCCTTCCCCGTCTCGTTCGCAAAGGTCTGCCGCCGTGTCCAAGCCCGTCGTCCTGATTGCCGAAGAACTCTCTCCCGCCACGATCGATGCCCTCGGCGAGGGCTTCGACGTGCGCAACGTCGACGGCACGGACCGTCCCGCGCTGCTCAGCGCGATCGCCGACGCCGACGCGATCCTCATCCGCTCGGCGACCAAGGTGGATGCCGAGGCGATCGCCGCGGCATCCCGCCTCAAGGTCGTCGCCCGTGCGGGCGTCGGTCTCGACAACGTCGACATCAAGGCCGCCACGGCTGCCGGCGTCATGGTGGTCAACGCGCCGACGTCGAACATCATCTCCGCGGCCGAGCTCACCGTCGGTCACATCCTGAGCCTTGCCCGGCACATTCCGGCGGCGCACGCATCGCTCGCGGCCGGCGCCTGGAAGCGCAGCTCGTTCACCGGAACCGAGCTCTTCGAGAAGACGGTCGGGATCATCGGTCTCGGCCGCATCGGCGCGCTCATCGCCGCGCGTCTGCAGGGGTTCGGCGTCACGGTCGTCGCGTACGACCCGTACGTCACGCCCGCGCGTGCCCAGCAGCTCGGCGTGACCCTGCTCCCGCTCGACGAGCTTCTCGCGCAGAGCGACTTCGTCACGATCCACATGCCGAAGACCCCCGAGACGACCGGCATGATCGGCGCCGAGCAGTTCGCGCTCATGAAGCCGACGGCATACGTCGTCAACGTCGCCCGCGGCGGTCTCATCGACGAAACAGCGCTCTATACGGCACTGACGACGGGTGAGATCGCGGGCGCGGGCCTCGATGTCTTCACGTCCGAGCCCCCGAAGGAGGACGGCACGGCCTTCCCCCTGCTCTCACTCCCGAATGTCGTCGTCACGCCGCACCTCGGTGCGTCGACCGACGAGGCGCAGGAGAAGGCGGGCATCTCGGTCGCGCGCTCGGTGAAGCTCGCGCTCGAGGGCGACCTCGTCCCCGACGCCGTCAACGTCGCCGGTGGCGTCATCGACCCCTTCGTGCGCCCCGGCATCGCTCTCGTCGAGCAGCTCGGCCAGGTTTTCTCGGGACTTGCCGCGAGCGCGCTGACGAGCCTCGACATCGAAGTGCGGGGCGAGCTCGCCGCGTACGACGTCAGCGTCTACCGGCTCGCTGCGCTCAAAGGCATCCTGTCGAAGATCGTGAGCGAGAACGTCTCCTACGTCAACGCGCCCCTGTTGGCGGAGCAGCGCGGCATCGAGACCCGGATGATCGTCGAGGCCGACAGCCCGCTGTACCGCAACATCACGATCCTGCGCGGAACGCTCTCCGACGGCACGGTGCTGACCGTGGCGGGGACGCTCGCCGGCACGCGCATGGTGCCGAAGATCGTCGGCATCAACGGCTACGAGATCGAGGTGCCGATCGAGCAGCACCACATCGTCATGCGCTACGCGGACCGGCCGGGCATCGTGGCGATCTACGGACAGGAGCTGGGGGAGGCGGGCATCAACATCGCGGGGCTGTTCGTCGCGCACCCGGATGCCTCGGGCCGTGCCCTCTCGGTCCTGACGGTCGATCAGCCCGTGCCCGACGAGATCCTCGAGAACATGCGTGCCGCGGTCGCGGCGGACCTGTTCCGTCAGATCGAGATCACTGCGGAGTGATCGGCTGATCAGCGCACGGAGGATTCGACGAGCGCGATGAGCGCATCGAGGTCGCCGGCGCGGGGGACCGGTGCCGCGGCGGCGGGGCCGCCGAGGGCGTTGTTGTAGTACAGCCCGTCGCTCACGAGCAGGACGAGCGCCAGTGCCGTGTCGTCGCGGACGTGGGGCCGCAGAGCGTCGGCCCAGCGGATGCGCACGTGCCGCAGCGCCTCCGCGGCGGCGTGATGGCCACCTTGCGCCAGACGCGATGTCGCAATGAGGACCCGATCGAGCGGGTCATCGTCCATCACAGACGTGCGCAGGAAGAAGGCGACTGCGCCGTCGGGGGCGGATGCCATCGCGTCGAGATCCGCGCCGACGAGGGCGTCGAGGCGGTCGAGGAGCGCGCTTTCGAGCGCGTCCTTCGTCGCGTAGTGGTAGAGCAGGCCGCCCTTGGAGACGCCCGCGACACGGGCGGCGGCATCCATGGTCGCTGCGCGTCCACCCTCGTCGATCAGAAGGCGTTCGAAGGCGTCGAGGACGCTCTCTCGGGCGTGCGGAGGTCGGGCCATGTCTGTTACTATACCGGCTGGACGGTGTAGAAATGACATTGACGGAAGAACTTCGGATCGCCGACGCGCAGGGTCGACGGGTGGGCTGGCGTGGGTGGGCGGCGCTCATCGTGCTCATGCTCCCCGTGCTGCTCGTCTCGGTCGACAACACGGTTCTGAGCTTCGCGCTGCCCGACATCGCGCGCGACCTCGGGCCGACCAGCGCACAGCAGCTGTGGATCATCGACGCGTACCCGCTCGTGCTCGCCGGTCTCCTCGTGACCATGGGGACTCTCGGCGACCGCTTCGGCCGCCGCCGCATGCTCCTGATCGGTGCGATCGGATTCGCCGCGATCTCCGCCCTCGCGGCCTTCGCCCCGAGCGCCGGCTGGCTGATCGCCGCCCGCGCGGGAATGGGCGTGTTCGGTGCGATGCTCATGCCGTCGACGCTGTCGCTGCTGCGTTCGATCTTCACCGATCGCGAGCAGAGGCGCTTCGCCATCGCCGTGTGGGCGGCGATGTTCTCGGCGGGTGCAGCCGCGGGGCCCATCGTCGGCGGCATTCTCCTCGAGCACTTCGCGTGGGGCTCGGTGTTCCTGCTGGCGGTACCCGTGCTTCTCCCTCTCCTGGTGTTCGCCCCGCTCCTCGTGCCGGAGAGCCGAGACCCGCGCCCGGGCCGCATCGATCCGATCTCGATCGTCTTCTCGATGGCGACGATGGTGCCGATCGTCTTCGCGATCAAGGAGGCCGCGGTGCACGGCTTCGACCTCACGATCCCGGCGCTCGTTCTCGTCGGCCTCGTCTTCGGCGCGCTGTTCGTACGTCGGCAGCTGCGGATGGAGGTGCCGATGCTCGACATGCGCCTGTTCGCCCGGGGCACGTTCACGGGCGCGCTGCTCGTCAACCTGCTGAGCGTCGTCGCGCTCGTCGGATTCCTGTTCTTCGTCGCTCAGCACCTGCAGCTGATCGTCGGACTCTCGCCGATGCAGGCCGGGTTCGCGCTCGTTCCCGGCATGGTCGCGATGATCGTCTCCGGGCTCGTCGTCGTGCCGATCGCGTCGCGCGTGAATGCCCGCGTCGTCGTGCCGGCGGCGCTCGCGTTCTCCGTTGCCGGGTACGTGCTCGTGGCGCTGTCGGCGACCGATGCCGACCTCGGACTTCTCGTCGCCGCCTTCGTGCTCCTCGGTCTCGGCATCGGTGCCGCCGAGACGGTCTCGAACGATCTCATCCTCTCGAGCGCACCGCCGGAGAAGGCCGGGGCCGCGAGCGCCGTGTCGGAGACGGCGTACGAGCTGGGCGCGGTCCTCGGCACCGCCGTCCTCGGCGGCATCCTGACCTCCCTCTTCCGCACCGGCATGACGCTGCCCCCGGAGGTCACCGGGAGCGCCGCCGATGCCGCGCGCGAGACTCTCGCGGGCGCCATGGCGGTGGCCGAGCAGCTCGGGGGAGCGCTCGGCGACCAGGTGCGCCTCGCCGCGGCGCACGCCTTCGACTCCGGAGTCGTCGTGACCTCTCTCGTGGGCGCGGGCCTCGTCGTCGCAGCGGCTGTGATCGCGGCCGCTACGCTGAGTACGAGACCCCATACCAGCGAGGAGAGCGATGTCGCGCGTCATCAGATTGGCACTGATCCCCGGTGACGGCATCGGGCCCGAAGTCGTCGCTGAAGCCGAGAAGGTCCTCGATGCGGTGACAGCGGGCTCCGACGTCGCCTTCGAGAAGACCCGGTTCTCGCTCGGAGCGGCGCGATACCTCGAGACCGGCGATACGCTCACCGACGGCGACCTCGCGGCGATCGCGGGCCATGACGCCATCCTGCTCGGCGCCGTCGGCGGAGTCCCCGGTGATGAGCGTCTCAAGAATGCCAACATCGAGCGGGGCCTCCTGCTGAAGCTCCGCTTCGCGCTCGACCACTACGTGAACCTGCGTCCCTCGAAGCTCTATCCGGGCGCGCCGGGCCCCCTCGCGGCGCCGGGTGAGATCGACTTCGTCGTGGTGCGCGAGGGCACCGAGGGGCCCTACGTCGGCAACGGCGGATCGATCCGCACCGGTACGCCGCACGAGGTCGCCAACGAGACGAGCGTCAATACGGCGTACGGCATCGAACGCGTCGTGCGCTACGCGTTCGCCGCCGCCGAGAAGCGTCGGAAGAAGCTGACGCTCGTGCACAAGACGAACGTCCTCGTCCACGCCGGCGGCATGTGGAAGCGGATCGTGGATGCTGTGGCATCCGAGCACCCCGAAGTCGTCGTAGACTACCTCCACGTCGATGCGGCCACCATCTTCCTGGTCACGAACCCGGGTCGCTTCGATGTGATCGTCACCGACAACCTCTTCGGCGACATCCTCACCGACTTGGCCGGCGCCGTCACCGGAGGCATCGGTCTCGCCGCCTCGGGGAACATCAATCCCGACGGCACGTTCCCCTCGATGTTCGAGCCCGTGCACGGCTCGGCGCCCGACATCGCAGGGACCCAGAAGGCCGACCCCACGGCCGCGATCCTGTCCGTCGCCCTCCTGCTCGATCACCTCGGGCTCTCGGGCGAAGCTCAGCGCGTCACCCGCGCCGTCGAGGACGACATCGCCGCACGGGGTGCGTCCACCCGCACGACCGCTCAGGTCGGCGACGCCATCGTCGCGGCTCTGCAGGCGTAGCCTGGATCCGCCACCGCACGAAACAGGGATGATCATGACCCTCACCTACGACCCCGATGCCGGACTCGCCCCCCTCGAGTTCGCCGTCTCGAAGAACCTCAACGCGAAGAGCGATGCCGAGCGCGCCGAGATGCTGGCCGATCCGCAGTTCGGCACCGCCTTCACCGATCACATGATCGACGTGTGCTGGTCGGTCCGTGGCGGGTGGCATCGCCCTCGCGTGCAGCCGTACGGTCCGCTGTCGCTCGACCCCGCGGCATCCGTTCTGCACTACGGGCAGGAGATCTTCGAGGGCATCAAGGCATACCGCCATGCGGACGGCTCCATCCACACCTTCCGTCCCGACGCGAACGGGAAGCGTCTGCAGCGCAGCGCCCGCCGCCTCGCGCTGCCGGAGCTGCCGGTAGAGTACTTCATCCAGTCGCTGCGCGAGCTCATCGCTGTGGACGGGGCGTGGGTGCCGTCGGGTGCGGACCAGAGCCTGTACCTGCGCCCCTTCATGATCGCCAAGGAGGCCTTCCTCGGTGTGCGCCCGGCGAACAAGGTCGGCTACTACGTCATCGCGTCCCCGGTCGGCGCCTACTTCAAGGGCGGCGCGAAGCCCGTGTCGATCTGGCTGAGCGAGGACTACGCACGCGCGGGTAAGGGCGGCACGGGAGCGGCGAAGACCGGCGGCAACTACGCGGCGAGCCTTCTGCCGCAGGCCGAAGCGTACGAAGAGGGCTGCGACCAGGTCGTCTTCCTCGACCAGGAACGCAACGTCGAGGAGCTCGGCGGCATGAACGTCGTCTTCGTCTACAAGGACGGGACGATCGTCACGCCGCAGTCCGACTCGATCCTCGAGGGCATCACTCGCGACTCGATCCTCCAGCTCGCGGCCGACCGCGGCCACAGGGTCGAGGGGCGCGCCGTCTCGATCGACGAGTGGCGCGAGGGCGTCGCCTCCGGCGACATCGTCGAGGTCTTCGCCTGCGGCACGGCGGCAGTGGTTGCTCCGATCGGCGTGCTCAAAGGCAAGGACTTCATCGACGAGCAGCCGCTCGGCGAGCTCGCGCTGTCACTGCGCGAGGAGCTCACCGACATCCAGTACGGTCGCCGCGAGGACACGCACGACTGGCTGCTGCGCCTGGACGCCTGACGTGCGCGTCGCCCGCTTCAGCCACCAGGACGCCATCCGCTTCGGCATCGTCGACGGCACCGACCTCGTCGTGCTTGCCGGCGACCCGCTGTTCGCGGGATTCGACACGACGGGAGAGCGCGTCTCGCTGGCAGACGTCGCTCTGCTGGCGCCCGTGATCCCGCGCTCGAAGGTCATCGGCATCGCGCGCAACTACCGCGATCACGCGGCAGAACTGGGCAACGAGGTGCCGGCGGAGCCCATGATGTTCCTGAAGCCGAACACGTCGGTGATCGGTCCGGGCGACGTGATCGTGCGGCCGACGCAGTCGCAGCGCACCGATTACGAGGGCGAGCTCGCCGCCGTGATCGGTCGGGTCGCGAAGAACGTCTCGGTCGAGGATGCTCTGGACTACGTCTTCGGCTACACGATCGGCAACGACGTGACGGCGCGCGACCTGCAGAAGACAGACGGGCAGTGGGCGCGTGCCAAGGGATTCGACACCTTCTGCCCGCTCGGACCCGCGATCGAGACCGAGTTCACGCCCGGACCCGACGTGCGCATCACGACGCGTGTGAACGGGGAGGTGCGTCAGGACGGCTCGCTGGGGGAGATGGTGCACTCGGTCGCCGAGTTCATCTCCTACGCGTCGCACGCGTTCACTCTGCTGCCGGGCGACGTCATCCTCGCCGGCACGCCCGCCGGCGTCGGCCCGTTCGTTGCGGGTGATGTCGTCGAGGTCGAGATCACAGGACTCGGGACGCTCCGCAACCCCGTCCGCGACGCGTGACGGATCCTACTTCGACGCAGATCGCCGCGATCCAACGTCGGACCGTCGGTGTGCTGGCGGCCGGTCAGGTTCTCGGGGGAATCGCCTTCGGCGCGACGGTCTCGCTGGGTGCGCTCCTGGCGGCCGACCTCTCCGGACAGGAATCACTGTCGGGCCTCGCCACGGCATCCGTCACCCTCGGCGCCGCCTTCTGCGCGATCCCGCTGGCTCGACTCGCCGCTCGACGAGGGCGACGTGTCGCCCTGACTCTCGGCAACCTGTTCGCCCTCGTCGGCATCGCCGTCGTGATCACGGCGGCGGCGCAGCGGCTGTTTCCGCTGCTGCTGGTCGGCGTCATTCTGATCGGTGCCGGCAACGCCGGCAATCTGCAGTCCCGATTCGCCGCGACCGACCTCGCGGACTCGTCGCGTCGCGCGCGGGATCTCGGCGTCGTGGTGTGGGCGACGACGATCGGAGCGGTCGCGGGTCCGCTGCTGCTCACGCCCGGCGAGGCGTTCGGGGCCTTCATCGGCATGCCGCCGCTCACCGGCGCATACGCGTTCTCAATCGTCTCTCAGGTCGCCGCGTTCGCGCTGTACGTCGCCGCGCTCCGCCCCGACCCTCTCCTCGTCGCGCAGCGACTGGCGCTCACCGGCGAGGCGCGTCGCGAGCACATCGTGGAGTCCGACCGTCCGGTCGCCGCGCGCTACGCGATCTTCGCTGTCGCCGGCTCGCATGTGGTCATGGCCTCCGTCATGGCGATGACCCCGGTGCATCTGGCGCACCTTGCGCCCGCTCACGTGACCCTGGTCGTCGGCACGACGATCGCGCTCCACGTCTTCGGCATGTACGGCTTGTCGCCGTTGTTCGGACTCCTGGCCGACAGGGCGGGCCGGATCGCCACCATCCTGGTCGGGCAGACGCTGCTCGCCGCGGCCCTTCTGCTCGCCGCGATCGCGCCCGACTCGCAGTGGGCGGTCCTCGCGGCTCTCTTCCTTCTCGGCGCGGGGTGGAGTGCGGCGACGGTCGCAGGAGCTGCGCTGCTGACGGAGAGCTCTCCGACCGCCCTGCGCCCTCGCCGTCAGGGGCTCAGCGACACGATCATGACCTTCAGCGCCGCCGTCGGCGCCGTGCTCGCGGGTGTCGTCCTCTCCGGGATCGGCTACGGCGGGCTGGCCCTCGTCGCCCTCGTCGTGGTCGTCGCCGTCACGGTGCTGTCGCCGTACGCGCGCCGCACTGCGCCCGTCGCCCGGGAGCACGGCGTCTAGATCTGCGTTTCGATCGACGCGTTTCAGCGCCCGAGCGTTCGAGCCGCTCGGTCGACGTCGCCCCGATCGTTGAATGCGTGGAACGCGACGCGGGCCTTGCCCACGCGCCCGGAGGCGACGATCCCCGCCGCGGTGAGTGCCGCAAGCGCGTCGCCTGCGGCATCCGGCCACGTCACGATCGCACTCGGCCGCTCCGGTTCGACGAGGCCCAGCCGCGAACGGAAGTCCGCCGCGAGAGCCGTCACGTGCGCGAACACATCGGCCATGGGTGCCGCGGCGAAGGCCGCGAGCGCAGGCTCCGCGCCGACGAACGCCTGCCAGACCGGCGAGACGTCGAATCTGCGTGCGCACCGGGCGAGTTCCGCGTCTCCGCCGTAGCACGAGGACCATGGATCATCTCCCGCATACCACCCGGCGTGCACGGGGGTCAGCGCCCGCGCGTACTCTGCGGACAGAACCAGGAAGGAGACACCGCGCGGGCAGCATAGCCACTTGTACGCATGGCACACCAGGGCGTCGACGCGCGTTGCATCGACCGGCATCCAGCCCACCGCCTGTGTCGCGTCGCATACCGTTCGAGCGCCGACGCGAGCCGCGGCCCCGACGATCGCGTCGATATCGGCGACCTCGCCGGAAGCCGACTGCACGAGCGAGAACGCCACGAGGGCGGTTTCGGGCGAGATCGCCTCGGCGAGCTGTGCGAGGGGAGCGGTGCGCACGCGGATGCCACGGCCGGCATGCACGAAAGGCAGCACGAGCGACGAGAACTCGTCTTCGGGGACGAGCACCTCCGCCCCCGGGTCGACCCCGGCGGCGAGAAGGGAGCCCTGCACCGACGTCTGCGACCCGATGGCGACCCGATCGGGTGAGACACCGACGAGAGCGGCGAGGTGCCCGCGGGAGGCCTCGACCGCGCGACAGTACTCCGCGATGTCCGGCCGTCGCGCGTACTCCGCCGTCATCGCGTCGCGCGTGCCGGCCGTCACGAGTCCCGCGGTGCACGCGGCGAGGTACCCGTTCGTGTTGGAGAACTGTGCACGCAGTTCGTCGAGCGCGCTGCGGGTCGCTGTCGTCATGTCATCCAGCCTCCCGACTCCCCTCACATACATCTACGGCATCATTCCGATGACATGCATGACGTGAGATGATGTGTCAATGACGGATGCGGCCGCCGATCTCGATGTGCAGAGCCTGCGGATCGTGCGGGCGATCGCGGATACCGGATCGATCACCGGCGCCGCGGCCGCGCTCGGATACAGCCAGCCGGCGATCAGCCAGCACCTGCGCCGCCTCGAAGCCCGGCTCGAGATCGCCGTGGTCGAGCGGGTGGGGCGCGGGGTGCGTCTCACCGAGGCCGGGCGAGTGCTCGCGCGTCACGCGCCCACCGTCGCATTGGCGGTCGAGGCGGCCGCGGAGGAGCTCGCGCAGCTGCGCGGTCTGCGCACGGGCCTCGTGCGGCTGGTCGCATTCCCGTCGGCGTCGCCCGTTCTCGTCCCGCGCCTCCTCGCGGCGCTCGCGATCTCCCATCCCGGCATCGCCGTCACCTACCTCGAGGCCGAGCCACCGGAAGCCGTCCAGGCCATCCGCGAAGACCGCGCCGATATCGCCCTGACGTTCAGCTATCCGGGTGACCGCGACGATCCGCATCGCCACAGCGCCCGCGGGCTCTCGGTACGCAGCGCGGGTCGCGACGACCTCATGCTCGTCCTCCCCGCCGCACATGCGCCCGTCCGGGGCGTCGCGGATCTGTCCGACGAAACGTGGATCGCCGGATGCCCGCGCTGCCGGGGGCATCTCCTCGAACTCTGCGAAAGGGCGGGTTTCGCCCCGCGCATCGGCTTCGAAACCGACAACTACGTCGCGGTCGAGGGACTCGTCGCTCAGGGCATCGGCGTCGCCACCCTCCCGCGCATGGCACTCGATTCCTTTCCGATGCTGCCCGGCATCGCGACGGCCCCGCTGCCGCTCGCCGAGGCCCGACGTCTGCACGTCATCACGGCGCAGGGGTCGGAACGGGTGCCGTCGCTCGCCGCCGCGCTGACGGCGCTGCGCGACGTGCTTCCCGCCGCGGGCGCGCGCACCGGTGGCGCCTAGACTGGGGGGGATGTCTGCCGCGATCGATCCCCGTACCACCACCGCCACCGGAGCCGACGTCCGCGTTCGGTTCTGCCCGTCGCCGACGGGTCTTCCGCACGTCGGCATGGTCCGCACCGCCCTCTACAACTGGGCGTATGCGCGCCACACGGGGGGCAAGCTGATCTTCCGCGTCGAAGACACTGACGCCGCGCGCGACAGCGAGGAGAGCTACCGCCAGCTCGTCGACGCGCTCACCTGGCTCGAGATCGACTGGGACGAGGGCGTCGAGAAGGGCGGCCCGCACGCCCCGTACCGTCAGTCTGAGCGCGGCGAGATCTACGCCGGGGTACTGGAGAAGCTCATCGCCTCGGGCGCGGTCTACGAGTCGTATTCGACCGCGGACGAGATCGACGCGCGCAACGAGGCCGCCGGTCGCGCCAAGCAGCTCGGCTACGACAATTTCGACCGCGATCTCAGCGACGAGCAGAGAGCGGCCTTCCGCGCGGAGGGACGCGAGCCCGCCTACCGGCTGCGCGTGCCCGACCACGACGTCACCTATGTCGACCTCATCCGCGGCGAGGTGACCTTCCCCGCCGGATCGTTCCCCGACTTCGTCGTCGTGCGCGCGGGCGGGCAGGCTCTCTACACCTTCACGAACCCGGTGGACGACGCGTTGATGGGCATCACCCACGTCATCCGCGGCGAGGACCTCATGCCGTCGACGGCGCGTCAGCTCGCACTGTATGCGGCCCTCAATGACGCGGGCGTGACCGACTTCGTGCCGCGATTCGGTCACATGCCCCTCGTGCTGGGGGAGACCGGCACCAAGAAGCTCTCCAAGCGCGATCCGCAGGCGGATCTGTTCCTTCTGCGCGAGAAGGGCTTCATCCACGAGGGTCTGGTGAACTACCTCTCGCTCCTCGGCTGGTCGATCGCCGCCGACCGCGATGTGTTCACGCGCGACGAGCTCGTCGCCGCCTTCGACATCGCCGACGTCAACCCGAACCCTGCCCGCTTCGACCAGAAGAAGGCCGAGTCCATCAACGGCGACCACATCCGCCTTCTCGCGCCGGAGGACTTCGCGGCGCGGCTCGTTCCCTATCTCGCCGGAGCCGGTGTCGTCGAGAATCCACCGACGGCGCAGCAGCAGGCGACACTGGATGCCGCCGCCCCCCTCGTGCAGGAGCGTATGCAGCTGCTCGGCGACGCGCCGGGGCTCCTCGGCTTCCTGTTCCGGGACGAGGTCTCCTACGACGACGACGCCGTCGCGGGTCTTCCCGCGAACGCGGGCGAGGTCCTCGTGGCGTCCGTGGGCGCCCTCGAACTCGTGCCGGAGCACGGCTTTACGGCTGCGGCCGTGCAGGAAGCCCTCAGTGGTGCCCTCATCGACGGTTTGGGCCTCAAACCCCGCGTCGCGTATGGACCCCTGCGCGTCGCCGTGAGCGGTCGTCGGGTGTCGCCGCCGCTCTTCGAGTCGATGGAGCTCCTCGGTAAGGGCGAGTCGGTCCGCCGGCTCGGCGCGCTCGTCGAGAAGATCGGCTGACTCAGCCGGCGCAGTCGTACAGGTCGCTCACCGGGGCATCCGTGACCGCGGTGCAGTTCTGCAGAACCCACGATCGGATCTGAGCGCTGGTCGTCGAGCCCGTCGTGGGATCCGTGGGTGCGGCGTTGCCGTTCCCCGCGCCGAAGGCGGTGCCCGCTCCGCGACCGTCTCCGCTCGACGTCACGACATACGTCACGTCGCCGTCGGCGACCATCCTCTGGAAGGCGTCGAGCGTCGGCACGGGGTCGCCGCCGTTGAACCCTCCGACAGGAAGGAATGAGCCGCCGTCCGATGCGATGATGAGCCTCGCCGCCGCCTGGGCGCCGAAGACGGCGGCGAGGTACCGACCACCGTCGACGTGCGCGGTGAGCCAGGCGACTGTCTGTGTATCGGTCGGCGCCGACTGTGTGCCTGACGCTCCGCCGCCGTCCCGGGATGCCTTTCCGCGTTGCCCAGCCGCTCCGTCACCGTCCAGAGCTGGACCACCGGAGCCACGCGAGGGGCCGGCACCGGGTGCTGCGCCCGGGCTGCCGTTCGCCGCCGCGCTTCCGCCGCGCGTGAGTGCGCCCGAACCGAACCCGCCGCCGCTCATCGCCGAGATGCCGCCGGCGACGGGGTTGGTGGAGTTGGGTGTAAAAATCGTCACCACCGCCAGCGCCGCCGGGCTCACGACGAGCGCGACCGCGGCGACGACTGCGGCGATCGGCATCCGCACTCCGCGGCGCCACTCCCAGATGGCGAGCGCACCGGCGACGGCCGCGACGACGAGCTGCACGACGGCGACCGGCGCGAGGAACGCGGCTCCGCCGTTGCCGACGAACCCGATGCCGATGGCCGTCACGGCGGCGATCCCGATGAGGGCGAGTTGCGCCCAGAGGGCGTGTCGACGTCGTGCGATCGCGAAGGCCGCTCCGACGAGCAGGGCCACCGGAACGGCGAGCGAAGCCGTGTAGAACTGGTGCATCCCTGCCACGGCGGAGAACATGGCGGCGAACGTCGCGAACCACACGGTACCGAAGAGCGTGAGCGCGCGATCGAAGCGCAGGACGAACAGGATGACGGCGGCGGTGATCGCGACCGGGAGCATCCACCCGATCTGTGCAGCCAGGTTCTCATTGAGGAGCCGCAGGACCGACGGCTCGCCGGAGAAGGGGGGTGTGAACGAGCGGTAGGCCGAGGCATCCGCCGTCGACGAGCCGAACCGCCCGAGACCGTTGTAGCCGAACACCATCTCCCACGGGCCGTTGGTGAGCGTGCTGCCGATGTACGGACGGCCGGAAGCCGGGACGAGGGAGACGGCCACGACCCATGTGAGCGAGAGCGCGATGCTTGTGACACCGGCGATGGCGAGGTGACCGACTCGGCGCGACCAGCTCTGCCGCGTGCAGAGGTAGGCGACGGAGAGTGCCGGCCAGACCGCCCACGCCTCGAGCATGTACGTCTGGAACGCGGCCGCGATGAACACGCCGGCCAGCACGAGCCACCCGAGGCTGCGCCGCTCGAGCGCTCTCGTCGCCGCCCACGCGGTGAGCGCGAGGCAGAGGACGAAGAACGTCTCGGGCTGATTCGACCGCGCGACCGCCACGAGGATCGGCGTGGTGGCGACGACCCCGCCGGCGACGAGACCCGCGACGGAGCCGGCCCAACGGCGCGCCGTGACGGCGGTGATCACGACGGATGCCGTCGCGGCGAGCGCGTTCGGCACGATGACCGCCCAGGGCGAGAAGCCGAGCGCCCTCACGAACAGCGCCGGGATCCAGAACGAGCCCGGGATCTTGTCCAGCGTCACCGTGCCGGCGGGGTCGAGCGCGCCGAAGAAGAAGTTGGACAAGCTCCCGCTCATCGACAGCGCGATCGACGCGTAGTAATCGGACATCGACCCCCCGACGCCCCAGGCGGTCAGTGCGAGCGCACCGAGCGCGAGGACGACGACGCCGATGTTCCACACCCGGCGGCGGCGAGTCGACGTCGGGATGTGCGCGGCGACGCGCGACGTGAGGTTCGCGGGGGAGACACGGGCGATCGTCACGCCGTGACGCTAGGACGGTGGGCGATGCGCGTGCCGCGAACGGGGTATGCGTCGGCTGAGAGCCCCTATGCCGGCGTCACTCGGCCCAGGTCATCCAGATCACGGTCTGACCGTCGACGGTCTGCGGACCGGCCCCGACGGCGTAGCGTGCCGAACTCGGGTCCGCGCCGTCGAGCCACCAGATCGACGTGCCGTAGCCGGTGCTCTGCCGATAGCCCGCGGCCGTCAAGGCGGCGCCGACCGCGGTCAGTGCGGCGTCCGTGTCGCCGGTGAACATCGCTCCCCGGCGATGCGCGCTGCCGAACTCGTCGTCGACGTAGCAGGTGGGGAGGATCGACGGCGTGGATGCCTCGGGAAGAGTGAACTCGGACGAGTCGTGCGGCGTCGGATCGCTGTACCCGTTGGCGTCCATGTAGGCGATCATCGCGTCGGTACATCCGTAGGAGCCGCCCCCCGCAGCGCCGGAGTCTCCCGCGGCTGGCGATGCGGCAGCCGGCGGAGCGGACGCCGCGGAGTCGGCCGGTGCATCAGCGCCGGCCGAACAACCCGCGCACAGCACGGCGGCGAGGGCGAGCATACCGAGGACGAGAGGGCGCGTCAGCGACATGAGCACAGTGTGGAGGACGCGAGCCCGCCCGGACAAGAGGAGGGGCCGGCCGTTTTGGCGTGCTCGCTGGTCGTGGGCTAAGCTAGACCCTCGGTACGACTTCGGTCGGAACCCCTTGGGGTATGGTGTAATTGGCAACACGGCTGATTCTGGTTCAGTTGTTCTTGGTTCGAGTCCAGGTACCCCAGCAACGAATCGCTAGAGTTCTCTAGGAAGTCCGGCTCCCTCCTCACTCCGTCTAATGGCCCGATCTGGCGTCCAGTGACCAGATTGGTGACCAGAAACCCCCACGGGGCGCGTTTCGTGGTCGTCTCTGCTGATGAGGTACGCACTCGCCCCCGCTCGTTCGCGTGGGTACGCGCTCCGCACCTGTCAGGCATGGAAGCTCATGCACGCATCGAGGTCGAGCCCGCGTTCCTGACCCAGGCTGAGGTGGCCGTGCTGCTGGGCGTGCCCGAGCGCACGCTCGAAGGCTGGCGCCTCACGAGGTCTGGGCCGCCGTGGCCGAAGCTCGGCCGGCACGTCAAGTACGACCGCGACGACGTGCTCGCCTGGGCGCGGGAGCAGCGTCATGGCTAGGCCGAAGATCGCTGCGGGCGAGGTCGGCCAGGTGCAGGTGACCCAGCTCGCGAGCGGCAAGTGGCGGGCACGCGCCCGGATGCGCGACGACTCCGGCGAACTGGTGCAGCTCCGTGCCGAGGGCGCTACCGAGGCTGACGCCCGCAAGGAACTGCTTTCGCGCGCGAAGACGTTGACCACGCATACGAAATCCATCGTCACCTCCGGATCGACCATCGCGGAGGCGGCGGAGGCGTGGCTGCCGACGGTGAAGGTGCGCGCCGAGAACGGCACGCTGTCGTGGTCAACGTATGAGAACTACGAGACCACCGTCCGTCTCACGCTCGTCCCCGTCTGTGGGGGCGTCACGCTGGAGGCGCTCACGGTCGGCCGCTGCGACCGGATCATCCAGAATCTCCTCGCCGACCGGGGCGTGTCGTCGGCGCGGAAGGCGCGCTCGGTGCTGTCGCTCATCTGCGGGTTCGCCGTGCGCGACGACGCGATTCCGACGAACCCGGTGCGCGACGTCACGCGGATGCCGACACCGGAGAAGAAGACCGCGATGCTCACTCCGCAGCAGATCGAGGCGATCCGCGACCTCATGACCCGGTGGCGGGAGAAGGAGGGCATGGGACCGCGCCCGAACTGGCGGGCGCTCGTGGACGGCATGGACATCATGCTCGGCACCTCCGCTCGCGTGGGGGAGTGCATCGGCCTGCGCCGCTGCGACGTGGACATGACCACCGCCCCGCCGACGATCCTGATCGACGGCACCGTGATCCAGAACAAGGCGCAGGGCATTCAGCGGAAGAACGCCCCGAAGCGTACCCGTCAACGTCGTCGCGTCGCGCTCCCCGCTCTTGCGGCCGACGCAGTGCGGCGCCGGCTCGCACTCGCGGAGAAGAGGCTGGAGGCGTTGCTGTTCCCGACGAAGACCGGCAAGCCGATGAGCGTGTCGAACTACGAGCGTCTACTGCGCTCGTTCATCGACGACAACCGTGATGAGCTCGTGCGTCTCGGTGTTAACGTGGATGAGTACTCGACGCACATCTACCGGCGCACCACCGCGACTCTCGTGGAGCGCGCGGCGGGGCTCACGATCGCGTCACGGCTGCTCGGGCATGCGAACGAGATGGTCACACGCAACAGCTACGTCATCACGGCCGAGCAAGTTGATGTCGTCACCGCCGACATCCTCGACACGATCCTTGGGACGTGAGTCATGAGGCTCGCCGATCGCGCGGGAGGCGCGGCGTACCTTCTCACCGAAGCCTTGCACCTGTGCGGGAGGAGAGGTAACGTACCTGCACCACAAGTCCATGAGCGTGCGGCGGCGGTGTGGAATCTCAACCACCGTGGTGGCGCAAGTCTTGCACCACCACGAAGACCGAGCCCCGGGATTGCAGGCGGTGTCAACTTGCCACCACCGCACGAGGACTCGGCCATCCATACTTTGGGAAGCCGGACGGCTCCGTCAATTTGACGGCACCGTGGACGACGCGGATAAACGTGTTGGTCGGCGTCGCACGCCCTTCACTGACGGCCCCGGAAAATTGCCGGGACCGTCGAACCGTAGCCTGAAGCGGTCGCCTCCGCACCTCGTGACGTTGCGAACGACCGCCTCGCGCTGTCCGGTTCGCGTCCGCAAACAGATGAGCCCCTGAGGTCGTCATAGAGCCGCTCGGCTGCATCGTTCGGCTCAACGACGCCCGCGCGTCACCAGCGCGCCGCGACCATGGGCGGCGCTCCCGGAACGACCGTCGCCACTCTGCCCCGATCGTCTCGCCCTTTCATCTGCGCCCCTGCCCAGACGGTCGCACCACGCGTATCTCCTCAGATTCATTCATGGACGTATGCCACCGCGGGTGGGGCGTGCGCACCTCCCTCATGAGACGACTCGTGAGGAGGCCCGGGGTGAAAGGCGGCGTGATCCTGTTCCGCGGTACCGGCACGGCTGCGCGCCGGTACCTGGAGTCCGACAGATCCACCGCCGACGAGTACTACCTGGAGGGCGGCACCGCGCTCCCGGGGTTCACCGTCACCGACGTCGCGGGCGAGGTCATCGAGGGGCGCACGCTCAACCCGGAGCAGTACGCCGCATGGGTCGACTGGACGGACCCGATCAGCGGCACCTCGATGGGAACCCCGCGCGGCGCGGGCGAGGGCATGCGGGGTTCGCCGCGGTTCGCGGAGATGGTGATCAACGCCCCGAAGTCTCTCTCCATCGCCGCCGCCCTGCATCCGGAGGTCTCCGACGCTCTCGACGCCGCGCAACAGGATGCGGCGGAGGAGATCCGACGCTGGCTCGCCCAGCACTCGGTCACCCGAATCGGGCCTCGGCACGCACGAGAAGTCGTGCCGGTGCAGCGGCTCCAGACCATCGCCGTCACGCACAAGACCAGCCGAGCGGGTGACCCGCATCGGCACATCCACTTCCAGATCGGCACTCGCGTCTACGCCGCGGGAAAGTGGCGCGGTCTGGACACCGCAGCACTGTTCAAGCAGCAGGGCGCTGTCCGCGCTCTCGGCACCGCGATCATCGCTGCGCACCCGCGGCTTGCGGCGGTGCTCGACAAGCTCGGGCTCACGCTCGACCCGGTGACGGGAGAGGTGGCAGAGCTGGAGCCGTTCAACGCGGCCCTGTCGAAGCGCGGTGCGCAGGTCGAACGCAACCTCGCCGCCTTCGAGGCCGAATGGGAAGCTGCGCATCCCGGCGAGGAACCCGGGCCGGTCGTGCGGGCGCGGCTGAAAGCGAAGGCGTGGGAGCACGAACGCCCAGGGAAGAAACCGACGGTGCTCGGCAGCGAGGCCGGTTGGCGTGCGGAGCTTGAAGACGCAGGCTACAGCCCGGATGAACCACGGGCGCACAGGCCTGCACCGGTTGCGCTCGACGAGCTGCGCATCGAGGAAGTCGCATCTCGTGCACTTGACCGTGCGGCGGCTGGCGCATCGGCGTGGACGGCGCATACGCTGCGCGAGCACGTCACCCGCATCACCACCGAGCACGGCGTGCAAGCCACACCCGAGGAGCTGCGAGAGTTCGTACAACTGGCGACGCAGCTCGCAGCATCGGATTGCCTCTCCGTTTTCCCACCCGGTGCGCCGAAGCCGGAGCACGTCGCGCATCTGACGTCGTTGCGCGTCGTCGCTGCCGAGACGGAGCTGCGCGACCTGCTCACCGCACGCGCGGAGAAGTCCAACCAGCGCATCCCGGACCTACACGAGCTTGCGGTGCTGGCGGACCTGGATGATGACCAGGAGCGGGCGGCCGCCGTCGTCGCATCCCCCGACCCGCTCGTCGTGGTCGAAGGCGCCGCGGGGTCGGGCAAGACAACGATGCTCAAGACAGCCATAGCCGCCGCAGCCGTGGACGGTCGTGAGATGCGGGTCGTCACGCCGACGAAGAAGGCCGCCGACGTCTCTGCCCAGGAACTCGGCATCCCGAGCGACTCCGTTGCTGCGCTCGTCTACGCGCATGGATTCCGGTGGAACAACGACGGCGTGTGGACGCGCCTGCGGCCCGGTGATGCCGATCCCGAAACCGGAAGCACCTACCGGGGGCCGGTGCAGGAGGCACGTCTCGCGCGAGGTGAGCGGATCGTCGTCGACGAGGCAGGGATGCTCGACCAAGACTCCGCCCTCGCCCTGTTGCACGTCGCGGACGAGGCCGGGGCGACTGTCGCCCTCGTCGGAGACCGGGCGCAACTCTCCGCGGTCGGTCGCGGAGGCGTTCTCGACATCGCCGCCAAGCTCACCCCAGCAGTCGTCGATATGACGAGCCTGCACCGCTTCACCGACCCCGCCTATGCGGCGCTCACGCTCGAGCTGCGGCATGCCCGCAACCCCGTCGCGATCTTCGATCGACTGAACGAGTGTGGACTGATCGTCCTGCACGACACCGACCACGACGTGCGGGAGAACATTGCCAGGACGACGCACCCAGCGGATACGATCACCGCTGCGACAAACGACGAGGCCCGGTCGCTGAACGAACGCATCCGTGCCGAGCGGGTCGACCGCGGCGAGGTCGATGACGCGCGGACGGTGTTCGGCAGCGACGGCCTACCAATAGGTGTCGGGGACGTGATCCAGACTCGCCGCAACCAGTCCGCTCTCGGCGTTGCCAACCGGCAGACCTGGACAGTGCAGCACGTCGGCAACGACGGTGCGCTGAGCGTCGTCGAGATCGGCAACGGTCGTAAGCAGCAGCGCACCGTAACCTTGCCCACGGAGTACGTGGCCGAGGATGCGCATCTTGCTGACGACTTCGTCGACCCGGCCCTGGGCGGGCTCGACGCCAACGCCCTGTGGAGCCCCGTCGAACGGAATTGGAGCACGGCATCCGGCGCACCGTCTGAGCCGACCGAATCGGCTACAGGTAGGGCGGAACTGTGACGGTTTCTGCCGGACCTCGCGGCACCTGATCTGGTGACCAGACGGTCAGCCCCGTATGACGGCCCGGGCGACGGCTGCGACAGCCGTGTTCACGCCTCTGGGCCGCCAGTGCACCCGCATCGCCCCCGCGAGCAGGTGGAGCGCGTCGAGCGTGGGACTCTGAGGTGAGGGGGCACGGTAGGGGTCCTCGCGGTCGCGCCAGCCGAGATCGAGCATGAGTTCGCTGATGCTCGCTTCCCACAGTTCAGCGGGTGTCTCGTTCGCGACGACGGTGAGCGCCATCCATCCGGCGTGCCGCTCGGCGGGGGTTGTTCCGAGCGGGAGCCGGCCGGTGATGTGCCGCAGGATCGCGCGCGGGTCATCTCGGCGTTTGGCGATGGCCTGAGTCGGGGCGATGCGGCCCTTGCGCACCGACACGAGTCCCAGCGCTCGTGCCGTGGCGCGGAGTTCCCAGACGGGCCAGGTGAGGTCTTCGCGGTTGGCCTTGCCGATCCACCATTCGGTGATGCCTGTGCGGTGTGCGATCTGCTCGACGGCGGCGGGCTTCAGATACCCGGCGCTGGTGAGCGCCACGCCGTCCCCGACGACGTCGAGGAGCACACGGAACGGCTCGGTGAGATCGGGGCCCTCGTCGGTGCTGATATCAGTGGCACCGGATGCGGATGGATGCGTGAGCGCGTCGCGCAGGCCGCGTGCGCCGCGGTTTCGCGCCAGTTCGAGCAGAGACTCGAGTTCCTCGACGACCGGGATCGGCTCCGCGGTGGCGGCGGTGATGAGCTCGTTCGTCTCATCGATGTCAAAGACATCGGGATGCCAGCCGTCGGGCAACCACGCGCGTCCTTGCTCAGCGTTCTCGAACACCTCGGGACGGAGGACGTCGTCGTAGTCGCTGCGCACCCAGTCCGCGAGTTCGCTGTAACCCCAGACTCCGCCGCAGTCCTCTGGCGGGCAGGCGAGCTTCCCGCCGACGCACACCGGTGCCGGAGGTGGGCTGTCGAGCACCTTCTCGACGCGCAGGATATGCGACCAGCCATCGCCGAAGTCGTAGTCGTACCAGAGGCGATCGCCCTCGTCGGCGATGACCTGATCGAGACGCACCTCGTCTTCGAGCATCCCCTCGTCGCCCTCATCGAGGTCGAACTGCGTGAGGAACTCGGGAGCGTTCCGGCCATTGCTCGTGCGGAAGCGGTGTAGGTGATTGTCGGTCCATCCCATCGCCGCCTGGATCACCTCGTGCAACCGCGGGAGGAGGATGTCGCCGGGCACCTCGATACGTCGCCACACCGGCGGCTTCGTGCGCTGCAGATCGATACGGATGCGGAAACCCCGCACCACCGACGGCACTGGGAGGAGTTGCGGCTCGGGACGACGCCAGAGGTCGTCCAGATGATCGGCGTCAGGGCGCAGCGCGGCGATGAACTTCTGAAGATCCGGTGCCTCGAACTTCTCGGATGCCATCTTCCTTCTCCCGGCTCGGGCACATCACGTCGGGATGCGCCATCGCGATCAATTCTCGCGGAGCACGTCGGTTTCCGCCCAACTGCTGGTCAGGGAAGTGCCGGGGGCGGCGCGTGCACAGCGCCCCACCAGGAGGGAGTCGGCACGATAGAATGAAGTCGATCTTGTTCTCCCGGAGGTGAGCATATGAAGCGCAAGGACGTCACTCGTGAGGCGCTTCATCGTGCCGCTCTGCGTTCCACGCGGGCGTCGGCAGCGTTGGAGAACAGATCGGTGCCGGTCGGTGTCAGTCGCTCTGAACGGGTCGAGCGCTTCCTCGCCGCGCGCAAGCAGCGCGTTTGAGGGGTGTTGAGCCCGGCTACGGCGAAACGCCGTTGGACCCGGAAGAAGCAGACGCCCTCACCCCGCAGGCTCGTGAAATCTTCGGCGATGAGCCGAAGAAGATCGACCTCTACGAGGCCGAGCAGGCGATCAACGATGAGGTCAGCATCGCGTTGCTCGATGACATCGCCGACGGGCGACTCGTGCTCGCCGATATTCTCACGGACGCGTTCCTCCGTGACCTGCATCAGAAGCTCTACGGAGACTTGTGGACGTGGGCAGGCCGATACCGAACGCGTGATCTCAACATCGGCGTCGAACCCGAGCACATCGCCGTCGAGCTCCGCGGATCGCTCGACAACATCCGGTACCGGTGGGAGCACACCGA
This sequence comes from Microbacterium sp. MMO-20, assembly GCF_037147735.1. Lineage (NCBI taxonomy): Bacteria > Bacillati > Actinomycetota > Actinomycetes > Micrococcales > Microbacteriaceae > Microbacterium > Microbacterium sp. MMO-20. Next base: position 96,389 of record NZ_JBBCUU010000009.1, on the reverse strand, counting down.
CGACTGGACAGCACGCGAACTCGGCATCGCCGTGCATGCCGAGACCGTCCGCATCCACGGCTTCGTCGACGGGAACGGGCGAACGACGCGCCTGCTCGCCGACCTGGTGTTCCTCGCCGCGCAAGACGCGGAGGCGATCGCAGAGACGTACGACTGGGACATCGACAAGCGCCGATACATCGCCTTGCTGCGCGAGTACGACCTCACCAGAGATCCGAAACCGCTCGCCGCGTTCGTGCCCGTCCAACGGCTCGATGACATCGAGAACCGGTGACCAGATTGGTGACCAGAAACCCTCCCGAGCGGCGCGAATCAGCACGAATCACTGCGTAGCTGTCGGTAGCCCGCGGTAGACTCGACCCCATGAGATCCCTGAAATTACGGGGAACTCCACCGATTCGGGGCTTTGCCCGGCCAGGCGGCTCTCAGTTGTTCTTGGTTCGAGTCCAGGTACCCCAGCAAGCAAAAGCCCGGAAACACTGAGTGATCAGTGGTCCGGGCTTTTCGTCATCTGGCGTCGCCGGTCGGGCGCGGCGCGTCGCACGCCGGACTCCAGTACGCTCCCTGAGCATGGGGCGGATCACGACGCGCAAGCCGGTGCTGCGGATCGACGTGCGAGGACCCGTCCGGCGCCGTCCGGACGCTCTCGCGGTGGAGGAACCGCTGGAGATCCGCATCGCCGGTGCCCCGCTCGCTGTCACGATGCGCACTCCGGGCCACGACGTCGAGCTCGCAGCCGGGTTCCTCGTGTCGGAGGGGATCATCGCCCACGGTGGTGAGTTCGCCGGAGCCATCCACTGCGGCGGCCCCGGGACAGGTGGCGCTGAGAACACATACAACGTGCTGGATGTGGCGCTAGCAACGGGTGTGCGTGCGCCGTCTCCCGCCCAGACCCGTGCGTTCTATACGACGAGCTCGTGCGGTGTCTGCGGCAAGGCGAGCATCGAGACGGTCGAAACGGTGTCGCACTATGACGTGGCATCCGATGAGGTGCGCGTCATGGTCGAGGACCTCGTGCGGCTTCCCGACCGCCTCCGCGAGCGGCAGGACGCCTTCACCCAGACGGGGGGCCTCCACGCCGCGGCGCTCTTCGACGCGGTGAGCGGCGAGCTCCTCGTCGTGCGGGAGGACGTCGGGCGCCACAACGCCGTCGACAAGGTGATCGGCTGGGCGGTGCTGTCGGACCGGGTGCCGCTGCGCGGCACGGTGCTGCAGGTGTCGGGGCGTGCGAGCTTCGAACTCGTGCAGAAGGCCGCGATGGCCGGAATCCCCGTGCTCGCCGCGGTCTCCGCGCCGTCCTCGCTCGCCGTCGAGCTCGCCGAGCGGGCGGGCATCACTCTCGTCGGGTTCCTGCGGGGAGACACGATGAACGTCTACGCGCGCGCAGACCGTCTGCGCTCGACGCAGGAAGACCTCGACGCCCGCATCGCTGCCGCGTCGGCAGTGACGACGGCTCCTTCAGGAAGGAACTTTCGATGACCGGGCAGGATGCCGCGAACTCGGGCCGCACCGCGCTGGGCCTCATGCCCGACAAGCCTCGTCAGGGCGGCTTCGGCCCCGCGACGGACCGCCCCTGGTCGAGTTCGCCCTACCACCACCCCGCCGCCGGTTGGGGCGCGGCCCTCTCGGTGGGGCAGGTGCTCCTGCGCACAAGGGAACCGGTCATCGGCACCCGCGCCATGTTCACGATGAACCACCCGGTCCGCGGATTCGACTGCCCCGGATGTGCCTGGCCCGACGACAAGGGCGTCGCCCTCGACATCTGCGAGAACGGCATCAAGCACGTCACGTGGGAGATGACGCGCAAGCGCGTCGACCGCGCCTTCTTCGCCGCGCACACGGTCACCGAGCTCGCGTCGTGGACGGACTTCGACCTCGAAGACCAAGGCCGGCTCACCGAGCCGATGGTCTACGACGCCGACACCGACCGCTACGTGCCGATCTCCTGGGAGGACGCCTACGCCCTCGTCGGCGCGGAGCTGCGGGCGCTCGACAGCCCCGACCAGGCATCGTTCTACACGTCCGGCCGACTCAGCAACGAGGCCACGTTCCTCTACCAGCTGTGGGCGCGCGAGTTCGGCACCAACAATCTGCCGGACTGCTCGAACATGTGCCACGAGGCCTCCGGGCGTGCTCTCAATGCCTCGCTCGCGACGGGCAAGGGCACGGCGTCGCTCGAGGACTGGGAACAGTGCGATGCCCTCTTCGTGCTCGGGGTGAACGCGGCATCCAACGCTCCCCGCATGTTGACGAGTCTCGCCGAAGCGGTCGACCGCGGCGCGCAGGTGATCCACGTCAATCCGCTCATCGAAGCGGGCGCGACGCGCACGATCGTGCCGCACGAGATCCTCGATATGGCGCGGTTCAAGACGACGGACACCGCGACCGGCACCCTGCAGGTGCGACCCGGCGGTGATCTTGCGCTCATCCGCGGGATGGCGAAGTCCGTCTTCGAGGCCGCCGCATCGGACCCGTCCGTGCTCGACCGGGAGTTCCTCGATGCCTACACGCACGGTGTCGACGAGTACCGTGCGCTCGTCGAGGCCACGCCGTGGAGCGATCTCGTCACCCAGTCCGGGCTCAGCGAGGAGCAGATCCGCGGAGCGGCCGACGTCTACATCGGCGCCGCGCGCACCGTCATCAGCTGGTGCCTCGGCGTCAGCCAGCACGAGCACGGGGTCGACACCGTCCGTGAGATCGTGAATCTCCTGATGCTCCGCGGAAACATCGGCCGGCCGGGGACCGGCCCGTCGCCCGTGCGCGGGCACAGCAATGTGCAGGGCAATCGCACGTGCGGCATCGACCACAACCCGAGCGAGGCCTTCCTCGCGCGCCTCGACGAAGTATGCGGCATCCACTCGCCACGCGGACGAGGTCTCGACACCGTGCACACCCTCGCGGCGATGCACCGCGGAGACGTGCGCGTGTTCGTCGGCATGGGCGGCAATTTCGCGCGCGCCGTCCCCGATCCGGTCTTCACCGCCGAAGGGCTGCGACAGTGCGCCCTCACGGTGCAGGTGAGCACGAAGCTCAACCGCAGCCACCTCGTCCACGGGGAGAAGGCGCTGATCCTGCCGTGTCTCGGACGCACCGAGCGCGACGAGCAGGTCTCGGGCGTGCAGGGCGTATCGACGGAGGACGCGATGAGCTCCGTCCAGCTCTCGATCGGGACACGTCGCCCCGCCTCTGCGCACCTGCGCAGCGAGCCCGCGATCATCGCCGGGATGGCGAAGGCGACGCTTCCGGACAGTCGCACGCCCTGGGACCGTTACGTCGCCGACTACGACCGCATCCGCAATGTGATGGCGGAGGTCCTGCCCGGGTTCGAGGGCTTCAACGAACTCGTCCGTCGGCCCTATGGGTTCCGCATTCCGCAGCCCGCGCGCGAGCGTGACTTCCGGACGCCGTCGGGGCGCGCGGAGTTCTCGCACGCGCCGCTTCCGGATGTCATCCCCGCCGATTCCGACGTGCTCGTCCTGCAGACGATGCGCTCGCACGACCAGTGGAACACGACGATCTACTCCAACGACGACCGGTATCGCGGCGTCCGGAACATCCGCGAGATGGTGCTGATGAACCGCAAGGACATGCGCGAGCGCGGGCTGGAGGAGGGTGACCTCGTCGACATCGTCGCGACGTCGCGCGATGGCAGCGAACGGTCGGTCCACGCCTTTCGCGCGCTCGGGTACAACCTGCCACGGGGGAGCGCGGCAGGGTACATGCCGGAGCTCAACGTGCTGATCGGCGCCGCCGACTACTCGACGCAGAGCGATCAACCGCTCATGAAGTCGATCCGGGTGCGGATCACCGCGGTCGCGGGGGAGCGGCGAGTCTGACGGCCTCCCGATACGCTCTGGTCGCTCGCCTGACCGCCGTGTCCGCGGGCGCCGTGTTCATCGCGGCGCTCGTGAGTGTCGTGGCGGGGTGGATGCCGGTGATCGCGATCGATCACTCGGTCGCAGCGGCGGCGGGGCGCGCCGGGGACGCTATCCCCGGCTGGACGGCGCTGTGGGCGACAGTGTCGACAGTGCTCGGACCGACCGCGCTGCGGGTGGTCGCCGCCGTCGTCGTGCTCGGCTGGGCGATCGCCCGGTGGCGCCGCGGCGGCGCGGAGCGGCATGCGGACTGGCATGTGCCATCGGCCGCTGCGACGGTCCTCATCGGCGGCATCGTCCCCGTCAGCCACGCGATCGCCTCACCGAGAGCGAAGCCGGCGGCGACATCGCCCGGATAGTGCGCGCCCGTCGCGACGCGGGAGAATCCGACGAGTCCGGCGAGCGCCCGCAGCGGAACGGACAGCGCAGGCCATTCGGCCGACGCGCCCGCGGCGAAAGCCATCGCGCTGGCGGAATGCCCGCTCGGGAACGACGTCGAGGTCGGGATGCGATGCGCCAGTCGCTGCGCGGGTACCTGCGTGATCGAGGGACGGGGTCGGCGGTGGAGACGCTTGGAGACCTGGTTGGCCACGAGGCTCGTGACCGCGATCGAGGCGAGTCCCCGCACCGCCGCGGCCCGGGCGCGTGGCCGCCGGCTGAGCGCGAGCGCGCCCGCGATCGCGATCCACAGCACCGATCGGTCGGCGGCGCGCGTGAGTCGCGGCATCGTGGCATCCAGCAGCGGAGACGACGTGTGCGCCACGGCGTCGAAGACGGCCACGTCGAGCGTGTCCACTTGACGCGCCACGCCGCGCCACCGCCGGGATTCGGTTCGTGCGCGCTTCGTCATCTCATCGCTCCGTTCACGCCATCGCATCGCCGATGTAGCTGTATTTCACAAAGACCTCGCTCGCCCAGCCTGCCTCGTCGAGCACGCCCTGGACGGCGGTGAGCATGTACTTCGAGTCCCACCCCATGTACAGGAACTGCCCGGGCGCGATCTCGTCCCACTGGCCGTTCCAGGCCATCGCGGGATACACCGGGCCGCCACGGCGGGCGCTGAAGTCGATGACGCTCCGGCGGGAGGCCTCCGACTCGGTCCACAGCCGCCGGAAGATGCGGTTGAAGAGGTACCGCACATCCGGAACCTCCCAATGCTCCCCGCGGAACTCGACGTAGTCGAACTCCCGCTCCCAGCCGCGGGGCCACCCACGACGCTTCTTGGCGTCCAAGATGGGGGTGAGGTCGTCGTCGTCGATACTGACGACCGCGGGGCGGCGCCAGACCTCGAGGAAGTGCTCGGTCAGGCGCGCTGTGCGCGCCGCGATCGCCGCGGTGCTCCAGGCATCCACCGCCGCCAGTTCGCGGCTGAGATCCACGTCGCTCGCTCGATAGACGTCGCGTTTCGCGGAGAACGCGGCGTCGAAGGCGCGGTCGGCGAGCGGCTGCTCGAGAAGCGTCAGGTTCCCGAGCGTCTGCGTCAGGGCGCGGAAGCTGTTCTGCTCATCGTCCGAGAGCTCCGCCCAGCGGCGGTTGCCGTCCGGGGACCAATCATCGGACGGGGCCACGGGGGCGATGTGATCCAGATCGAGTCCGGCTGTCGGGGTACCGGCAAGTCGCCCCAGTACGTAGTTGGGGTGCGGGAGGTCGCCGTACTTGAGACCGACACGGGTGCGTTCGTCGGAGGGGGTGATGCGCGCGATCGCGCGGACGAGCTCGTCGCGACCGATACTCGCGGCGCGGCACAGTCGCGCGACGAGACGGTCGGTCGCAAGTCCCGCGATCTTGCGTCGCAGGAGCAGCGACTGCAGATGCTCGAGCGAGACGATGAGCTCGTCTGCGCTGAGCGCGCCGTCGTCGTAGTCTCGGTACAGCCGCAGAACGAGCGGATAGACGCCGCGCCCGAAGGTGTTGAGGTATTCGATCTGGCGTGAGACCTCGGCATCCTCGCTCCGGCGAGGGTCCAGAAGCAGTCCGTAGATCTCGGCGAAGCGGCGCCACGTGGCCGCGCGGGTGCGGAGCGTCGCGAGGTCGAGGCGGGGGAATTCATGACGGAAGGCGTCGTAGACGCCGCGTTCGCCGGCGACAGCCACCTCTCGCCCGGTCAGCATGATCAAGTAGTGCCGCCAGAACGCGCCGATCTGCTCGCCGGTGGCCCGCTCGATCGGCACCCAGAAGTCGTTCTCGATCTCGCTCTGCTGGGCGTGGGTGAGACCCATCAGCACGTAGTTGTGGATGAGCTCGTGGTCCCGGAGCGGCTCTCCCGTGGAGTTCAGGCTCTCGAACGTCTGCTGCGCGTTCGCCGCCGGGCCCAGACTGATCGACACGTGTTCGAGTTTCGCGAGTCCGCGCCACAGATGAGCGGCCTCGTCCACGCGGATCTGGCTGCGGAAGAACGCGTAGTTGTCGTCGAACCGTGACTGGCGCGCGGCCTCGCCGGGGGCCCGGCGGTCGAGTACGACACTCTCGAAGACCTCCGCCCACGCGCGATGCGGGCGCAGCTTCGTGCGCGTGGGGTCGTCGTCGCGCACGAGCACGCGGAGCAGCTCGGCGGCGAGGGTCGGGTCTTCGTCGCGCAGCGTGTGATGCAGAGCTGCGACGAGGAGCATGAGCGTCGTCAGGCGCTGCTGTCCGTCGATCAGCACGAGATGGGCGCCTTCGTCGTCGGATGACGCGGCGGTCGACAGGATCGAGCCGATGAAGTGGGTGTCGTCCGCCCCCGCATCCGCGACGGTGCGGATGTCGTTCAGCAGCTGCTCGCAGCCTCCGATGTCCCACCGGTACTGGCGTTGATACACCGGCACGACGATCGTCGTTTCGGATGCCGCGAGCCAGGCGATCGTGCTCACGGCGGTGGCCTCGACGTTCGCGGCGATGACGGGGGTGACGGTGCTCATGCTCTTCGAAAACGCTCCTCGGAAACCTCCGACGAGTCTATTCGCGTCCACAGAACCGCTCTGTAGGCTTGCCTAAGTCGGGCCTGTAAAAACTTCGCTGGACCGACAGAAAGGGCATGATCCGTCATGGCATACATCAAGAGCGCGGCTCTCGAGGAGACCGGTTACGTCGTCCTCGACCCGTACGGCAAGGAGATCGATCCCAAGGAGTGGATGGATCTCGAGTACGTCGACTGGAAGAGCTCGGGTGACACCCGCTTCGCCCCGCTGGCCTCGGCCAAGGGCGAGATCGAGTGCAACGGCTTCTGGAACCACAAGCCGCCGCGCACCGACAAGGACGGCGTCTGGATCGACTCCCAGACGGCGATCGCTCCTACCCTCACCGAGCGTGCGCTCGAGCCCGGCGCGAACGTCGGGCGCTGCCGCATCATCGAGCTGCAGCCGAACACGTACGCCGACTGCCTGTACAACCTGCACCAGGACGACAACAACCGTCTGAACCCGGACGGCACCGGCTGGGTCGTGCGCTCGTTCTTCAACCTCACCGACGACAAGGACAGCTACTTCGTCCTGCGCGAGAACCGCACCGACCCGAGCGAAGAGACGCGCATCGCGCTCCCCGCCGGAGCCCAGCTCGTCATCGACACGCAGCGGCTGTGGCACGCCGCCACCCATCACGGCGACGAGCCGCGCTACTGCCTCATCACGTCGTGGGAGTCGGGCCCCGAGCTCGACGCCTACATCGCGAAGTACAACGGCGTGAACAAGGTGGAGTCTTTCCCCGTCGACCAGGATGAGTTGGATGCCGGGCAGGCCGAGCAGGCTCGCCGCATCGCCGCCCGCGCCGCGGCCCTCGCCGCCCGCGGTCAGCAGGAAGTGAACGTGATGAGCGAGGCCTGAGCCTCTTCTCGTCCTGAACGACTGCGGGTCCCGGCCATCTCGGCCGGGACCCGCAGTCGTTCTCCAGAGACCTCAGGTGGTCAGAAGCCCTCGCTCGCGGTTGCGGTGCACGACGCGGTGCAGCACCCAGGCCACGCCCGCGATGAGACCCGCGATCAGCGCGCCGAACACCCACGGCAGCACCATCGGGCTGAGCCCGGAGGTGCCGGCCTTCAACTCGCCCGTACCGCCGGCGATCTGCGAGTTGCCGTCGGCGAGCTTGATCGCCCCGTCCGCAACCTTGTCGGAACCTGCGGCGAGGTCCTCGGTGCCCTTGGAGAGCGCCGTCGATCCCGTCGAGAGCTCGCCGAGACCCGAGGCGAGGGAGCCGGCGCCGGACGACAGCTTCTGGGTGCCCTCTGCGAGCGAGCTCGCACCCGCCGAGAGGGTGCCCGCGCCGGTGGCGAGGCTCTGCGCACCCGAGCTGAGCGCCTGAGCACCCGTCGAAAGCGTCTGCGTACCGGTCGCGAGCGAGCCGGCACCGGTGGAGAGCTCGGTCGCACCGCTGGCCAGCGTGGTGGCCCCGGCATCCAGCCGTGCGACGCCGTCGGAGAGCTCACGCGACTTTGCCGCGAGCGTCGCCGCGCCGTCGGTGAGGCCGCCCGACTTCGACTTCAGGGTGGAAAGGCCCGCCGCGAGCTCGCCCGCGCCGTTGTCCAGATCGGCCAGCCCGCTCGCGAGCTCGCCCGACTTCGTGGACGCCGTCGTGAGACCGTTCGAGAGGTCGCCGGACTTCGTGGCGATCGTTCCGACGCCCGCCGAGAGCTCACCGGACTTCGTCGCGAGGGTGTCGAGGCCCGCCGACAGCGACGCGGCGCCGTCCTTGACCGAGCTCGCTCCGGCTGTCAGCTGCGTGGCCCCGGCGTCGAGGTTCGCAGCGCCAGCCGCGACTTGGCCTGCACCTGCCTGCAGCTGTGCGGCGCCCGTGTTGAGGGCGGCAGCGCCATCGCGCGCCGCCTGCGCCCCGGCGACGAGGATCTGCGCACCGGAGGCGACGCCGTCTGCGCCGCCCTTGACCTGAGCAGCTGCCTGCGCGATGCCGCGCAGCTGCGCGACGACCGCCGGGTCGGCAGCTGCCGCTTCGAGACTGTCGGCGTACTGGCTGATGCTCTGCTGGAGAGCACCGACGCCCCCGGCGACCTGCGAGGCCCCCGCGGAGAGGTTGGCAGCGCCGTCAGCGACCTGCGACGTTCCGTTGGCGAGGCTGGCTGCGCCCTGGGCGAGTCCGTTGGCACCGGAGGAGACGGAGGCGGAGCCGGCCTTCAGCGCGCTGGCTCCCCCGGCGAGGGTCGCTGCGCCGTCGTTCAGCGAAGCGGCACCAGTGGCGAGGTTCTTACCGCCCTGTGCCGCCGACCCGATGCCGGTGGACAGCTGGGATGCGCCCCCTGCGACCTGGCCGAGTCCAGCCTGAAGCGCTCCCGCGCCGCTGGCGAGCGTTCCGAGGCCCTGGGCGAGCTGTCCGGCGCCCTGGCGCGCCATGTCGGAGCCGGTGTCCAGACGCGTGGCGCCGGCGTCGAGCTTGTCGATGCCCGCCTTCGCCTCGTTCGCGCCCGCCGAGAGGCGCTGCGCGCCGTCGGCGAGCTGGCTCGAGCCCGGAGCGGCCTGCGCCGTGCCCGACTTGAGCTGCTGCGCACCGCTGTCAAGGCGCTGCGCGCCGGCCGCGAGGCGCGAGGCTCCGTTGGCTGCGGATGCCGCGCCGTCGCTCACCTTCGCGGCACCGGCCGATGCCGACTCGGCGCCGTTCGCGAGCGTGCCTGCGCCGGTGGCCAGCTGATCGGCGCCGGCGGCCGCGCTCGTCGCACCGGTGGACAGCGCGGTCGCGCCGGCAGAGGCGTTCGCGGCACCGGCGTTCAGCTTCTTCGCACCGGCGAAGAGGTCATCGGCTCCATCGGCGAGCTTCGCGGCACCGGTGGACAGCGTCTCTGATCCGGATGCCGCCTGGGTCGCGCCATCGTGGAGCTGCGCAGCGCCCGCGGTGAGCTTTGCGGCGGTCAGGAGGAAGAGCGCGGTCATCGCGGCCAGCAGCACGCTGAGCACGATCACAGTGATACGCATTCCCCATCCGTGGGTATGGGTAGCGGTTCTCGACATTGAGGACTCCGTTGTCTCGCCCCCGCGTCATTGCAAGGGTGGGTCAGGCTCTGAATCGGGAGAGCGACACGACGGTAACAGTGCCCCCCGTCGTGACCGGGGATGTCGAGAGAATCTTCCGGCTGGCACCAAGTGTCACGTGTGCTGATGCGCAGTCTCTTGTACGTAGTCACCAAATGTCCCCCTCTCCGCTTGGCGGACTGCGCCGCATGATCCCGAGGGTGATGATTATTGTTTTGGCTGTGAATGTGTTGTAATCTGTGCTTGTCTGAAGGAGGACGCAGATGTACGCAACGGAGCGGCAACAGCTCATCGAGAACCTGATCGCGGCCGAGGGTCGCGTCGTCGTCGTGGATCTCGCCCAGCGTTTCGGCGTGACCACCGAGACCGTCCGTCGCGACCTCGACCAGCTCGAGACCCGAGGTCTCGTCCGCCGCGTCCACGGGGGAGCAGTCGCCCACAGTCGAGTGAGCACGGCGGAGCGTTCGCTCACCGAGCGTGCGAGTCGTCGCAGCGACGCCAAGCTCGCCATCGCGCGCCGCGCCGTCGACGCCCTCTCCGCAGACTTCGAGGGATCCGTGTACCTCGACGCCGGCACGACGACTGCGGAAATTGCGACGCTCCTGGCGCAGCGTCCCGCGGGTCTCCCTCCGATCGAAGTCGTCACGCACTCGATGACCATCGCGCACTTGCTCGCCGGAGCTTCCGGACTCAACCTCACGGCGATCGGCGGCCGCGTGCGTGGACTGACAGCCGCCGCTGTGGGCGCGCAGACCGTCGATGCGATCTCGCGCCTGCGACCGGACCTCGCGTTCATCGGGACGAACGGCGTGTCCGCGTCGTTCGGTCTCAGTACCCCCGACCCCGACGAGGCCGCCGTGAAGCGCGCCGTCATCGCTGCGGCGCGGCGCACCATCGTCGCGTGCGATGCCGAGAAGTTCGACGCCGAGCTCCTCATCTCCTTCGGCGGGCTCGATGATGTCGACATCCTCGTCGCCGACGCCGCTCCGAGCGGTGAGCTCTCCGCCGCACTGGCCGATGCGGACGCGGAGGTCTGGACGCCGTGATCGTCACGCTCACCGCGAACCCGTCCCTCGATCGGACGATCATCCTCGATGAACCGCTTCGCCCGGGCGCCGTACAGACGGCTCTCACCGTCCGCGAGGATGCCGGGGGCAAGGGGATCAACGTCACCCGCGTACTCCAGGGGTCCGGGCTCGACAGCCGTGCCATCCTGCCCCTCGACCCCACCGACTCCTTCGGAGAAGCACTCCGAACGGCGGGCGTCGACACGGTGCCGGTCGCCGTGCGGGGAGCGGCGCGAGCGAATCTCACGATCGCCGACCCCGACGGGCTCACCACCAAAGTGAACCTGCCGGGTGTGGGACGCGCTCCGCAGGATGCCGAGGCTCTCATCGAGGCGGTTGTCGAGGCATCCATGGGCGCGCGCTGGCTCGTGCTCGCTGGGTCGCTGCCGCCCGGTTTCGCGGAGGACTTCTACGTCCACGTCATCCGTGCGGTGCGCGCGTCGCTTGCCGACGCCCCGCGCATCGCCGTCGACGCGTCGGGGCCGGCGCTACGCGCCGTCGTGGCGTCCGGTGCGCCGGACCTCATCAAGCCCAACGAGGAGGAGCTCGCCGAGCTCGCCGGTGTCGAGCTCGATCCCGACGCGCCGCTTCCCGAACAGGTCGCCGCGATCGCGGCGCGCCTCGTCCCCACCCGCGTCGCATCCGCGTTCGTGACGCTCGGGGGCGCGGGGGCGGTGCTGGTCACTGCGCAGGGCGCCTGGCATGGCACGCCCCCGCCGACGCGCGTGCGCAGCACCGTCGGCGCGGGCGACAGTTCCCTCGCGGGCTTTCTTCTCGCCGAATCCCACGGTGCCGACGCGCAGGAGTGCCTGCGCAGCGGCATCCGTTACGGATCCGCCGCCGCGGCCCTCCCGGGCACCCAGGCCCCGACGCCCGCAGACCTCCTCCCCGGCGACGTGCCGGTGAGGACCATCCCCTGACTCACCCCATCGAGAGACCACTGGAGGTCATCGTGTCCGAGATCATCACTCCGGCGCTCGTCAGTCTCGACGAGCCGCTGGGCACCGACAAGCGGGCGGTCATCGACGCGCTCGCGGCGCGCGTGGCCGCCTCCGGGCGCGCGAGCGACGCGGCGGGACTCGCCGCCGATGCGTGGAAGCGCGAGCAGACCGACGAGACGGGGCTTCCGGGCGGCATCGCGATTCCGCACGCCAAGAGCCCGGCCGTCCGTGAGGCGACGCTCGCCTTCGCGCGCCTGAATCCGGGCGTGGACTTCGGCGCGGAGGACGGCCCCGCCGACCTCGTGTTCCTCATCGCCGCGCCCGACACGGCTGCCGAAGAGCACCTGGCGGTCCTGTCCCGCCTCGCGCGCGCCTTCATGCGCCCCGACTTCACGGCAGGTCTGCGCGCCGCCACGGCACCCTCCGACGTCGTCGCCCTCGTGCAGGACGCGGTCTCCGAGAATCCGGCACCGGCGGCGGCTGCAGCGGCGCCCGCGGCGTCGACCACGAAGCTCGTGGTGGACGGACACCCGGCCAGGATCGTCGCCGTGACGGCCTGCGCAACGGGAATCGCGCACACGTTCATGGCCGCCGACGCACTGACGGCCGCGGGCAAGGAACTCGGCGTGGACCTCGTCGTCGAGCCCCAGGGCTCGTCGGGATACAAGGCTCTTCCGCAGCAGGTGATCGACGAGGCGGATGCCGTGATCTTCGCCGTCGACGTCGACGTGCGCGACGAGCAGCGTTTCGCGGGCAAGCCGGTCGTGCGCGTCCCCGTCAAGAAGGGCATCGAGCAGCCGAAGCTCCTCATCGACGAAGCCGTCTCCGCCGTGGGCAATCCCATCGCGCCGCGCGTATCGGGGAGCGCCGACACCGCCGCGGCCGCACGCGCGGCCGGGGGCTCGACGTCGATCGGTGGATCCGTCAAACGGGCACTCCTCACGGGCGTGAGCTACATGATCCCGTTCGTCGCCGGCGGCGGTCTGCTCATCGCGCTCGGGTTCCTCCTCGGTGGCTACGAGATCGCGTTCGACGCCGACAAGATACTGGGAGCGTCCACCCTCTGGAACCTCGGCGACACCTCGCTCATCGTCTACCTGGGTGCCGTCCTCTTCAAGATCGGTGCGCTGTCGTTCGGGTTCCTCGTCCCAGCCCTCGCGGGGTACATCGCGTACGGCCTCGCCGATCGACCGGGCATCGCCCCCGGCTTCGTCGCGGGTGCCGTCGCCGCCTTCATGGGTGCGGGCTTCCTGGGCGGTATCGTCGGCGGTCTGCTCGCCGGTCTCGCGGCGTGGTGGCTGAACAGCCTCGACGTCCCGCGCTGGCTGCGCGGTCTCATGCCGGTCGTGATCATTCCGCTTCTGGCATCCATCTTCGCCTCGGGCCTCATGCTTCTCGTCCTCGGCGGGCCGATCGCCTGGCTGACGAAGGTCCTGAACGACTGGCTGTCCGGTCTCACCGGCGCGGGTGTGATCATCCTCGGCATCATCCTCGGCCTCATGATGTGCTTCGACCTCGGCGGCCCCGTCAACAAGGTGGCGTACGGCTTCGCGACCGCGAACCTCGCAGCGGGCATCGCCGGCGACACGCGCTACCTCGAGATCATGGCCGCCGTCATGGCGGCGGGCATGGTTCCGCCGCTCGCCATGGCGCTCGCGTCGACGGTGATCGACCGCAAGCTGTTCACCGAGCCCGAGCGCGAGAACGGCAAGGCCGCGTGGCTGCTCGGCGCGGCGTTCATCTCCGAAGGCGCGATCCCGTTCGCCGCGGCGGATGTCTTCCGCGTCATCCCCGCGATGATGGTCGGCGGTGCCGTCACCGGCGCACTGTCGATGGCGCTCGGCGTGACGAGCAAGGCGCCGCACGGCGGCGTGTTCGTCTTCTTCGCGATCGACAACTTCTGGCTGTGGCTGCTCTCGATCGCCGCGGGCACCGTCGTCGCCGCGTTCGCGGTCGTGGCGCTCAAGCGCTTCGCGCGCCGTCGCCCGGTCGAGACGGTTTACCCCGACGTGCAGAGTGTTCCGCAGGCGACCGTGACCGCCTAGTCTCGAAGAGACGATCCACCCACCACTCAGGAGGACCCCATGGCAGAACGCCAGGCCACCGTCGCCAGCAGCTCGGGCCTGCACGCCCGCCCCGCGAAGCTTTTCGTGCAGGCGGTGCAGCAGACCGGAATCCCCGTGACCATCGCGACCGAGGGCGGACCTGACCTCAACGCCGGAAGCATCCTGACCCTCATGGGCCTGGGCGCCACCCAGGGCACGGTCGTCACGCTGAAGGCGGAGGGCGACGGGGCCGACGCGGCGCTCGACAGCCTCGTGACCTTCCTCGAGACCGACCACGACGCCGAGAGCTGACTCCGAAGCGACACCGACGGATGCCGCGGCCGCCCGCTCGCCGAGTGCGGGGCCGCGGCATCCGTCGTCTCACATCTCGTACGACTCGCCGGGATCGAGCGTCACGAACTCGCCGCCGTTTTGCTCGGTCGCCCAGGCGAGCCGCGCGCGGTGCATCTCCAGGCCCACGCGGGACAGCGTCATGTCGTGCGTTCCGAAGGCGCGGCGGGGCTTCACCGCCAGCACGAAGTCGATCGCATCGCCGATCTTGAGCCATGGCGCGCCGATCGGTGCTGCGAGGAGATCCACCTCGGTGTTCGCGGGAACGGCGTACGAGTCGCCGGGATAGTAGAACGCGTCGTTGACGAGGACGCCGACGTTGTCGATCACGGGGATCGACGAATGGATGACGCTGTGCCGCCCGCCGTGGAACGTCATCGTGAACGGTCCGGCCGTCACGGTGTCGCCGGGGGAGACCACGATCACGTCCGGTGCGGACGCCGCGACGCCGGCGGTCCCGTAGACCGGCACACCGGGAGCGTCTCGACGGAGGCGTTCCAGGTGCTCGGGCGTCCAGTGGTCGGGATGCTCGTGAGTGATAACGATCGCGGCGAGTCCGTGCAGGTCGCTCAGGGGCAACGTGAACGACCCGGGGTCGATGATCAGCTGCTTCCCCTCCGCTTCCAGGCGGAGGCAGGCGTGCTCGTGTTTCGTGATGCGCATGCGCACAGTCAACGCCCGTGACACGGTGGAGGCAAGCCGGGTGAGGGTGCGCTCGATTTGGCGCGTTCGTCGCAGGCATGGCATAATCGAACGGTTGCCTGATCCGCGAAGGAGAAGGAAACACCGGTGAGGCCCCATCGTATAGCGGCCTAGTACGCCGCCCTCTCACGGCGGTAACGCGGGTTCGAATCCCGCTGGGGTCACCACACAGAAAGCCCCCGCTTCGGCGGGGGCTTTCTGCAGTTGCACGCGGTCCGGAGCTACTCGTCTTCCGTCGTCCTGCGGCGCCGGACAACCCGGCGCACGCCCCAGACGATCAGCGCGAGGACGACGAGGACGCCGAGCCAGGGCAGCAGGAATCCGACCGCGACGACGAGGCCGTTCAGGGTCGCGACGAGCCCGTTCCACCCCGCGCCCACGCCGTCACCGAAGCCCGCCGGGTTCGCGGTCGTGGCCGGTGTCGGTTCCGTGATGGTGACGGTCAGCGACGACATCGCGACCTGGCTGTCGAGCCACGTCAGCTGCTGCCGAAGCGATTCGAGCTCACCCTGCCGCTCGGAGAGTGCGGACTCCGCCGCGATGAGGTCGGCCGTCGACGTGGCCTGCCCCATGAGCTCCGTCAGCCGTGCGACGGATGCTTCGAGCGAGGACACCCGCGCCCGGAGGTCCACTGCTTCCGTCGTGACGTCGCGACGGTCGATCTGCGTCGCCGTCACCTCGCCCGCTGCAGCGAGACCGGCGATCGTGTCGGTGAGCGCATCGGCCGGCACCCGGACGGTGATCCAGGCGCTCTGCGGAATCGGGTCCGTCGGCAGGATGGGCGACACGCCGCCGGTGGTGTCATAGACGACCGGGCTCCCGCCGAGACTGACGGATTCGACGTATCCGCCCGCCGCGGTGACTGACGCCGTGATCTCATCGATCGCGGCGCGCGTGTCGTCAGCGGTGATGCTCGCCGACGCGCTGGCGACCACCTCGCGCGAGGTGGATCCGGTCGCGGCATCCGCCGACCCTCCCGACATCGCTTTGCTGTCGAAGGCGTTCGCTCCGGCGCCCTCCATCATGGTGGCTTGCTCTGCGGTGATGGCGGAACCGGATCCCGCTCCGATGCCGAGGCTCGGCGCGATGACGGCGGCGACTGCGACGACGGCGGCGGCCGCCGCGGCGCCCATCCACACGCGGCCCCGACGGACAGCCCGGGATCGGGCGCGCTCCGCCTCGTGCGCGGCGGTGATCGCGCTGAGACTGCGCTCCTCGGCGATGCGGGTGAACAGCGTCGCCTCGATCTCATCGCGACGCGCGCCGGTGAGCTCGGGCAGGGTGAGGTCTGCGGCGTTCATGTCCCTTTTCATGTCCCCTCCGCGGCGATCGTGCCGCGCAGTCGTGTGCGGATGCGGGACAGACGATTGCGAACGACACCGTGCGAGACTCCGAGCGCTTCGGCGGCGGCGCCGTAGGCGTAGCCCTCCTCGGCGCACAGGCGGAAGATCTGCTGGTCGAGGGTCGAGAGTGTCCCCACTTCGGCGATGATCCGTTCCGCTAGCGCGGCATCCACGACCTGCTTCTCCACATCGACCGTCGCGGGGAGGGTCTCCTCGAGTGCGTCCGAGGTGTGGAGGCGGTCGCGCTGCAGCCGGCGGATCCGATTCGCCGCCTGGAAGCGGCAGATCGTCACGAGCCACGGCAGGAGCGATTCGCCGGCCAGATCCAGCCCGGGCAGCTTCCGCCACGCGGCCAGGAACGTCTCCTGCAGCACGTCCTCCGCATCCACCGTCGTCCCCACGAGGGAATGCGCGAGCCAGTACACCGGCCGCGCATAGGCGCGATAGAGGGCACGGAAGGCGTCATCGCTGCCGCCGGCTGCGGCAGCGACCAGTTCCGTGTCGCTCGCGGACTCTCGCTTGGTCATGGTCTCCTCGTCTGTTCCCACCCTGTCAGTGTCGGCGGGTGCGCACACGTCTCAGATCGGCATCGATCCGTCGACCTCTTTCACGACGCCGGGCCTGTATCCTTGTGCGAGCGAGAGGGAGTATCCCGCATCGCGTGTCCCGTCAATACGGGTTCCGTCGTCGGAGCCCCGGGCGCGCGCCGCACCAGGCCGCTCACGGGGCCCGGTGCGGGGGAGAGACTTTCGACGTCAATCGTCCCCTCCGAAAGGTCCTGATGGAGCTTCCCGTCTGGTTCGAAGTCGGCTCTCTCGTCGTCCTCGTCCTCATCCTCGTCGCCGATCTGCTGCTGATTCTCAAGCGTCCGCACATCCCGTCCACCCGCGAATCGACGCTGTGGGTCGTTTTCTACGTCACGCTCGCGCTCCTGTTCGCGGGAATGCTGTGGCTGTTCGCCGGCCACGAGTTCGCGGGGCAGTTCATCGCCGGATGGCTGACGGAGTACAGCCTCTCGATCGACAACCTCTTCGTCTTCGTCCTCATCATGGGGCAGTTCGCGGTGCCGCGCCGCTACCAGCAGGAAGTGCTGATGGTGGGCATCATCATCGCGCTCGTCCTGCGCGGCCTGTTCATCCTCGCCGGCGCCGCGATCATCGAGCAGTTCAGCTGGGTGTTCTACATCTTCGGCGCCTTCCTCATCTGGACGGCGTGGCGACAGGCGTTCCCCGGCGGCGATCACGATGACGACGTCAAGCAGGAGTCGTTCGTCGTGCGGACCCTCCGTCGGATGGTCGACATCAGCGACCACTATGACGGCGCCAAGGTGCGGACGGTCGTGAACGGCAAGAAGATCTTCACGCCGATGATCATCGTGTTCGCGGCGATCGGGATGACCGATCTGCTGTTCGCGATCGATTCCATTCCGGCGATCTTCGGCATCACCCAGAACCCGTTCATCGTGTTCACGGCCAATCTGTTCGCTCTGATGGGACTCCGGCAGCTGTACTTCCTCCTCGGCGACCTGCTCGACCGCCTGAAGTACCTGCACTATGGCATCGCGTTCATCCTCGCCTTCATCGGCGTGAAGCTCTTCTTCCACGCGATGCACGTCAACGAGCTTCCGTTCATCAACGGCGGCGAGCACATCGACTGGGCGCCGGAGATCTCGACGTGGATGTCGCTGGGCGTCATCGTCCTGTCGATGGTCGTGGCGACCGTCGCGAGCCTCATGGCCTCCGCCCGTGAGCGACGCGCCGCGCCCGCCGAAGGCACGCCGTCCACGCCCGTCGACGCCGCCGAGGCGGTCGCCGAGCAGAAGGGCACACCGCCGACCGTCGAGGGTCCCTGATCGGCCGCGGGGGAGGCGACCCGCACGCGGTGGTAGTCTGACCCCGTGCGGATCGCTCGCCTCCTCCTTAGCGGCCGCGACGAGATCTCGTTCTGAGCCCTCTCTCGTCGCGGAGTTCGTGCTGGGCCTCATCCGCTTACAGGAGAACGAGACAGACATGACCACCGACATCCCCGATCGTCCCCGCACCCTGGCCGAGAAGGTCTGGGACGACCACCTCGTCGTCAAGGGCGAGAACGGCGAACCCGACCTCATCTACATCGACCTGCACCTCGTGCACGAGGTGACGAGCCCGCAGGCCTTCGATGGCCTCCGCGCCGAGGGCCGACCGGTGCGCCGGCTCGACCTCACGATCGCCACCGAGGACCACAACACGCCGACCCTGCAGATCGACAAGCCGATCGCAGATCTCACGAGTCGTACGCAGATCGAAACCCTGCGCCGAAACGCCGAGGAGTTCGGTGTGCGCCTGCACTCGCTCGGCGACAAGGAGCAGGGCATCGTGCACGTCGTCGGCCCGCAGCTCGGCCTCACGATGCCGGGCATCACCGTCGTCTGCGGCGACAGCCACACCTCGACGCACGGTGCCTTCGGTTCGATGGCGTTCGGCATTGGCACGAGCGAGGTCGAACACGTGCTCGCGACGCAGACGCTGCCGCTCAAGCCCTTCAAGACGATGGCGATCACTGTCGAGGGGGAGCTCCGTCCCGGCGTCACGGCGAAGGACATCATTCTCGCGATCATCGCCAAGATCGGCGCGAACGGTGGCCAGGGGTACGTGCTGGAGTTCCGCGGCAGCGCGATCCGCTCCCTCTCGATGGAGGGCCGGATGACGATGTGCAACATGTCGATCGAAGCCGGTGCACGCGCCGGTATGGTCGCGCCGGATGAGACGACGTTCGCCTACGTCAAGGGCCGTCCGCACGCCCCGACGGGGCAGGACTGGGACGACGCGGTCGCCTATTGGCGGACACTGCCGTCCGACGAGGGCGCCGTCTACGACGCCGAAGTCTTCCTCGACGCGGCGGAGCTCGAACCTTTCGTCACCTGGGGGACCAACCCCGGTCAAGGCGTCTCGTTGTCGGAGAGCGTGCCCGACCCGGCATCCTTCACCGATCCCAACGAACGCACCGCCGCCGAGCGTGCGCTCGAGTACATGGACCTTCGGGCCGGCACGCCGATGAAGGACGTGAGAGTGGATGCCGTGTTCATGGGCTCGTGCACCAACAGTCGCATCGAGGATCTGCGCGCATTCGCGTCGGTGATCGAGGGGCGCACGAAGGCGGACGACGTCCGCGTCATGGTCGTCCCGGGGTCGGCGCGCGTCCGGCTGGAGGCGGAGGCGGAGGGCCTCGACAAGATCTTCACGGATTTCGGTGCGGAGTGGCGCTTCGCCGGCTGCTCAATGTGCCTCGGAATGAACCCCGACCAGCTCGCTCCGGGGGAGCGGTGTGCGTCGACGAGCAACCGCAACTTCGAAGGCAGGCAGGGCAAGGGCGGACGCACGCACCTCGTGTCGCCGCTCGTCGCCGCTGCGACCGCCGTCCTCGGTCGCCTTGCGAGTCCGAGCGATCTGCCGACGCGAGTGGAGGTGTGACATGGAGAAGTTCACGACGCACACGGGTGTCGCCGCCCCGCTGACGCGCTCCGCGGTCGACACCGATCAGATCATCCCCGCCGTCTACCTCAAACGTGTCACGAAGACGGGCTTCGACGACGCGCTGTTCGCCAACTGGCGGCAGGACCCCGAGTTCGTGCTCAACCAGCCGGCTTTCGCCGGGGCCTCCATTCTCGTCGCGGGACCCGACTTCGGCACCGGGTCGAGCCGCGAGCACGCCGTGTGGGCGTTGCGCGACTACGGCTTCCAGGTGGTGCTCAGCCCCAAGTTCGCCGACATCTTCCGCGGCAACGCGGGCAAACAGGGTCTCGTCACGGGCGTCGTTTCGGAGGCCGACATCGAGGCGTTGTGGGCCGCGATCCAGGCCGATCCCGGTGTGCAGATGACGGTCGACCTCGTTGAGCGGACGGCGCAACTGGGTGATCTCCGAGTCTCCTTCGACATCGACGATTACACTAGGTGGCGGCTTCTCGAAGGGCTCGACGACATCGGGCTCACCCTGCGCAACGAGGACAAGATCGCGCAGTTCGAGGCCCGCCGAGAGGCGTGGCGGCCGCGGACGCTCCCCGTCCGCTAGCCGAGCCCGGACCTCCCGCACCCGGGAGTCACGCCGGCCCGCCCTCGATCCACAAGTGAGGTCCCTCGAATGAACACCCTCGTCAGTGATGCCTCGGCAGCACAGCCCAGCGGTCACAGCGGTGACCTGGACCCGATGGGAAGGATGCTCGTCATCCGCGGTGGGCGTCCGCTCACCGGCCGCGTCGAGGTGAAGGGTGCGAAGAACCTCGCGACGAAGGCGATGGTGGCGGCCCTGCTCGGAGAGACCGAGAGCGTACTGCGCGATGTCCCGGACATCAGCGACGTCCATGTCGTGCGTTCGCTCCTCGAGGTCCACGGCGTCACCGTGGAGGACGACGGCGAGGGCGTCCTGCGCCTCGACCCGTCGGGCGCAGTTTCGGCCCACTTCGAGGAGATCGATGCGCACGCCGGGGCGTCGCGCATCCCGATCCTCTTCTGCGGCCCGCTCCTGCATCTTCTCGGTCAGGCCTTCATCCCGGACCTGGGTGGATGCCGCATCGGTGATCGCCCGATCGACTTCCACCTCGACGCTCTGCGTGCGTTCGGGGCGACGGTCGACAAGCTCCCCAGCGGCATCCGGCTCTCCGCGCCGAAGGAGGGCCTGCACGGGGCGGACATCGAACTGCCGTACCCGAGCGTCGGAGCGACGGAGCAGGTACTGCTGACCGCGGTGCGCGCCAAGGGCACGACGGAGCTACGCGGTGCGGCGATCGAGCCCGAGATCATGGACCTCATCGCGGTGCTGCAGAAGATGGGCGCCATCATCTCCTACGAGCCCAACCGCGTGATCTTCATCGAGGGTGTCGACAGCCTGCGCGGGTACGACCACCGAGCGATCTTCGACCGCAACGAGGCCGCCTCGTGGGCGTGCGCGGCGCTCGCGACCGACGGTGACATCTTCGTGGGGGGCGCGAAGCAACCCGAGATGCTGACCTTCCTCAATGTGTTCCGGAAGGCCGGCGGCGACTTCGACATCGCGGAGGACGGCATCCGCTTCCGCCGCGGCGGGGCGCTCAAGCCCGTCGTCGTCGAGACCGACGTCCACCCGGGCTTCATGACCGATTGGCAGCAGCCGCTCATCGTGGCTCTGACGCAGGCCGAAGGTGTCTCGACCGTCCACGAGACGGTGTACGAGAACCGTCTGGGCTTCACGCAGGCGCTCAACAAGATGGGTGCCGACATCGTCGTGCACCCGGAGGGCTTCGCGAGCCCCGAGCGTCGTGTCGCGCGCCGCGCGCTCGAGCAGGCCGCCGTCATCACCGGACCCACACCGCTGCACGGCGCTGACGTCGTCGTCCCCGACCTCCGCGGCGGATACAGCTACGTCATCGCCGCCCTCGCTGCGGAAGGCACCTCGCACGTGCGCGGTGTCGAGATCATCCGTCGCGGGTACGAGAAGTTCTTCGACAAGCTCACCGCCCTGGGCGCCGACTTCGACGTCGTGGACTGAGGCCTCCCGGTGCCGCCGCGTCGTCGCGCCTCCCCGGAGAAGCGCCGCCCCAGTGTCTTCTGGGCGGCCGCCTGCATCGTCGTGCCTGTGACGGGACTCATCGCGAAGATCGAGATCACGGGGGCGGAGCACCTGCCGGAAGACGGTGCCTACGTCCTCGCGCCGAACCACTACAGCGAGTTCGACCCGATCATCGTCGCCGTTGCCACATGGCGGCTCGGCCGCGCGCCGCGCTTCATGGCGAAGGAGAGCCTGTTCCGCGTGCCGGTACTCGGAGCGCTCCTGCGGGCGACGGGGATGATCCCGGTAGCCCGCGCGACGACCGCCGCCGCCGCTAAGCAGACGATCGTGCAGGCCGAGCAGCTGGCCTCGGACGGACGCGGCGTCATCGTGTATCCCGAGGGATCCCTCACACGCGATCCGGGTCTGTGGCCCATGCGCGGGAAGACCGGCGCCGTGCGTCTCGCGCTCGCGGGGGAGCTCCCCGTCATCCCGATGGCGACGTGGGGCGTCCAGCGGATTCTGCCGCGCTACGGCAAGCTGAGCCTCTGGCCGCCTCGCAAGCGGGTGCGCGTCGCGCTCGGCCCTGCCGTCGACCTCGACACCTACCGCAGCGGGCCCCGCACGAATTCGAATCTCGTCGCCGCGACAGACGCCGTCATGGCGGACATTGCGGGGCTGCTGGCGGATCTGCGGGGTGAGGCCGCCCCTGCCGAGCGGTGGGACCCGGCGGTCCACGGACAGAAGGAGACGGGGCGCCTTGAGTCCGAGAGCTGACGGCCGCCGGATCGACTCCGGGATGCCACGGATCGCGGTCATCGGCTCGGGGAGCTGGGGGACGACGTTCGGCAAGGTCCTCGCCGACGGCGGGGCGCACGTCGTCATGTGGGCGCGCCGCGCGGAGCTCGCCCACGAGATCCAGGAGGGGCACCGGAACAGCGAATATCTGCCCGGCATCAACCTTCCGCGCAACATGTCGGCGACGACGCACCTCTCGGAGGCTCTCGACGGAGCCTCGCAGGTGTACCTCGCGATCTCCAGCCAGGCCCTGCGCCAGAACCTCAAGGCGGTGCGCCCGCTCGTCTCGAGCGGTGATGCGCCGGTCGTCTCACTCATGAAGGGCGTCGAGAAGCGCTCCGGGCTGCGGATGAGCCAGGTCATCGAGCAGGAGCTGCATTGCGACCCGGACCGCATCGCCGTGGCATCCGGCCCGAACCTCGCCCTCGAGATCGCGCGGGAGCAGCCGACGGCCGCGGTCATCTCCTCGACGAGCCGAGAGACGGCCGAAGCGGTCGCTCTGAGGGCGCGGAACGGCTATTTCCGTACGTTCGTGAACACCGATGTCATCGGCACCGAGTTCGGCGGAGTGCTGAAGAACCTCATCGCGGTCGCCATCGGCATCGTCGACGGCGTCGGCTACGGCGAGAACACGAAGGCCTCCATCATCACCCGCGGACTCGTGGAGATGACCGACTTCGCCGTCGCCTACGGTGCGCAGCCCGAGACGCTCCAGGGTCTCGCCGGGCTCGGCGATCTGATTGCGACGTGCCAATCGCCGCTCAGTCGCAACAACACGGCGGGGCGTCTGCTCGGCCAGGGATACAGCTTCCAGGACGTCGTGAAGCAGATGAACCAGACGGCGGAGGGGCTCGCGTCGGTCGCGCCCGTTCTGCAGCTCGCACGTGACGCGGGGGTGCAGATGCCCATCGTCGAGCAGGTGAAGATGGTGCTCGACGGCACGATGAATCCCCGCGATATCGCTCCACATCTAACGACCGACGACGACAAGCCCGCGGGCGAAAGGACCGAGAATGGACAAAGCGGTGGTGGCGGTGCTCTTCGGCGGTCGCTCCAGCGAGCACTCGATCAGTTCCGCAACGGCCGGGGGCGTCCTGCGGGCGATTGACCGCGAACGGTTCGACGTCATCCCGATCGGCATCACGCGCGACGGTGCGTACGTGCTCGAGGACGACGACCCGGACAAGTTCGCCCTTGACCCGGGGCACCTTCCGGAGGTCGTCGACAACGGCACGCGGATCCTGTGGCCCGATTCCGCGCGATCCCGCGAGCTGCGGGTCGCCGACGCCGACGGCGTCCGCTCGCTGGGTGACATCGACGTGGTCTTCCCGATCCTGCACGGTCGGTTCGGCGAGGACGGCACGATTCAGGGCTTCCTCGAGCTGCTCGATCTGCCGTACGTCGGCGCCGGACTGCTCATGTCGGCCATCGGCATGGACAAGCACACGACGAAGCAGGTGCTGCGCTCGGCGGGTGTTCCGGTCGTGCCGTGGGTCACGCTCACGCGCGGCGATCTCGCCCGTGATCGCACCTACGCAGACCGTCGTCTTCATGCCTTGGGGCTTCCGGTCTTCGTCAAGCCCGCTCGCGCCGGGTCCAGCGTCGGCGTGTCCAAGGTGTCGGCGTGGGACGAGCTGGATGCCGCGCTGGAGACCGCCTTCGCCGAGGACCGCACAGTGCTCGTCGAGCAGGCCGTCGTCGGTCGCGAGGTCGAGTGCGGCGTGCTGCAGGGCCGTGCCGGCAGCGAGCCGCGGGTGAGCGTCGCCGGCGAGATCGTCATCACGGGCCGAGACTTCTACGACTTCGACGCGAAGTATTTGGGTGCGCCGGGCATCGACCTCGTCTGCCCGGCCGAGCTCGCACCCGGTGAGCTCGCCGAGATGCAGCGCATCGCCGCCCGGGCCTTCGAGGCGGTCGGTGGGGAGGGCCTCTCCCGGGTCGACTTCTTCTTCACAGGCACCGAGTTCTTCGTCAACGAGGTGAACACGATGCCGGGCTTCACGCCGATCTCGATGTTCCCGACGTGCTGGATCGCGTCGGGTCTCAGCTACCCCGACCTCATCACAGAGCTCGTCGAGCTCGCGCTCGAGCGCTGATCGGCTAGGACGCGGGGCGGTTCGTGCAGGTCGCGCCCGTCGTCGGCAGCTGGCCGACCGCGGGTCCGAGGTCGGTCAAGACCTGCGATCCCGACACCTCGTCGTAGTCGAGGTAGACCTCGACGGCGGGGGAGCGCCCGAAAGTCGTGAACCGATAGTGCGGGGCATCGGAGTCGTCGATGAGCCAGTCGACGCCGGCACGGGTGTCGCACGGCAGAGTGGAGGGGCCGGGCTCGGCGACGCCGCAGGTCACGAGGACGGTCGTCGGGTCACCCCACGCTCCGGTCGCCTGTGCGTCCGTCCAACGCCGTGACTGGCCGTCGACACTGTCGGGGAGGCGAACGGTCACGGCGGCGCAGGCCGGGTCGTTCGCAGCTTTCGCGGGCGTCATCGAGACGGTCGACGAGCAGCCGGCGAGAAGCGCGGCGACCGCCGCGACCACGAGGACGAGGGCGGGCACGCGCGGTCGGGACACTCCACCAGGCTACCGTGGAGGGATGGACGCAGAGCACGCCGCATCGCCCGACGAGACGGTCGGTGCCCTGGGCGAGAAGGCCGTACTGGCGCGCGTGCTGGCCGCGCTGCACGGCTCGTCGCGTGCGCTCGTCGGGCCGGGCGACGACGCGGCGGTGCTCTCCGCGCCCGGGGGACGCGTCGTCGTCTCGACCGACACCCTCGTGCACGGACCGGACTTCCGGCTCGCGTGGTCGAGCGGATACGACCTCGGCTGGAAGGCGGCGGCCGTCAATCTCGCCGACATTGCGGCGATGGGAGCGGCTCCGACGGCGCTGTTCGTCGCGCTCGCGCTCCCCGATGCCACATCGGTGTCGTTCGTGGCGGACCTCGCGCGTGGCCTCCGGGAGGCGTGCGACGCGCTCGCACCGGGCTGCGGCGTCGAGGGGGGCGACCTCACGGCATCCGATGTCTTGACGATCGCCGTGACGGCGATCGGCGTGCCGCAGGGTGCCGAGCCCGTGCTGCGGTCGGGGGCGCGCCCGGGTGACGTCGTCGCCGTCGCGGGCTCCCTCGGCCCCGCGGCGCGGGGACTCGCCCTGCTCTTCGACCGGTTCCGCGACGGGACCGGCGCCCCGATCCCCGTGGCCCCTGCCGCGCTCACGGCCACCGAGCACGACGACCTCGCCGCGCAGCTGCGGCCCGCCCCGCCCATCGGTCTCGGACCCGTGGCGGCGCACGCGGGTGCGACCGCGATGATGGACGTCTCCGACGGTCTGCTGCTGGATGCCACGCGCCTCGCCGACGCCTCGGCGGTGACGATCGAGCTCGACGGGGGCCTCGACGACGACGCGCTGCGCGGGGGAGAGGACCACGCTCTGCTCGCGTGCTTCCCGCGCGACCGGGCGCTGCCGACCGGGTTCGCGGCGATCGGGCGCGTCCTCGCCCGTGGAGTGGTGCCCGTCTCGATCGCGGGGGTGCCGGTCTCCGGGCACCTCGGCTGGGACCCGCACCACGACTGGGACGCCGGGCGCGGCTGAGCGGCGCCGAGGCGCGTTCGTCAGTCCGCGCTGTGCAGCCACCACAGCGTCGTGTCGCCGTAGCGTTTCGAGCGATCGAGGGCGAGCCCCACGGGCAGGGACGGCTCGCCGGAGCGCGTGGCGCGTTCGACGACCACCGTGGCCTCGTCCGCGAGCCGGGGGACGAGGAGGGTGAGCGTCTCTGTGAGGGCGTCCTCGGGCAGGTCGTACGGCGGATCGATGAAGACGAGATCGTAGGCGGTGGACGTGCCCCGCAGGTAAGTGTCGGCGGCGGCGCGATGCACCCGCGCTGGCGGCGCCCCGAGCGCTTTGGCGACGGCGCGAGCGTTGCGCTCCGCGACGGATGCCGCGCGCGGCGCCTTCTCGACGAGATCGGCGGCCGCGGCCCCGCGGCTGAGCGCCTCGAGGCCGAGGGCACCGGAGCCGGCGAAGAGGTCGAGCACGACCGCGTCGCGGACGGCGTCCGCCGACTCGAGTGATCCGAACAGTGATTCGCGCACGCGGTCGCTGGTCGGCCGGGTGCCGGCATCGGGCACTGCCAGCGTGAGGGAGCCGGCGCCTCCGGCGATGATGCGCGTCACGCGTCTCAGCCTACCGAGCGGGTCTCAGGCCGCCTCGGCGGCCTCGTTCTGCAGGCGCGGCTCCGTGCGTCGCTCGGGCCGCAGGCCCGCCTTGTCGGCATAGAAGGCGCGGATCACATCCATATCCGCGGCGACGTCCCCCGTGAGCTCGATCGTGGGGCCGAGGCCGGTGGTCATCGTCGTCCTGTCGACGTAGCCGAGCGTCACCGGCATATCGGTCGCGCGCGCGATGCGGTAGAAGCCGCTCTTCCAGTGCGTGTTCCCGTCGCGGGTGCCGTCGGGAGTCACCACGAGGCCGAACACCTCACCGGAGCGTACGCGTTCGACGACCTCCGCGACGACGCGGCTCGCGTCGTCGCGCTGCACGGGAATGCCGCCCAACGCCCGCATGACGGGTCCGCGCCAGCCGGCGAACAGGCTCGCCTTGCCGAGCCAGCGGACCGGGATCCCGAGCCGCCACGAGATCGCGAGCATGAGGACGAAGTCCCAGTTCGAGGT
Source organism: Microbacterium sp. MMO-20 (assembly GCF_037147735.1). Classification (NCBI taxonomy): domain Bacteria; kingdom Bacillati; phylum Actinomycetota; class Actinomycetes; order Micrococcales; family Microbacteriaceae; genus Microbacterium; species Microbacterium sp. MMO-20. The sequence goes on along the minus strand of NZ_JBBCUU010000009.1, from coordinate 69,152 downwards.
GTGCGGGGCGCCGATGAGCACCGTGGGGCGGGTGGGTGCGGGTTCGGTGCTCAGCGTCCAGCGGCTGCACAGCCAGTACGCGCGCGCGAGGAGACGGCGGATCACGTGAGAACTGTACGTGGCGGCATATTCCGTTTCGGACGTATGCCGTCGGCACCCCTGCCTAGACTTCTCGCATGACTTCGCTCACGCTCGACTCGACCCTTGTCGACGCGTTGGGCGCGAAGACGGCGGGGGTCTTCGAGCGCGCCTTCGGTCACGTGGTCGTGGGCGACCTCCTGAACCACTATCCGCGGCGCTACGCGCGGCGCGGCGAGCTCACGCCGATCGCCTCACTGCCGCTCGGAGAGCAGGTCACGATCGTCGCGGAGGTGCGCTCGGTCTCGTCGCGGCCGATGAAGCAGCGATCCGGCTCCATCGTCGAGGTCGTCATCAGCGATGGTGTCGGCGCTCTCACCCTCACCTTCTTCAACCAGAAGTGGCGGGCGGATCAGCTGCGCGTCGGACGGCAGGGGATCTTCTCGGGCAAGGTCGGCCAGTTCAAGGGACACCAGCAGCTCGCCCACCCCGACTACGAGCTCTTCGACGACGAGGACGCCGCGCGGCTGAACGCCGAGGTGCAGCAGCACACACCGATCCCGATCTATCGCGCGACCAGCACCGTCGCGAGCTGGCAGGTGCAGAAGGCCGTCGGCGACGTCCTCGATAGGCTCGGTCCCGTCCCCGAACCCCTTCCCGATCCGTTCCGGCGCGCCCAGGGGCTGTGGGACGCCGACACGGCGCTCCGGCGCCTCCATGCGCCGATCGACTTCGACGACGTCGAACCCGCCCGAGCGACGATGCGCATGCACGAGGCGTTCGTCCTCCAGACGGCGCTTCTGCAGCAGCGACAGTTCGTCCGCGCGCTGTCGGCGACGGCACGCCCGGCCGGCGATCTGCTCGCGCGCTTCGACGCGCGTCTGCCTTTCGATCGAACCGATGATCAGATCGCCGTCGGCGACGTCATCGCTCACGATCTCGAGGGAGCGTGGCCGATGAACCGCCTCGTCCAGGGGGAAGTCGGTTCGGGGAAGACGCTCGTCGCCCTGCGCGCGATGCTGCAGGTCGCCCAGTCCGGCGGCCAGTCCGCGCTCATCGCTCCGACCGAGGTGCTCGCGGCGCAGCACGTCCGGTCGATCGCACGCATGCTCGGGCCCGAGCTCGCTCCCGAGCTCATGCCGACACTCCTGACGGGGCAGCTGCCCGCCGCCGAACGGCGGAAGGCGGCGCTCCGTGCGGCATCCGGCCAGTCCCGCATCGTCGTCGGCACACATGCGTTGCTGAGCGCCTCGACGACGTTCGTCGACCTCGGGCTCGTCGTCGTCGACGAGCAGCACCGCTTCGGCGTCGAACAGCGCGAGACCCTGCGCGCGAAGGGCACGGCCCCGCACGTGCTCGTCCTCACAGCGACGCCGATCCCGCGCACGGTCGCGATGACCGTGTTCGGCGATCTCGACGTTTCGACGATCCGCACTCTCCCGGCGGGGCGCGCGGGCATCACGACGCACGTCGCACCACTCGCCGAGAAGCCCGGGTGGTTCGGCCGGGTGTGGGATCGGGCGGCGGAGGAGGTCGCACAGGGACGTCAGGTCTTCGTCGTGTGCGCCGCGATCGATGCCGAGGCGGGCGTCAAGGGTCAGGAGGAGCCCGAGCCCGTGCCCGTCCTGGAGGGGGAGCAGCCGCGCACCCGCTGGGGCGTCGTGCAGGTGCGGGAACTCCTGGCATCCCATCCTCGTTATGACACGATCCGGGTCGAGACGCTCCACGGCAGGATGCCGGGGGAGCAGAAGGATGCCGTCATGCAGGCCTTCGCCCGGGGCGAGATCGACGTGCTCGTCGCCACGACCGTCGTCGAGGTCGGAGTCGACGTGCCCAATGCGTCGACCATGATCATCCTCGAGGCGGACCGCTTCGGCGTCTCGCAACTCCATCAACTGCGCGGGCGCGTGGGGCGCGGAGCGCTCCCGGGGCTCTGCCTCCTCGTGACTGAAGCCCCCGAAGGGACGCCGGCGCGCTCGCGAGTGGACGCGGTCGCCGCGACGACCGACGGATTCGCGCTGGCCGAGGTCGACCTGGAGCTGCGCGGCGAGGGCGACGTCCTCGGTGATGCCCAATCCGGCGCACGGTCGTCGTTGCGGCTCCTTCGCGTCGTCGCCGACGCCGACGTGATCGCAACCGCCCGGGAGGCGGCCGAGCGCGTGCTGGCGGAGGATCCTGCCCTCCTCGCGCACCCCGGACTCGCGGATGCACTGCGTCGCCGCCTCGGGCGCGAGGAGCGCGCGGCTCTGGCCAAGAACTGAGGAAGAGGCCGAGAACGGGCGGATAGGCTGAGGGGCATGAACAACCGCATCGCGGTCGTCCCGGGTTCGTTCGACCCGCCGACACTCGGTCATCTCGACGTCATCCGCCGAGCCGCGGCTCTCTACGACCAGGTGCATGTGCTGGTTGTGCACAATCCGGGCAAAGAGGCGATGCTGCCGATCGCGCAGCGCCTGACGCTGCTCGAGCAGTCGATCAGCGAACAACGAGTTCCCGGCAACATCGTCGTCGCCGCGTGGAGCATGGGCCTTCTGGTCGACTATGCGCACGACGTGAACGCCGGGGTGCTCGTCAAGGGCATCCGCTCCCAGGTCGACGTCGCGTACGAGACGCCGATGGCGATCGTCAACCGGCACCTCGCCGAGATCGAGACGGTCTTCCTCCTGCCCGATCCCGCACATGCCCTCGTGTCGAGCTCGCTCGTTCGTCAGGTGGCCGCCCTCGGTGGTGACGTGTCGCCGTTCGTCCCCGGTCCCGTCGCCCGCTTCCTCGACACCGGCGCGCGCGAGCACTGATCGGCCTTGCCCCGCCGCTGCGCCGGTAGCATTGACCCGTGGTCAGAAAGCATGTGAACGGCCCGTTCGTCTTCCCGGTGCGCGACATCTTGCATCGCTCAGGGGAGATGCGCGAGTTCGAGATCGAGGTGCCCGCTCCCGAGAAGTGGGGTGAGGGACTCGTGTCCGTCGCGGAGGGCGAACCCGTCGCGGTCGACGTCCGTCTGGAGGCGGTACACGAAGGCATCCTCGTCACCGCCGACATCCGCTCCCGGTACACCGGAGTGTGCGGACGGTGCCTCACCGACGTGGCCGAGCCCGTCGAAGTCGAGTTTCAGGAGCTCTTCGGGTATTCTGAAGATGAAGCGAACGACTTCGAGGTTCAAGACGACCACGTGGATCTTGAAACTCCGGTCAGGGATTCGATCGTCCTATCGCTTCCGTTCCAACCGGTGTGCCAGCCGGATTGCCCCGGTCTTGATCCGGTCACGGGCGAGAAGCTGGCGGAAGGCGCCGTGCCGGAAACCCCGATCGACGATCGATGGATCGCGCTGGCCGCGCTGAAGGCCGACACCACAGACCACGACGCCGACGCAGCGCGCGACGACGTCTCCCACACAGAGAAGAGCTAGCCATGGCAGGTAACCCCCCGAAGCGGAAGGTCTCCCGCTCGAACACTCGTTCGCGTCGCGCGCAGTGGAAGGCCGAGGCCCCCACGCTCGTCAAGACCGTCGAGAACGGCAAGGTCGTCTACAGCCGTCCGCACCAGGCGAAGGTCGTCACCGACTCGCAGGGCACCGAGCTGTTCCTCGAGTACAAGGGCCGCAAGGTCGCCGACGTCTGATCGTCGCGCCCTGATGGACGCGCAGATCGAGCACAACGTGCTCACCGACAAGCTCGGGGTCGATATCGACCCCGAGCTTCTGTCGCTGGCGCTCACACACCGCTCGTTCGCCTACGAGAACGGCGGGGTGCCGCACAACGAGCGCCTGGAGTTCCTCGGCGATTCGATCCTCGGTCAAGCGGTGACGGTGCATCTGTACACGACGCACCCCGATCTCGAGGAGGGTGCCCTCGCCAAGCGACGTGCGAGCGTCGTCTCGACGGTCGCCCTCGCCGAGGTCGCCCGCTCGATCGGACTCGGCGCGCACGTGCGGCTGGGCCGCGGCGAGGCGCAGACGGGCGGGCGCGACAAGGATTCGATCCTCGCCGACACGATGGAGGCCGTCATCGGCGCCACGTTCCTCTCGGCGGGGCCCGAGGCATCCACGTCTCTCGTGCTGCGACTCGTCGCACCGCTGATGGCCGACCCGGAGCGCTATGGGGCGGCGATGGACCCCAAGACGAGTCTGCAGGAGCTCGCTGCGCGCCTCGGGCTGGAGCCGCCCCGCTACGTGGTCGAGGCGGAAGGCCCCGACCACAACCGCGTCTTCACGGCCACGGTGACGGTCGGCGACACGGCACGCACCGGGACCGGGACGAGCAAGAAGCACGCCGAAATGGCCGGCGCCCTCGCCGTGTGGCATGCCCTGAGCGACCGCGACTGAACGCGCGTGCCCGAGCTCCCCGAAGTCGAGGTCGTCCGCGCGGGTCTCGCCCCCGCGGTCGTCGGTGCACGGATCGAGTCGGTGACCGTGTCCGATGAGCGGGCGCTCACGCGCCACGCCGGAGACGGCGCGGCGTTCGAGCGTGCGCTGATGGGCCGCACCATCTCCGCCGCCGCCCGCCGAGGGAAGTTCCTCTGGCTGCCTCTCGAGGACAGGGGGCCGGGCAACTCCGAGGCGATCGTGGGTCATCTGGGTATGAGCGGGCAATTGCTGCTGCGGGCGCCCGGGGCGGCCCCGGAGCGGCACGAGCGGATCCGACTCGACATCGCGCATCCGGAGCACGGCGAACTGACGGTCGTCTTCGCCGATCAGCGCACGTTCGGCTCGCTCGCGGTCGATGGTCTCGTGCCCACGGCCGACGGTGCCGCGGGCGGATGGGGCACGGACGCCGCGGTGGTGCCCACACAGGTCGCCCACATTGCGCGAGATCCCCTCGATCCCGCCTTCTCGGACGTCCGGTTCTTCCGGACGGTGCGCGCCAAGCGCTCCGCGATCAAGCGCATCCTGCTGGATCAGACGGTCATCAGCGGCGTCGGCAACATCTACGCCGACGAGTCGCTGTGGGCCGCTCGGGTCCACCCCGAGACGCCGGGGGAGAACCTGTCACCTCGATCAGTGAATCTTCTGTTGCACGAGATCCGCGCCGTGCTCGAGAAGGCTCTCGCCGAAGGCGGCACCAGCTTCGATGCTCAGTACGTCAACGTCAACGGGCAGGCGGGCTACTTCGCGCACTCCCTCAACGCTTATGGTCGTGAAGGGATGCCGTGCCCGCGCTGCGGGCGCCCGATCGTGCGCGCCTCGTTCATGAACCGCTCGAGCCACTTCTGCGCTCGGTGCCAGCGCCCGCGTCGGTGACGCGCGGACGCCGACACCGACGCCTCAGTCCAGCCGCTTCTCCCACGCGCCGCAGACCGTGCTCGGGGTGAAGCCCAGTGCCTCGTTGACATCCAGCATGGGGCGGTTCTCCTCGGCGTTGAAGGTCGAGATGCACGGCGACTCGGGGACGAAGTCGCGCCAGCGCAGGATGTTCGCGCACTTGACGACCGTGCCGAGTCGATGGCCGCGGTGCTCGCGCACGACGAGCGTGCCCCACTGGTGCGTCGTGCGCGCCCGATCGCGTCCGATGGAGAGTTCGTTGTACGCGACGATCCGGCCCGTCGGCGCATGCTGGACGGCAGCGACCGAGAGGAGGGTTCCCGCTTGCGCGAGGCGCTCGTCTCGGCGCTCGACGCGCGCGGCATCCCACACCTCCTCTGTCACGGTCAGCTCACCTTTGGGGACATCGGTCGACATGCGCGACAGGACGAACGCGAAGCTCTCGCGCAGCTCAGCCGGCGTCGGCGGCGTGAACGTGACGAGCCGGTACTCCGGCCCGGCGACGGTGAGCGCCTCGACGAGCATCTCCCGCACCCGGTCCAGAGGCCCGGTGAGGTCGAACAGGCTGTTGCGATCGACCTGCGCGAGGGAGAACCCGTGATCCAGATAGGTGCGCGCTGTCTCGTCGAGGGGCACCGACCCGACACCCGAGGGCGCGTCGAGCCGCCCGGCGCGGTCGTCGATGCGATGGATGGTGTACGTCTGCAGCGCCGTCCGCCCCATCGCTCGCGCCTCTGACTCCAGGCGTGCGAAGAGGGCCATCTCCACCGAGCCATCGCGGGCGTCCGCGGCGACGCCGAGCTCGAACTCGACCTCGCGCGCGTCCTCCTCGCAGGGAGCCTCGATGATCAGGGCACCTACGGCGCGGCCGGTGTCGTCGTGCGCGAGAAACCCGAGTCGGCGTCGGTCCGATTGGTCCTTCCAGCCGGGGAGTGCCTCCCTCGGGTAACTGCGCAGGTGATCGAGACCGATGTCGTGCTCCAGCGCGTCACCGAGCAGAGTGATCATCACCGAGAACGGCGTCGGCTCGTCGCCGTCGAGCCGATCGGGGACGGGAACCGGAACGATCGTCGTCATGTCAGGACCTTCTGCCACGCGCCGTTGTAGGCGACCGGGACGAAGCCGATCGCCTCGTTGATGTCGAGCATGGGGCGGTTCTCCTCAGCGTTGTAGGTGATGACGCGCGGCGACTGCGGGGCGATCCGCGCGCGCCACGTCTCCAGGCCCGCACATTTGACGAGCTGTCCCAGGCGATGTCCGCGGTGCTCCTTCAGCACGAGCGTGTCCTCCTGCTGGCTCGCGCGGTGCGGGTCGGCCCCGATGACGAGCTCGTTGAACGCGACGAGGTCGCCGGTTTCGACGTGCTGGGCGGCCGTGACGAGCATGGTGCGGCCGCCGTCGACAATGCGTGCATCGTGCAGGGCGACCCGCTCGGCGTCCCACGCCTCCTCGTCGAACTCGAGCGCACCCATCGGCGTGTCCGTCGACATCCGAGACTTCATCCAGGCGTAGCCGACGGTGTACTCGGGCGGAGTGGGCGCGGTCCACTGCACGATGCGATAGCCGGCGGCGGCGCGCTCCGCGGCGGCGCGTAAGCGCGCGACGGTGTCGATGGATGCCGCCAGGTCGAGCGCGCTCTCGCGCTCGACCTGTTCGAGCGCATATCCGTGTCGCAGGTAGAAGCGTGCGACGTGGTCTTTCGGAATCGATCCGTGACCCGTCGGCGCCGGGACTCGGCCGACGTCCTCACTCTCGTCGGGGTGCGCGCCCCAGGACTGCAGGACGGTGCGACAGTGTTCCCGTGCGGTCTGCTCGACCAGGGCGTAGGCCGCCGACCCGATGCCCTGGCCCCAGTGCTCGCGGAGCAGTTCGATGAGCCAGAAAGCGCCGTGCGATCCGTCTTCGAGGGGAATGTCGACCGTCATCCGGCCGATCTGGCGAGCGTCTCGAAAGATCCCCCACGCGTGGCGGATCTGCTCCGAGCTCGGCTGATAGTGCGGCAGCAGCTCGGTCGGGTCGAGGGTGTCGTCGTCGCGACCCGTGAGCTCGCGTGCGATCTCATTGCGCACACGGGTGTACTCGGCGAACTCGGCGGCGTCCGCGGCATCCATCGATGCGGGAACGGTGAGCGGGCGGAACTCCACCCCGGGGATATCGGTCATGAGAGCGTCCTCAGTGGTTCAGGGGAAGGGCAGAGGAGGGCGTGGGCGGGCGGATGCGCCCGCCCACACCTCACAGGAACGGACGGACCTGCAGCAGGCGCTGCCAGTCGTGATCCCGCTGCAGGCGCTCGCGCTGGGCGAGCCGGATGCGGCGCTGGTCGTGGGCGGAAGCGTCGACGTGCGACGCGGAGAAGTTATGCATGAGCGGGTGCCTTCTGGTGGGGGTGCGCGAGCGTTCGGACCGAGCGGACGCGCGAGGAAAGGTGCCGGGCTGCGGCTGCGGCGTGCAACGATTCGACGTTGCGCCGATGGCGAGGTGTCGCCGGGGACGTGCGGGCGGCGTCACGTCCAACGATGGACGGAGCTCTCCCGTGAACCGGTCAGACGGCCGTGGGAGTCGCGATCGTGCTCGCGGCGCCGAAGGAGCGGGCCCCGGTGTACGCGACCGTGGGAGCGAATGCTCCAGTGGTTTCGATCTGCATCATCATGTCCGGGACCTCCTTTCTCGACTTCCGACGCGGTCTGTCACGTTAGACCCAACTCGACCGCCGCGTCAAGCAGGCGTCGGGCGCGTCGTCCGATAGCGTGGTGCGCACACGAGCCGCGGAGGAACCCCAGATGCACCTGAAGAGCCTGACGCTCAAAGGGTTCAAGTCGTTCGCGCAACCGACGACGTTCGCCCTCGAACCGGGCGTCACCTGCATCGTCGGGCCCAATGGTTCAGGGAAATCCAACGTGGTCGACGCCCTCGCGTGGGTCATGGGCGAACAGGGCGCCAAGACCCTCCGCGGCGGCAAGATGGAGGACGTCATCTTCGCCGGCACCTCCACCCGCGGACCACTCGGTCGCGCCGAGGTGCAGCTGACGATCGACAACGGCGACGGGGCGTTGCCGATCGAGTACAGCGAAGTCACGATCAGTCGGACGCTGTTCCGCAACGGCACGAGCGAATACGCGATCAACGGGGAGAGCTGCCGCCTCCTCGACGTCCAGGAGCTTCTCAGCGATTCGGGACTCGGGCGCGAGATGCACGTGATCGTCGGACAGGGCCGCCTCGACAGTGTGCTGCAGGCCTCCCCGGAGGACCGGCGCGGCTTCATCGAGGAGGCGGCCGGCATCCTCAAGCACCGCCGTCGCAAAGAGAAGACCCTCCGCAAGCTCGAGGCGATGCAGGCGAACCTCACGCGGTTGAGCGATCTCGCGGGAGAGCTCCGCCGGCAGCTCAAGCCGCTCGGCAAGCAGGCCGAGATCGCGCGTGAGGCTGCCACGATCGCCGCGGTCGTGCGCGACGCGAAGGCGCGACTCTACGCGGCTGACCTCGTGGCCCTCCGCACCCAGCTCGCCGACCATGCTCGCGGCGAGCAGGAACGTCACGCCGAGCGCCTCGTCCTCCAGGATCAGGCCGACCAGCTGAAGCTGCGGATCGACACGGTCGAGGCGCAGCAGCGCTCCGAGGCCGTGGATGCCGCGCGGGGCGTCTCGTTCGCGCTCGAGCGGGTTCAGGAGCGCCTGCGGAGCCTTTACTCGCTCGCGGGCCAACGGCTCGCCCTCCTCGAGGACGACGGCGCGCTCGCGATCGAGGTCGCAACGGTGAGCCAGGCAGCGATCGATGAAGCGCGCGCCGAAATCGATGAGATCGCGGCCGGCCTCGGAGATGCGCAGGATGCCGCGGCGGCCGCTGGTCGCGAAGTCATCCGCGCACGCGCCGAGCTCGACGCGCTCGACGTGGACATCGCTGCACAGAGCGCCCTCGTCTCGGAACACGATATGCGGATCACGAAGCTGCGCGGCGCTGCGGATGCCGCTGGGTCGCGCCTGGAGGCGGTGCGTGCGGCCGTCGATCGCGCGCAGAAGGCGCTGGACGCCGCGCTCGCCCGCCGCGGCGAGGCCGAGGAGGCTCTCGCCGGCGTGGACCCGACGCTGGCTCCCGAGGGGTCGGCCGGGGAGCACGCGGCGGAGTACGAGCGGGCACAGCGTGCCGCGTCCGCCGCAGAAGCGGACGTCACGGGGCTGCGGGACCGCCTCCACGCCGCGGAGCGTGAGCTCGAGTCGCTGACGGCGCAGTCGACCGCGCTCGGCCGCGCGCTCGATGTGCGCAATGCCGCCGCCGCCCTCATCGAGCGCGGCGGTCGCGGGGTGCGCGGACTCGTCGGAGACGCGGTGAAGGTCAGACCCGGTTACGAAGCGGCGATCTCCGCGGCCCTCGGCTCCCTCGCGGAGGGCGTTCTCGTCGACGACGTCGATGCCGCTCTGGAACTCGCACGCATCGCCGCGGGCGAAGACCTCGGGCGCGTGGACATCGCGATCGCCGGTGCGGGCGCGATGACGCCGTCCCTTGCTGGGCTCGCCGGCGTGACACCGGCGGTCGATGTGCTCACGGCACCGGAGGGCGTGCGCGGAATCCTTGCGTTCACCGCGATCGTGGACGACCTCGACGCCGCCTACGCAGCGGCAGCGAGCGTGGCGGCGCGCGAAGTGGGCGGTGCCGTGACGATCGTGACCCGTGCGGGCGAGATCGTCACGGAGCAGACGATCCGCGCCGGTGCGGGGGGCGGGCGTTCGCGACTCGAGCTCAGTGCCGAGCGTGACGCGGCCACGGCGCAGCTCGCCGAGATCCGCGTGGTCGTCGACTCACTGCGCGAAGCACTCGCCGATGCTCAGAGCGCATGGGAGGACTCGCGCCGTCACACCCGCGAGTCGCTCCAGCGGCTGCGCGACCACGACGCCGCGCTGGCAGCACACGCGGAACAGGTCAATCGCGCCACGGTGAGGCACGAAGCCGCCGTCGCCGAGTGCGAACGTCTGGCCGCTGGTCTCGCCCAGGTCGAAGCGACCGTCGCGGATGCCGAGAAGGCCGCTCGCGATGCGACCGAGGCGCTGACGCGGGCTCAGGAGACACCTCGCCCGATTCTCGACGCGTCGGCCCGCGAGGGTCTCCTCGCGGCGCTGGACATCACCCGAGACGCAGAGATGCGCGCCCGCCTCGACGTCGAGACGCTCAAAGAGCGCGTACGCGCGGGCGAGGCGCGAGTCGACCAGTTGTCCCGCCAGCGCGAGCGCGAGCGGGCCGCCGCCGAGGAAGCCGCCCGGCGCGCGGTGCTCCGGCGTGCGCAGCGCGCGATCGCCGCCGAGGTGACGGACACGCTGCCCCCGCTGCTCGATTCCGTCGACCGGTCGGTATCGCAGGCCCGCGTCGAACTGCAGTTCGCCGAACAGGAGCGCACCGCGTTGACGGCCGAGCTGTCGCAGCTGCGTGCACAGGATGCCGACGTGCGCGAGCGGCTCGCGCAGCTCACGGAGAGTGTGCACGGACTCGAGCTGCAGATGCACGAAAAGCGTCTGCACGTGACGAGCCTCCTGGAGCGAGTGGCATCCGAACTCGCACTCGACGAGAATATTCTCGTTTCGGAATACGGCCCGGATCAGCTCGTTCCCCCCGCGGCCGACAGCGACGAACCACGACCGTTCGATCAGGCCGAGCAGCGACGTCGTCTGCAGGATGCCGAGCGCAAGCTCGGGCAGCTGGGACGAGTGAACCCACTGGCGCTCGAGGAGTACGCCGCGCTGGAGCAGCGGCACGCCTTCCTCACGGAGCAACTCGCCGACCTCGTGCAGACGCGGAAGGACCTCGAGACGATCATCGGCGAACTCGACGAGCGGATGCAGACGATCTTTCTCGCCGCCTTCGAGGACACCCGGACCGCCTTCGGCGAGGTCTTCCCGATCCTCTTCCCCGGGGGTTCCGGCAGCATCTCGCTCACGGACCCCGACAGCCCGCTCACGACGGGGATCGAGGTCGCGGTCCGTCCCGTCGGCAAGAAGATCGAGCGCCTCTCCCTGCTCTCGGGCGGAGAGCGCTCGCTCGCGGCGGTCGCGCTGCTGACCGCGATCTTCAAGGCTCGGCCGAGTCCGTTCTACATCCTCGACGAGGTCGAGGCCGCCCTCGATGATGCGAACCTCGGCCGCCTGTTGGGCGTGTTCGAACAGCTGCGTGCGTCGAGCCAGCTCATCGTCATCACCCATCAGAAGCGCACGATGGAGATCGCCGATGCCCTCTACGGTGTCTCGATGCGGCAGGACGGCGTGTCTGCGGTCGTCGGTCAGCGCGTGCGTCAACGCGAGTCCGCGTGAGCAGCGTTCTGCCGACGTCGACGCGTGAGCCGTCGCGCCGATCGGGCGGCTACCGAGGCAGCATGCCCCGTCCCCCTCGCCCCCGTCGCGTGGCGTCGACTGCGGGGGTTGCGGTGATTGCTGCCGTTCTGGGGGCGCTCCTGACGGCGTGCGTTCCGACGGCATCGTTCGATGGCACCGGCGCGTCGACCTCCTCGTCGTCTGCCCCGACGCCGACATCGTCCGCGGGACCGTCGGACGACCTCGACACGCCGGAGGACCTCACCTTCGCCGCCGGCGCTGTGCTCGGTTCGCGCCTTCGCGCGCAATGGGCCGACAGTCTGATCGCTGACGCCGATTACACCCTGACGACGCCCGACGACGGAAACGGAAACTGGGCGTACACGCAGAGCGCGACGCAGTGCGAGGTGCGCTTCTGGCAGGGGGACGTATCCGCCATCGCCGCGCCGGACGATGATCGATCCCTCTCGGACGCGGTGCTCGCGACCTGGCTCCAGGTGAGCGCGGACCAGGTGACGGCGGTCGCACAGGACGACGCCGTCGGTTATGTGCCCGGCACCAGCGGTTCGACGCAGGTGCGCGTCGTCAGCGGCAGCACCTCGTCCGGGGGGACGTGGATCGCGGCTGCGCGGGGACTCGGCGCCATCCACGGCGGGTTCCTCGTGCAGGTCACCTGTCCGTCCGGCCAGGACCCGCAAACGCTGTACGGGTCGCTGCGCGCGGACAAGCTCGTGATCGTTGTCGGGCCCGGCCTCTAGCGCGCGCGGCCGGTTCCCGTCCGCCCTGCGCGTACCCTGCCCGTAGGCTGAAAGCATGGCTGAATCCTCCTGGTCGCTCGGTCGCGCTCTGCGTGGCATGTTCGTCAAGCCCACGATCGACGAGAGCACGTGGGACGACCTCGAGACGGCGCTCCTGACGGCCGACTTCGGCCCCGACATCTCCGAGCGCATCGTCGACGAGCTGCGCGAGAAGGTCGACCGCTACCGCACGACCGATCCGCGGGACCTGCAGCGCATGCTCAAGGAGACCCTCGAGGAGCACTTCGCGAAGTTCGACACGACGCTCCGGCTCACCGAGCGCCCCGCCGTCGTCCTCGTCGTCGGCGTGAACGGCGTCGGCAAGACGACGACGATCGGAAAGTTCGCGAAGTTCCTGCAGCGCTACGGACGGTCCGTCGTCGTCGGGGCGGCAGACACCTTCCGCGCCGCGGCCGTCGATCAGCTGGCGACCTGGGCCGAGCGCGGAGGAGCGACGATCGTGCGACCGCAGCACGAAGGCCAGGACCCGGCATCCGTCGCGTATCAGACGATCGACTATGCGAAGGCGCACGGCACCGAGATCGTGCTCGTCGACACCGCGGGACGGCTGCACACCAAGGGCGGCCTCATGGACGAGCTCACCAAGATCCGGCGGGTGATCGAGAAGCAGGCGCCGATCAGCGAAGTGCTGCTGGTGCTGGATGCCACGACCGGCCAGAACGGCGTCATGCAGGCTGAGGCGTTCCTCGAGCACGCGGGCGTCACCGGGCTCGTGCTCACCAAGCTCGACGGGTCCGCGAAGGGCGGCTTCGTCCTCGCGGTGCAGGAGCGCACCGGCATCCCGGTGAAGCTCCTGGGACAGGGCGAAGGCATCGGCGACCTCACGGGCTTCACGCCGCACGTGTTCGCATCCGCGCTCGTGGACTGATGCACGCGGCCCAGGTGGACTGAGCGCCCCGTCGGTGGTTGCATAGGGACATGGCGATCGAGCACGACTACTTCGGACTGCTGGAGTCCGGTCCCGACGGATCGATCTTCTGGTCCGAGACCGTCGGCTTCGCGGATCAGCGCGTGACGGTCGATCTCACGGCGCCCGATCAGGACGATGTCTCGCAGGACGCCCTCGATGTCGCGGCGGCGATGATCTCGTCGCTCGAAGACATCGACATCACCGCGCGCAACGCGATGATCTCCGAGCTCGACGACCGTACCAGTGAGGTCACCGAATACCTCCTGCAGCAGCAGGAAGCGTTCGGCGAGAATCTCGAGGACGTCCTCGTCGACATCTCCGGAGACGTGCAGATCGACATCATCCGGTCGCTGCAGCTCGTGAGCATGACGATCCTGGCCGACGAGCACGGGGGGACCGACCCGTTCGCCGTCCTCGAGTACGCCCTCGATGCCGACGCGACCGACGACGTGCTGCTCGTGCACCTGACGAGCGACGGTCAGGTGCAGTCGGTCACGAGCGCCGACTGACCGGGCGCAGGACGCGGAAGACGTCTACACCGCCTGCGCGAACTCGGTCTCCTTCGCGAGGTGCGACAGGTGCGCGGGGATCGGGCGCCCCTTCGAGAGCATCGACTGCGCCCAGAGGCGACCAGCCCGGTATGACGAGCGCACGAGAGGACCCGCGAGCACGCCGAGGAATCCAATGCGCTCCGCTTCCTCCTTGAACTCGACGAACTCCTGCGGCTTGACCCAGCGTGCCACGGGCAGGTGCCGCGGCGAGGGCCGCAGATACTGCGTGATGGTGATGATGTCGGTGCCGGCATCGTGCAGGTCGTGGAGCGCCTGTACGACCTCCTCCGGCTCCTCACCCATGCCGAGGATGAGGTTCGACTTCGTGATGAGCCCCGCCGCGCGCGCCTGCGTCAAGACATCGAGCGAGCGCTCGTAGCGGAACGCCGGGCGAATGCGTTTGAAGATGCGCGGCACCGTCTCGACGTTGTGCGCGAAGACTTCGGGGCGCGCGTCGAAGACCTCGTTCAAGAGGTGCGGTTCGCCGTTGAAGTCCGTCGCGAGAAGTTCGACGCCCGTGCCCGGGTTGACGGCGTGGATCTGACGGATCGTCTCCGCGTTCAGCCACGCTCCGCCGTCCGGGAGGTCATCGCGGGCGACGCACGTCACCGTCGCGTAGCGCAACTGCATGCGCCGCACGCTGTCGGCCACGCGGCGCGGCTCGTCCGTGTCGTAGTCGGCGGGTTTGCCGGTGTCGATCTGGCAGAAGTCGCAGCGACGCGTGCACTGCGACCCGCCGATGAGGAACGTCGCCTCGCGGTCCTCCCAGCACTCGTAGATGTTCGGGCAGCCGGCCTCCTGGCACACGGTGTGCAGCTGCTCGCCCTTCACGAGCGACTGGAGGGCCTGGTACTCGGGGCCCATCTTCGCCTTCGTGCGGATCCATTCGGGCTTGCGCTCGATCGGCGTCTGCGCGTTGCGGATCTCGAGCCGTAGCAGCTTCCGGCCCCCCGTGTCGACGGACGGACCCGAGGGAGCGCCAGCTCCGCAGGCGCTCATGCGGCGACCTCCGACGAGGCGAAGGATGCCTGGAACGCCGCGATCACGGCATCCACGACGTCTGCGGGACGCACATCGCGACCGAGCACCTCGCTCATCGTCGTGACACCCGCATCGGAGATGCCGCACGGGATGATCTGCGAGAAGGGCAGCAGCGAGTTGTCGCAGTTGAGAGCGAAGCCGTGCATCGTCACGCCGCGTTGAACACGGACGCCGATCGCCGCGATCTTGTCCTCGGAGAGCGGTCGGCGCACCCAGACGCCGCTGCGGCCCTCGACGCGGTACCCCTCGATGCCGAAGCCGGCGAGGACGTCGATCAGAATGCTCTCGAGGCGCCGCACGTGCGCCACGACATCGACCGGTTCGCGCAGGCGCACGATGGGATATCCGACGAGCTGACCGGGACCGTGCCATGTGATCTTGCCGCCACGGTCGACGTCGATCACGGGGGTGCCGTCGGTCGGCCGCTCGTGCCGCGCCGTGCGCGCGCCCGCCGTGAAGACGGGCTCGTGCTCGAGCAGCAGCAGCGTGTCGGGGCGCGTGCCGCTGACCACATCGGCGTGGATCTCACGCTGTCGTGCCCACGCGTCGGGGTAGGGGATGAAGGCAGGGGCGAGTCCCACCGTCTGGACGTCGAGCATGACGCTCCTTCGCATCGGTTTGTGTACCGCGTCCAACAATACGCCTTCGCTACAGTGACGGTATGAGCTCCGGACGACCGCGTGCCACGTCGCACGACGTCATCGCCGAAGCGGCGTGCGAGCTGTTCCTGGAGCGCGGCTTCGCGCAGACGACCGTCGCGGACATCACGCGGCGCGCGGGCGTGAGCAGATCGAGCTTCTTCAACTACTTCGGCTCGAAGTCGGACGTCCTCTGGGGCGGCTTCGACGCGCGTCTGGACGCCGCGATCACCGCCCTTGCGCAGGGCGCGGCGCCGCGCGCGGTCCTTCGGGAGGCGGTGGACGCCCTCACGCCCGACAGCCTTGCGCTCGCGATCACGAACGCGGACGCGATGGGTATCGCCGACGACCTCGATGTCGAGCGGGCGGTGCGCCAGGCGCGGCTCGCACGCGGCATCGCGGCCCGGATGCGCGCCGACGGCGAGCCCTCGCTCGTCGCCGAGGTCCAGGCCGCCGCGCTTTCCGGCGCTCTTTTCGCCGCCGTCTGGCAGTGGGCCCGATCCGCGCCCGCCCGACAGACCCTTCCCGCGACGCTCGCCGACGCTCTCGCTGTGCTGCCCGGGCATGGACGCGTGCGCCAACTGCGGCTCGTCGTGCGTGCGGACGACTTCGACGAGGCGCTCGCGTTCTATCGCGACGTCGTGGGCATGCCGCAGTCTGCGGCGTACGAGGCCGACGGAGGAGCGCGCGTCGCGATCCTCGAGGCCGGGCGGGCGACCCTCGAGCTCGCGAACCCCGCGCAGGTCGCCTTCATCGACGGCGTGGAGACCGACGGCGACGCTCCGAGCGATCCGCTTCGGGCGGCCCTGGAGGTGGGGGACGCCGCCGCCGTCGTCGACGTACTCGCGGATGCCGGGGCTGGCGTCGAGGCATCCGCGCGCATCACGCCGTGGAACTCCCTGAACGCTCGGCTGCGCGGGCGTGCCGGGCTACAGCTGACGATCTTCCAGGAGCTCGAGCGCTGATCCGGCCCCGGTCCGTCCTCCCGTAGAATCGAGCCATCATGGCGACTTTCGGCACTCTCTCCGACCGGCTCACAGAGACCTTCCGCAACCTCCGCACGAAGGGCAAGCTGACGCCCGCGGATGTCGACGGGACGGTGCGCGAGATCCGCCGGGCACTGCTGGATGCCGACGTCGCGCTGGTCGTGGTCAAGGACTTCACGGCGAAGGTGCGCGAGCGTGCGCTCGGTGACGAGGTCAACCGCGCTCTGAATCCTGCGCAGCAGGTCGTCCAGATCGTCAATGAAGAGCTCATCGCGATCCTCGGCGGCGAACAGCGCCGCCTGCAGTTCGCCAAGACCGCCCCCACCGTCATCATGCTCGCGGGCCTCCAGGGTTCGGGCAAGACGACGTTCGCGGGCAAGCTCGCCCGCCAGCTCGAGAAGGACGGTCATACCCCGCTCCTCGTCGCCGCCGACCTCCAGCGTCCGAACGCCGTCAATCAGCTCCAGGTCGTCGCGCAGCAGGCGGGCGCCGCGATCTATGCTCCCGAACCGGGGAACGGTGTCGGGAACCCCGTCCAGGTCGCCCGCGACGGCGTCGAGACGGCGCGTCGCCAGCAGCACGACGTCGTCATCATCGACACCGCAGGACGCCTCGGGGTCGACGCGGAGCTCATGAAGCAGGCCGCCGACATCCGCAAGGCTACGGACCCCGACGAAGTTCTCTTCGTCATCGACGCCATGATCGGTCAGGACGCCGTGAACACGGCGAAGGCCTTCCAGGACGGCGTCGATTTCACCGGCGTCGTGCTCTCCAAGCTCGACGGCGACGCGCGCGGCGGCGCGGCGCTCTCCGTGGCATCCGTCACGGGCCGCCCCATCATTTTCGCTTCCACGGGCGAGGGCCTCGACGACCTCGAAGCCTTCCACCCCGACCGCATGGCGAGTCGTATCCTCGACCTCGGTGACATCCTCACTCTCATCGAACAGGCGCAGCAGGCGTTCGATGAGGAGGAGGCGCGGAAGGTCGCCGAGAAGCTCGCGACCGAGCAGTTCACGCTCGAAGACTTCCTCGACCAGCTGCAGCAGGTCAAGAAGATGGGCTCGATGAAGAAGATGCTCGGGATGCTCCCCGGCATGGGCCAGATGAAGCAGCAGCTCGATCAGTTCGACGACCGCGAGATCGACCGCACCGAGGCCATCATCCGATCGATGACACCGGGGGAGCGCCGCAATCCCAAGGTGCTCAACGGCTCGCGGCGCCTACGCATCGCGCGGGGCTCGGGCATGACGGTCACCGACGTCAATCAGCTCGTGCAGCGCTTCGAGCAGGCGGCGAAGATGATGAAGACCGTCGCGCGCGGCGGGGTGCCCTCCATTCCGGGCATGGGCTCGCTGGGCGGCAAGCCGGGAGCATCGAGCAAGCGGGGCAACAAGCAGAAGAGCAAGGCGGGTTCGCGATCGGGCAATCCCGCAAAGCGCGCTGCCGAGAACGCCGGCATCGCGGCTGCCCCCGCAGCGCCCACCGGCTCCGGATTCGGGCTCGGCGGCGCGAACGCGCAGCCGAGCGAAGCGGACCTCGCCGAGATCCAGAAGCTCTTCGGCAAGGGCTGAGCCTCAGCCGGACAAGCGGCGGTCAGAGAGTGACGCCGGCGTCGTCGAGCGCTCGCGCGACGGCGTCGCTGAGGACTCGTTGGCCCTGCTCGTTGGGGTGTTCGCCGTCCCACTGGAGGAGCTGGGGGTGATCGCGCAGCGGCTGGCCGATCGAGACGAAAACACCCCCGACGGCCTCGACCGCCTCTTGCAGAGCCGTGGACGACCAGGTGATCCCGTCCGGCTCATCGGCGTCGAGGTGCCAGAGAGTGCCGATTCCGATGATCTCCGCGTCCGGTAGCGCCTCGTGGAGGCGATCGATGGCGGATGACGTCGCGTCGGCGATCTCGTCCTCCGGGGCATCCAGGTCGTTGTCCGACGACTGCACGATGACGAGATCGGGGGAGAAGGTGACGGCCTCGTCAACGAGACCGTCGAAGTCGGTGCCGCAGTCGCCGACAGCGAGGAAGCCGGCTCCACTGCAGCCGAGGTTGACGATGTCGGCGCCGGTGGACGATGCCAGCAGCTCAGGCCAGGCGTCGTCGGGGTCGACGCCGAGCCCCGCCATGATCGAGTCTCCGATCGTGACGACGAGTCCCGATCGGGCTGCGCCCACCGTCGTGTTCGCGGCCGCAGCGACTCCGTCGCCGTCCGCGCGCAGACTCGGCGGTGCGGGTGGAGGTGGCGAGGAGCTGTCGGACGAGCCGGGGGAGGTGCACGCCGTGAGAGCGAGAGCGGCGGCGAGGAACGCGGTCGCGACGGGGGCTGCTCGCATCGACACGGATGCCACGCTAGAGGACGCATCCGTGCGATTCCTCTGAGCGGGATGTGCCCTCGTCAGAGTCCCGCCAGCTCGTCGTGGCGACGAGGTCCTGCTCGGAACTCGCGAATGAGGTGCGCGACGACCTCGCGCAGGTCGCCGTCCGCGGCATCCGCGACCAGAAGCTGGCGAGCCGAGCTCCCACCCTGGTCGAGGATGCGCTCGACGAAGGCGAACTCGCGGGCGCAGTGCAGCTCTTCCGCGACCGGCGCGAGCTGCGCGAGCGTCTCGCGCAGGTGCTCGGCGACCGGCCGCTGCGTGCCCTGCGCATCGACGATGACGCGGGCCTCGGTGCCGTAGCGGGCGGCGCGCCATTTGTTCTCACGCACGAACCACGGCTGCAGAACTGGCAGCTCACGCCCGGCATCCAGCTCGCGCGAGAAGTGCTCCACGAGCACCTGGACGAGAGCGGCGACGGCGGCGAGCTCCGGCAGGGTCGACATGCCGTCGCACGCACGCACTTCGATCGTGCCCCAGCGAGGCGCCGGGCGGATGTCCCAGCGCACCTCGGTGGCATCCTCCATAACGCCGGTGCGCGCCATGTCGTCGAGGTACGCCTCGTACTGCGACCACTCGGTCAGCGGCCACGGGAGGCCCGCCGTCGGCAGCTGCTGGAAGACCAGGGCGCGATTCGAGGCATAGCCGGTCCTCTCGCCCGCCCAGAACGGGCTGGAGGCCGAGAGCGCCTGCAGGTGCGGGAGGTAGGTCGCGAGCGCGCCGATGATCGGAAAGACCTTCGTCACGTCCTCGACGCCGACGTGGACGTGGATGCCCCAGATCATCATGTTGCGTCCCCACCACTGCGTGCGCTCGATGAGCTTGTGGTAGCGGGTCTTGTCGGTGACCTCTTGGTCGTACCACTGCGCGAACGGGTGGCTACCGGCGCAGAGGAGCTCGATGCCGAGCGGGTCGGTGACGGTGCGGATCTGCGCGATCGCGTCGGCGATATCGTCGATCACGGCGGCCACCGTGTCGCCGATCCCGCTCGTCACCTCGATCGTGTTCGTGAGCAGCTCGCCCGTGATCGTGTGCCGTTCGTGATCGGCTCCCGAGCCGATCGCAGCGAGTACGTCGGGCGCGCGGGGGACGAGATCACCCGTTCGGCCGTCGGCGAGCATGAGCTCCCATTCCACGCCCACGGACGAGCGGGCGGAGGTCGCGAAGGGCACCGTCATGGCGTCAGTCTGACACGCTGCGCGGCGCGCGGGCGCCGTGGTTCGCGGGTGGCGTCACAATCTGGCAAAATGGACGGTTGGACCGCCTGCTCGACCCTCTATCCAGCGGCGCCGGTCCACCGCAGAGCTTCCGCCGGGTGTGCACCCCACGCTCCAGGCGACGTTCATCACCTCACAACACCACTCAGGAGAATTGTGGCTGTCAAGATCCGTCTCAAGCGCCTCGGCAAGATCCGCGCGCCCTACTACCGCATCGTCGTCGCCGACTCGCGCACCAAGCGCGACGGTCGCGTCATCGAGGAGATCGGCCAGTACCACCCGACCGAGGAGCCCTCGATCATCAAGGTCGACTCCGAGCGTGCGCAGTACTGGCTCTCCGTCGGCGCTCAGCCGACCGAGCAGGTCGCCGCGCTGCTGAAGCTGACCGGCGACTGGGGCAAGTTCAAGGGCGACAAGAACGCCGTCTCGACCGTGAAGGTCGCGGGCGAGAAGGAGGAGTTCGTCGCCGACACGGCGAAGAAGTCCGTCATCAAGCCCAAGGCCGAGAAGAAGGTCGAGGAGCCCGCTGCTGAGGCTCCCGCGGCCGATGACGCCGAGGCCCCCGCGGCCGACGACGCCGAGTAACGCGTTGCTGTCCGCCGCGCTCGAGCACATCGTCAAGGGGATCGTCGATCACCCGGACGATGTCGTCATCCGTTCCTCCACGTCGCCCCGCGGCGACGTCCTCGAGGTGCGCGTGCACCCCGACGATCGAGGTCGGGTGATCGGGCGCGGCGGTCGCACCGCGAAGGCGCTGCGCACCCTCATCTCCGCCCTCGCCGACGGCGCCCGCGTGCGCGTCGACGTCGCGGACGACTGAGATGGCCGCCGCCGAACCCGCACGCACCCAGTTGCGCGTCGGGCGCCTCGTGAAAGCCCACGGGCTCAAGGGCGCCCTCAAGCTGGAGCTCTACACCGACGATCCGGACGGACGGTTCGTCCCGGGCGCCGTCTTCACGCTGCAGGTGCCGGAGGCATCGCCGTGGCACGGCACGTCGCTCACGGTGCGCGAGTTCCGCTGGATGAACTCCCACCCCGTCGTCTTCTTCGACGGTGTGGACGATCGCTCTGCCGCCGAGTCGCTCGTGCGTGCGATCCTCTGGATCGACCAGGACCAGAGCGCCGCCGTCGAAGACGACGCGTGGTACGACCACCAGCTCACCGGCCTCGACGTCGTCCGAGACGGCGACGTGGTCGGACGCGTCATCCGCGTCGATCACTTTCCCGCCCAGGACCTGCTCGTCGTGCGTCCCGTACACGGCGAGGAGGAGATCCTCGTCCCGTTCGTCTCCGCGATCGTGCCGGTGGTCGATATCGCCGGCGGCCGTGTCGAGGTCACGCCCCCCGCCGGGCTCTTCGAAGCGCTGCCGGATGAGGAGCAGGGCGATAAGCCGGTAGGCGACGAGACGCCATCCGGGTCCGACGCCACCGAGGACTGACGTGCGCATCGACGTCGTCACGATCTTCCCGACGTTCTTCGACGTGCTCGAAGTGTCGCTGCTCGGCAAAGCCCGCGAGAAGGGCCTGCTCGACGTGCGCGTCCACGACCTGCGCGATGCGACCACCGATCGGCACCGCACCGTGGACGACACGCCCTACGGCGGCGGCGCGGGGATGGTCATGAAGCCGGAGCCATGGGGTCACGTCCTCGACGGCATCGCGGACGCCTCGGATGCCGCCGAGACGGATCCCGTCTTCGTCTTCCCCTCGCCCGCGGGCGAGCGCTTCACGCAAGCGACGGCGCGGGAGATGGCGCAGGAGCAGCACGTGATCTTCGGGTGCGGGCGGTACGAGGGCATCGACGAACGCGTCTTCGCCTATGCCGCGACGCGCGGGCGGGTGCGCCTCGTGAGCCTCGGCGACTACGTCCTCAACGGGGGAGAGGTCGCCGCGATGGCGATGATCGAAGCGATCGGGCGCCTCGTGCCCGGCGTGGTGGGGAACCCCGCGAGCCTCGTCGAGGAGTCGCACGAGGACGGCCTGCTCGAGTACCCCTCGTACACGAAGCCGGCCTCGTGGCGTGGGTACGATGTGCCGGAAGTGCTCCTCAGCGGCAATCACGGACGAATCGCGCAGTGGCGGCACGATCAGCAGGTCGAGCGCACACGCGAGCGGCGCCCCGACCTCCTGGCCGACTGACCGATCCGCCGCGCGCCCCTCCCGTCCCCGAGACGGCATGCAGCGCGGCTCACGTGGGTGCGTGACACGCGCTGCATGCCTTCTCGCAGAGAACGGGCGGATGGTGCGGGCAGAGCCAGAGTCAGTTGACGCCCAGGAAGGACCGATCGGTGAGGACGATCGGCCCGTCGGCCGTGATCGCCACCGTGTGTTCCGCGTGCGCGCCACGAGAGCCGTCTGCGCTCCGGAGCGTCCACCCGTCGGGGTCGGTGACGAGCTCGTCCGTTGTCTGAAGGAACCATGGCTCGAGCGCGACGACGAGTCCGGGCCGGAGCGGGTAGCCGCGGTTCGGCTTGCCGTCGTTCGGCACGTGCGGGTCGCCGTGCATCACTCGACCGACGCCGTGCCCGCCGAAGTCGGTATTGATCGAGTATCCGTCGGCGTGGGCGATCTGGGCGATCGCGTGCGAGATGTCGCCGATGCGCGACCCCGCGACGGCCGCGCCGATCGCGGCATCCAGCGCGCGCTGCGTCGTGTCGATGAGCGCGAGGTCTTCATCGCGCGGGGTGCCGACGACGAACGAAACAGCAGAGTCGGCGACCCAGCCGTCGACCGACACTGCGAAATCCAGCGACACGAGGTCGCCGTCGCGCAGGGCGTAGTCGTGCGGCAGCCCGTGCAGCACGGCGTCGTTGATCGACGTGCAGATGACTTTGCCGAACGGACTCGCGCCGAAAGAGGGGTGATAGTCGATGTAGCAGGACTCGGCGCCGGCCTTGCGGATCATCTCGTGGGCACGTGCGTCGATGGCCAGCAGGTTCGTGCCGACCTTCGTGTCGGCGCGCAGCGTCGCGAGGACTTCTGCGACGAACCGACCCGCCGGTCGCATCGCCTCGATCTCCGATGGGGTCCGCAGCTCGATCATCGTCATCCTTTCCTCAGCATCCATTCTGCTGGACCGGCGTAGCATCGAGCACATGGCACTACGCAGTGGGTTCTACCGATGGCTGATCCCGGCGGCGTTCGTACTGCCCGCGTGGCTGTTCGTGGGGTGGATCATCTTCGGCGCCAACCCGTTGTCGCTGCTCTGGGTCCTGCTGTCGGCTCCCATCGTGCTCGTCGGGCAGCTGATCCTCACCCTCCTCGTCCGGGCCCGGGGCACCGCACGCGCGGAGCGCGCCGTCTCGTGGACGGACGTCGCGCTGATCGGCGGGTGGAACGTCCTCATCGTCGCTCTGGGGGTGTTCTCGAATCCCTGGTGGTGGGCGCTGTTCGCCCTCACGGTCGTCGTCGGCGTCGCCGCTCTCTGGGGTGGTCTCGCGCAGCTGTGGCGAGAGGCACGCCCCGCAGGCGCGATTCTGCGCACGCCGGACGGACTGGGCTATGTCCCGGCCCCCGCAGAACCGCGTGCTCCGCGCACGGATGCCGATGTGATCGTCATCCGAGAGAAGGGCGCCGGCCCGGCATCCTGACCGTTCGCGTTTTGGCGGGCGCCGCGCGGCATGGCAGAATGGTTGTTTGTGCCCGGCGAAGGCTCTGCCTCAGGGGAGCACGGTGACGCCTAGCGTCGCTGCGGGCGCACATCACCTTTCCCATTCATCTCGCGGTCGACCTGTGGCGGTCGCAGGAAGTGACGATCATGCAGATCCTCGACTCCGTCGACGCGGCATCCCTCCGCAGCGACATTCCCGTCTTCTCGCCCGGTGACACCGTCAAGGTGCACGTGAACATCACCGAAGGCTCGCGCTCGCGCGTGCAGGTGTTCCAGGGCGTCGTCATCGGTCGCTCCGGCGACGGTGTGCGCGAGACCTTCACCGTTCGCAAGATCAGCTTCCAGGTCGGCGTCGAGCGCACCTTCCCGGTGCACTCCCCGGTGATCGACCACATCGAGGTCGTCACCCGCGGTGACGTGCGTCGCGCCAAGCTGTACTACCTCCGCGAGCTCCGCGGCAAGAAGGCGAAGATCAAGGAGAAGCGCGACAACTGACGCGCTCCGTCGTAGACGAGCCCCGGGCCGGCACCTCGCCGCCCGGGGCTCGTCGTCTTCCGGCGCGGCGCGGTGCGGCACGGCACGAGAGGGCGTCCGAATGTGCGACGCTTGTGAGGGCGCGCGCCGACTCGCGGCGCGCCGGCGAGAAGGACGTGCATGACCAGCGACAACGTGGCCGCGCCCGGCTCCTCCGACACGGGTCTCCTGCGACCGCGTCGTCGGCGCGGATTCTGGGTGCTCGTGCGGGACGTCCTCGTGATCGTCGTGGTCGCCATACTCGTCTCGTTCGTGATCAAGACGTTCTTCGTCCGGTCCTTCTACATCCCGTCCGGCTCGATGGAGCAGACGCTCCTCGTGAAGGACCGCATTCTCGTCGACGAGCTCACACCGCGCTTCACCGGCTACGAACGAGGAGACGTCGTCGTCTTCCGTGACCCGGGCGGGTGGCTGCCGGTCACGGTCGCGCCGGACCAGCCCCCGCTCGTGGCGGCGTTCGACTGGCTGCTGTCGATCGTGGGCATCTCCGCTCCCGACAGCGAGGACCATCTCATCAAACGCATCATCGGCGTCGGCGGTGACCACGTCGTCTGCTGCAATGCGCTCGGACAGGTGACCGTCAACGGCACACCGATCGACGAGACCCCCTATCTCGACCTCGCCGACGGTCAGAGCGCACCGCAGCCCGTCCCCTACGACGTCACCGTGCCGCAGGGGTCCCTGTGGGTGCTCGGCGACAACCGCGACCATTCCAAGGACTCCCGCTACAACGTCGACCAGCCTTCACACGGCTTCGTCCCCATCGAGAACGTGGTCGGCCGGGCGTTCCTCATCACGTGGCCGTTCTCACGCTTCGGAACGATCGACTTCCATCACGACGTATTCGCGGGGGTGCCCGGGGCCCCCGCCGGGGCGGGCGGATGAGCGTCGCGACCCCGCGGCTCACCCTTGAGCGCGCTCTCCTGCGCGAGCACCCGCTCGTCATCGCGTGCGACGAAGTCGGGCGCGGCGCGCTCGCGGGGCCCGTCGCGGTCGGAGCCGTCGTCGTGGATGCCGCTCGCGCCCGCAAGCGCGTCCCCGAGGGCCTGCGCGACTCGAAGCTGGTCGCCGAGCACCGCCGCCCGGATGTCGCCGCCCGCGCTGCGGCGTGGGTGAGCGCTTCGGCGGTCGGCTGGTCGTCACCGGCCGAGATCGACGACGTGGGCATCATCCGCGCCCTCGGACTCGCCGCCCTCCGCGCGATCGCTGATCTCCGTGCGACGGGTGTCGTGCCCGAGGAGGCGATCGTCCTCCTCGACGGCAACCACGACTACATCACGCCCGCTGGCGGTGTCGAGCTTGCGGTCCGCCCCGTCGTGAAGGCCGACCGTGACTGCGCATCGGCGGCCGCGGCATCCGTCGTCGCCAAAGTCGCGCGCGACGATCTCATGGGGCGGCTCCACGAGGAGCATCCCGTCTATCAGTGGGCACGCAACAAGGGCTACGCGAGCGCCGACCACCGCGCCGCGATCCGTTCGCACGGGCTCAGCCCGCTGCACCGCGCGTCGTGGATGATCGCCGACGCACCGACGCTCTTCTGATGCCCGCCTAGACTGGAGGCACCATGGATGACGAAGTCTTCGAGGATTACGACCGCGAGCTCGAGCTGGCTCTGTACAAGGAGTACCGCGACGTCGTGTCGCAGTTCCAGTACGTCATCGAGACCGAGCGGCGCTTCTACCTCGCCAACGACGTGAACGTCGTGCGACGCGACACCGAGCACGACTTCTACTTCGAGATCTCCATGACCGACGTCTGGGTCTGGGACATCTATCGGGCCGACCGGTTCGTGAAGTCCGTGCGCGTGCTCACCTTCAAGGACGTCAACGTCGAGGAGTTGCAGCGCCGCGACTTCCAGCTGCCCGAAGAGCTGTCGCTCGACAGCTGACGAGGGTCATCGACTTCTCCACAGCGCACGGCTTTCCGGATCCGTCCACAGATCCGCAGCGGCGACACCCGCACGGCCCGTGCGCGCGCCACGATGCCGGGTATGGCATCGAAAGACATCCGTGGCAGACAGGGCGAGGATCGCGCGGCGCGGCACCTGAGTGCGCAGGGCTATGACATCCTCGACCGCAATTGGCGCTGTGCGGCCGGCGAGCTCGACATCGTGGCCGCGCACGGCGGCGACCTCGTCGTCGTCGAAGTGAAGACGCGGCGCACCGAGGGTTACGGTCATCCCTTCGAAGCCGTCGACGCTGCCAAGCGCGACCGTCTCTGGCGGCTCTCCTGCGCGTGGGTGGCGGCACATCCCGAGGCTGCGCGTCGACGTCGGCTGCGCGTCGATGTCATCGGCATCACGGGGGAGGACCCCGCGACCGGTATCGTCGAGCACCTCGTGGACCTGAGATGACCGTCGGGCGGACGTGGGGGGTCGTCCTCACGGGGCTGCAGGGCGACCTCGTCGAGGTAGAGGCCGATCTGTCGAACCAAACGCCGAACTTCACGATCATCGGTCTCGTCGACAAGGCGATCGGCGAGGCGCATCAGCGTGTGCACAACGCGTGCGCCAACGCCGGTCTGCCACTTCCCCGACGTAAGCTCACCGTCAATCTGTCGCCGGCGAATCTTCCCAAGCACGGGACCGGCCTCGACGTTGCGATCGCGATCGCCGCCCTCGCGACCGAGGCGGATATGGATGCCACCTCACTGCGCACGACCGCCCATATCGGCGAGCTCGGGCTCGACGGCCGCCTGCGACCCGTCCCGGGTGTGCTTCCGGCGGTCGCGGCCGCGGCACGCGCCGGCATCCGTCGTGTCGTCGTCCCGCACGCCAACCGCGCGGAAGCGGAGCTCGTCGCCGGAGTGGAGGTCGTCGGCGCTGTCTCGCTCCGTGATGTCGCGCGCCGGCACGGGCTCGAGCTCGAGTCGGTCGACGTCGACGCGGCGCCGGCGGTTGCTCTCGCGATCGCAACGGAGGCGGGGACCGACGCCGTCCCCGACCTCGATGAGGTGATCGGTCAGCGCGACGCCGTCGAGGCGCTCATCGTTGCGGCGGCGGGAGGTCACCATCTGCTCATGAGCGGCCCCCCGGGAGCGGGCAAGACGATGCTCGCACGTCGCCTGCCCGGCATCCTCCCCTTCCTGGACGACGACGCAGCGATACAAGCCGCGAGCCTCCGCTCGCTCGCGGGACTCCCCGTCGCGGGTCTCAGCCGCATCCCTCCGTTCGAAGCGCCGCACCACTCGGCGAGCGTGGGCGCCCTCGTCGGCGGCGGCTCGCGTACCGCCCGTCCCGGGGCGATCGCACGTGCGAGCGGCGGAGTGCTGTTCCTCGATGAGGCCGGTGAGTTCGGCGCCCACGCGCTCGATGCTCTCCGCCAGCCGCTCGAGACCGGCAGCATCGAGATCCATCGGGCGGGCTTCCGCGCGATCTTCCCGGCTCACTTCCAGCTCGTCCTCGCCACGAACCCGTGCCCGTGCGGCAACTACGGGGTGCCCCGAGCGGAATGCCGGTGCCCGTCGATCGCGATCCGGCGCTACCTGTCGAAGCTCTCGGGCCCTCTGCTGGACCGCATAGACATCGAGCTGTCGATGCAGCGCGTCGCCGTCGCTCGGCTTCGGGCGGGCGACGACACGCGGATCACGACGGCCCAGGCTCGTGACCAGGTCGCACGCGCACGCGCGTGCGCCGCGCGAAGGCTCGAGGGAACCCCCTGGCGCTCGAACGCACAGGTGCCCGGCACCTGGCTGCGGGACGGCCCGCTCGCGCCCGAGCCCGTGATCCGCAGGCCCCTGGATGCCGCACTGGAGCGCGGCGCACTGACGCTCCGCGGCTACGACCGCGTCCTCCGTGTCGCGTGGACGAACGCAGATCTCGCCGGGCGCGAGCGACTCGCCGTTGTCGACATCGGTCGCGCCCTGTATCTCAAGAAGGGTGCGCACGGATGAGCGCGATCGTTCCCGACGGCGCAACCCTGCGTCGAGAGCTCGCCGGACTGTGCGGGGCGTCCACAGATGACGAACGACGCGAGGCGTATGCGCGCGCGGCCTGGTCGACTCTCGTCGAGCCGGGTGATGGCACAGCGGGCTCACTCGTTGCCGCCCTCGGCGCGGAACGGGCGCTCGAGGTTGCGCTCTCTGTGCGCGCGCCGTGCCCGGTCGGCGAGATCACGGTGCAGCAGCTGACCGCGGGGCGCGACCGGTGGCTCCCGCGGCGCGATCGCGTCGCGGACGCTCTGGAACGAGCGAGGAAGGCCAGTGTACGACTGCTCACGCCGGCCGATGGCGATTGGCCCGCGCGCAGCGCCGACCTCGGCCCGCACGAACCGCTCTGCCTCTGGACACGAGGTGATACGGGACTGCTCAGCATTCCCGCGCCCGCACTTGCGCTCGTCGGAGCGCGAGCCTCGACGACGTACGGGGATTTCGTCGCAGCGGAACTCGCCGCCGAAAGCGCTGCGGCCGGAGTGACGGTCGTTTCCGGCGGTGCCTACGGGATCGACGGCGCCGCGCACCGCGCCGCTGTCGCGGCGGGCGGCGCGACCGTGGCGATCATGGCGGGCGGAGTCGATCGCGCGTATCCGGCGGGTCACCGCGACCTCATCGAACGCATCGTGCGCGAGGGGCTCGTCGTCGCCGAGGTCCCGTGCGGCACTACCCCCACGAAGTTCCGCTTTCTCGCGCGAAACCGACTGATCGCCGCCCTCAGCGACGCGACGGTGGTCGTCGAGGCGGGGTGGCGCAGCGGCGCCCACAACACGGCGCACCATGCACAGATGATCGGACGACCGGTCGGGGTCGTGCCCGGGCCGGTGACGAGTGCCGCTTCGATGGGATGCCACCGCCTCCTGCGCGAGAGCGACGCGACCTGCGTCACGACGTTCGCCGAGGTGCGCGAGCTCATCGGATATGCGGGGAGCTTCGAGGGGCCCGGTCGGGGCGACCCAGGTGCGCGCGATGACGAGTACACGGGTGATCGCACGCGCATCCTCGACGCCCTGAGCTCCCGCTCGCCCCGTACGGTCGCCGATGTGGCACGCAGGGCAGGTTTCGGATTCGGCGAGGCCGCCGCCCTTCTCGGCATGCTGGAACTCGACGGCGCGGCGCGGCGGCGCGGCGATGAATGGATCCAGGCCTCGCCCACGCCCCCGGCGACACTCTGGTGATGAGGGACGGATCGGCAGCGCGACGCGACATGCTGAATGGGTGAAGCTCTCCGAGGCATCCCAACGCTACGGCGCGCACCTCTTGCGCGTGCGGAGGCTGTCTCCAGCAACCGTACGCGCGTACCTGGCCGATCTGCGGTCGCTCCAGGGCGCGGCTGGTGACGTCGAGGTCGCAGAGATCGACGTGGAGGCACTACGGGACTGGCTGTGGCGCCTCACTGAAGCCGGGGCTTCACGTTCGACGATCGCTCGCCGCATCGCGTCGGTGCGCGGGTTCTTCGCGTGGGCGTGCGACGACGACATCGTGTCCGCAGACCCGACCCTCCGGCTCGTTGCACCCAAACGGGGTCGCTCGCTGCCGAAGGTCGCCACCGTCGGCGCTCTCGACGACGTGCTCGCGCGCGCACACGAGCGCGCGGCGAGCGGCGATGCCGTCGCGCTTCGGGATGCGGCGCTCCTCGAACTGCTGTACGCGTCTGCTCTGCGTGTGGCGGAGGCCTGCGCGGCGGACATCGACGA
This sequence comes from Microbacterium sp. MMO-20, assembly GCF_037147735.1. NCBI lineage: Bacteria > Bacillati > Actinomycetota > Actinomycetes > Micrococcales > Microbacteriaceae > Microbacterium > Microbacterium sp. MMO-20. Next base: position 39,225 of record NZ_JBBCUU010000009.1, on the reverse strand, counting down.
CCTCGAGCTCGATCGTCACACCATCCGTGTGGTCGGCAAGGGCGCGAAGGAGCGCGTCGTGCCCTACGGTGGGCCGGCGGCGTCCGCGATCCAGGACTACCTCGTCCGCGGCCGCCGGACTCTCGTCGAGCGCGGCCGGGGGACCCGCTCGCTGTTCGTCGGCGCACGCGGTGGACGACTCGGCCCGCGTTCCGCTTATGACGTCGTCGCGCGGGCGCTCGCACCCGCCGTCGGTCTCGAGACTGTCGGCCCCCACGCGTTGCGGCACTCGGCCGCGACGCATCTGCTCGACGGCGGGGCAGATCTGCGCACCGTGCAGGAGATGCTCGGCCACGCGAGCCTCGGCACCACGCAGATCTACACGCACGTCTCCGCGGAGAAGCTCACCGCCGCCTACCGGAGCGCCCACCCGCGGGCATGACGAGGTGCCCGCCGGACGCTGCGCGAGGATATTTCTCGGGTGCGCAGGCCGACCCTCGCCTAGCCTGGACGGTATGACAAGACGTCCGCTCGCGTTCCTGCCCGCCGTCGGGGCCGTCGTCCTCGTCCTCGTGCTCGCAGCCTGCGCGGCCGAGCCGGGTGTGCGTCTCACCGTCGTGCCGACGCCCCCGCCGGGATCGATGTCCGCGCAGCCCTCGGCGTCGGCGACATCGGCGACGCCGATGCCCGCACCGACGTCGACGTCCGAAATCGGTGGTCCGGGCGCGGATGAGGTCGTCATCGGCTGCACCAGCGGAGTCGCCGCGGTCAACGCCGACGGCGGCTCCTTTCTCGTATCGGAGGACTGTGCCCGTGTCGTTCTCGGCGGCAACGATGTGACGCTGCGCGTGACGGGGGCGTCCGTGGACCAGCTCGTCGTGCAGGGGCAGAGCAACGTGGTCGTCGCCGGTGACGTGACGGAGCTCACGCTCGAGGGACAGGCCAACAGGGTGCAGAGCAGCGCCGCAGGCGCCGTCACCGTGCGCGGCGACGGCAACACCGTTGCGGTGGCAGGCGCCATCGGGTCGCTCGAGATCACCGGGGCGAACAACGTCGTTTCGGCTCCCGGCGTCGGGGCGAAGATCGTCCGCGGCGACGGCAATACCGCTCCTTGACTCACCCGTCGCAACAGGGCAGCAGCACGGCTCGCGGCACCGCGCCCAGCAGCAGCATCGGATTGATGTACTGCCCGTCGCGGCGGACCCCGAAGTGGACGGTGCCGGTCGCGGCATGACCCCCGGCATCCACCCTGCCCACGTTCCCTCCCGCGTCAACCGCATCGCCGATCGCGACCTGTGCGACGACGGGCTCGAGCGTTGTGACGAGCCCCCCGCCGTGGTCGACGGTGACGACTGCGCGTCCAGCGACGGAGCCCGCGAACGCGACGATGCCCGCGGCCGGGCTGCGGACCGCGGTGCCGACGGGGGCAGCGAGATCGATCCCACGATGGCCGGGTCCGTAGTCGTGGGCCGGCGCGACGAACGGCGCGACGACATGCGGCGGCATCACGGGCCAGAGCCACCCCGAGACGGCGTCGTCCGTCGCTGCCGCCGCTTCGGCGGCGATGGGCGGGCTCTCGGCGGCCGCCGACCCGGCCCCTCCCGTGGCCACGGGGGCGACGAGGGCACACAGGGCGACGAGGCGGGCGACGCGCACGAGAATCGCTGACATGCCCCCACTGTGGCGCCAACGCGCGCGGCCCGGAGCGTCGCCCGCGGATCTGTGGATGCCGCACACTATCGGGCCGCTGGGGAGAAGGCGATGACCGCTTGCGAGCGCACCGACTGATACACTGGACGAGCACCCCGCACGTCGGGGTGACTACGCGTGCCCAGAGCGCCGGTCGGATCCGTCCGATGGCGCGGCATCCACACCCAGAGGTCTCACCGCGCAAGCGGCGTGCGGGCGTGGGCCGGGCACCAGGTGCATCGGCCGATCGGTCGAGCGAACAACCCAGAACAAAGGAGAACGGCCATGGCCGTCGTCACCATTCGCCAGCTGCTCGACAGCGGCGTCCACTTCGGACACCAGACCCGTCGGTGGAACCCGAAAGTCAAGCGCTTCATCCTGACGGAGCGCTCCGGCATCCACATCATCGACCTGCAGCAGTCGCTGGGGTACATCGACAAGGCGTACGAGTACGTCCGTGAGACCGTCGCCCACGGCGGCACGGTCCTGTTCGTCGGTACCAAGAAGCAGGCGCAGGAAGTCATCGCCGAGCAGGCCACGCGCGTCGGGCAGCCTTACGTCAACCAGCGCTGGCTGGGTGGCCTCCTCACCAACTTCCAGACGGTGTCGAAGCGGCTTGCGCGCATGAAGGAGCTCGAGGAGCTCGACTTCGACAACCCCGCCGACTCGGGCTTCACCAAGAAGGAGCTCCTGCTCAAGAAGCGCGAGCTGGACAAGCTGCACAAGTCGCTCGGCGGCATCCGCAACCTCCAGAAGACGCCGTCGGCGATCTGGGTCGTCGACGCGAAGCGCGAGCACCTCGCGATCGACGAGGCCAAGAAGCTCGGCATCCCCGTGATCGGCATCCTCGACACGAACGCCGACCCCGACGAGTTCCAGTTCCCGATCCCGGGTAACGACGACGCGATCCGCTCGGTGGGCCTGCTCACGCGCATCATCGCCGACGCTGCGGCTGAGGGTCTCATCCAGCGCCACAACCCGACCGACGAGGCCCCCGAAGCCGAGCCGCTCGCCGACTGGGAGCGTGAGCTCCTCGAGGCTCCCGCCGTCGAGGTCGTCACCGACGTCGCCGAGGTCGAGACCATCGCGACCGAGTCGGCCGCCGACGAAGCGGGCGCTGAGGCCAAGGCCGAGGGCGACGCTGCGGCGACCGCCGAGTAAGACATCACCCCCGCGCGGGGCCGTCGCCGATCTGGTGACGGTCCCGCTGCGGCATCCACCGAACTCACCCCAGCTTCACCGATTTAGGAGCCACCACCCATGGCAAACTTCACGATCGCCGACATCAAGACGCTGCGCGAGCAGCTCGGCACCGGCATGGTCGACACCAAGAAGGCCCTCGAGGAGGCCGACGGCGACCTCGAGAAGGCCGTCGAGATCCTGCGCCTGAAGGGCGCGAAGGGCAATGCCAAGCGCGCTGACCGCTCCACGAGCGAGGGCCTGGTCACCGCCGTGCAGCACGGCGACAAGGTGACGATCCTGGAGCTCAATACCGAGACGGACTTCGTCGCGAAGAACGAGCGCTTCATCGCCCTCGCCGAGAAGGTTCTCGAGGCCGCCGCCGCCGCGGACGCCGACTCCGTCGAGGCCGCCCTCGCCGCTCCTGCCGGATCGCAGACGGTCGCCGAGCTCATCTCGGACGAGGCCGCGATCCTGGGCGAGAAGGTGGAGCTGCGTCGCGTGCGCACGCTCTCCGGCGACAAGTTCGAGATCTACCTGCACAAGACCAGCAAGGACCTGCCCCCGCAGGTCGGCGTGGTCCTCGCCTACACGGGCGACGACGCAGAGACGGCGCGCTCGATCGCGCAGCACATCTCGTTCGCAAACCCGACCTACCTCACGCGCGACGACGTGCCCGAGGACGAGGTCGAGAAGGAGCGTCAGATCGTCACGGAGATCTCGCGCAATGAGGGCAAGCCCGAGGCCGCCCTGCCGAAGATCGTGGAGGGTCGCGTCGGCGCGTTCTTCAAGCAGGTCGCACTGCTCGACCAGGACTACGCGAAGGACAACAAGCTGTCGGTCGCGAAGGTCGCCGGCGACGCGGGGCTCACCATCACCGACTTCGCCCGCTTCAAGGTCGGCGCGTAACGTCGGGACGGGGGTCCGCATTCTTCACGGATGCGGGCCCCTTTTCCATGCCCGCACGCGCACGGACGGCGCTGCGATACTCTGCAACGTGACGAGAGGAACCCCCCTGTGATCGATGAGAACACCGGACGCCGACGCGTCCTGCTGAAGCTGTCCGGCGAAGCGTTCGGCGGAGGGCAGCTGGGCGTCAATCCGGATGTCGTCAGCCAGATCGCGCGCGAGATCGCTGCTGCCGTCGAAGAGGTCGAGATCGCCATCGTCGTCGGAGGTGGCAATTTCTTCCGCGGCGCCGAGCTCAGCCAGCGCGGCATGGACCGCGGGCGCGCCGACTATATGGGCATGCTCGGAACGGTCATGAACGCCCTCGCGCTGCAGGACTTCCTCGAGCAGGCGGGCGCGGCCACTCGCGTGCAGTCGGCGATCTCCATGACCCAGGTCGCCGAGCCCTACATTCCGCGCCGCGCCGAGCGGCACATGGAGAAGGGCCGCGTCGTCATCTTCGGCGCCGGCGCCGGTCTGCCGTACTTCTCCACCGACACTGTCGCCGCCCAGCGCGCGCTCGAGATCGGCGCCCACGAGGTTCTCGTCGCCAAGAACGGCGTGGACGGGGTCTACACCGCCGATCCGAAGAAGGATGCCGCGGCCACCAAGATCGACGAGATCACCTACCAGGACGCGCTGCAGCGGGGCCTCAAGGTCGTGGACTCCACCGCCTTCAGCCTCTGCATGGACAACAGCATGGACATGCGGGTGTTCGGCATGGAGCCCGCCGGCAACGTGACCCGGGTCCTGCTGGGCGAACGGATCGGCACGCTCGTCACGGCGTGACCGAGCGCCCCCGCTAGACTCGACACCTGACGCAACAACGAATGGAGTGACCGTGATCGCCGACATCCTGGCCGACACGTCCGGGCGCATGGACCGCGCCGTCGACGCCGCGAAGGAGGACTTCTCGACCGTCCGCACGGGACGCGCGAACCCCGCGCTGTTCCAGAAGGTGATGGTCGATTACTACGGCTCGCCCACTCCGCTCGCTCAGCTGGCGTCGCTGAACACTCCCGAAGCCCGCACGCTCGTCGTCACGCCGTACGACAAGTCGGCGCTCAAGGCGATCGAGCAGGCGATCCGTGACATCCCGAACCTCGGGGTGAACCCCACCAATGATGGCAACCTCGTCCGCGTGACGATGCCCGAGCTCACCGCTGACCGGCGCAAGGAGTACGTGAAGCTCGTTCGCACGAAGGGCGAAGACGCGAAGGTTCACCTGCGCGGCATCCGCCGCAAGGCCAAGGATGAGCTGGACGCGCTCAAGAGCGAGGTCGGCGAAGACGACCTCGTGCGCGCGGAGAAGGAGCTCGACGCCGTGACCCGGGCGCATGTCGACGAGATCGATGAGGCGCTCAAGCGCAAAGAGGCCGAGCTTCTCGAGGTCTGACGAGATGACCGATCCTTCCGGTGAGCCCGCCGAAGGCTCGGATGCCCCGTCGACGCCGCTCACGCGTGCCGACGCGCGCCGCGGCGGCGCGGACAGCCAGACGGCGTTCCAAGACCACGTCCGGGCGGCGCGCAGCGAGTTCGAGCACCAGATCGATCGCGCTCGCGCGGACTTCGACAAGGCACGCGCCGATTTCGAGCAGGTGCAGGACCGCATCAACGCGCGCACAGGGCGGAATCTGCTCATGGCGATTCTCATCGGAGTCGTCGTCGGCGGTGCCGTCCTCGCGTCACTGCTGTTCATCAAGTGGCTGTTCCTGCTCTTCGCCATTCCCGTCTGCTTGCTCGGAGTGTTCGAGTTTTCGAGGGCGCTCCAGACCGCCGGGCGTCGAGTGGACGTCGTGCCCCAGGTGGTTGCGGGCGGTGTCATCATGCTCGCCGGCTTCTTCCTCGGATACTGGACGCATCTGGTGCTCACCTTCGCGTGCGTCGCCGCGCTCATCACGTGGCGCCTCATGGCACAGATGGTGGCGCGGGACGGACGGCGGTACAGCGACGTCCTCGACGACGTCCTCGCCGCGGGCTTCGTCCCGATCTACGTCGCGTTCCTCGCGTCGCTCACCCTCGTGCTGCTCCGTCAGGACCAGGGGGAGTACTGGCTGCTGGGCATGGTCATCGCGGTCGTAGCGGCGGACACCGGCGCGTATGCCAGCGGCCTGGCGTTCGGTTCGCACCCGATGGCGCCGCGTATCAGCCCGAAGAAGACCTGGGAGGGCTTCGCGGGCGGCGCCCTGGCGACCGTTGGGGTCGCGATCGTCTACGGCATGTTCGTGCTGCACGTCCCGTGGTGGGCGGGAGCGGTGTTCGGCATCGTGATGCTGGGCTGCGCGACGGTCGGCGATCTCGGTGAGTCGATGATCAAGCGCGACCTCGGCATCAAAGACATGAGCTCGTGGCTGCCCGGCCACGGCGGTGTCCTCGACCGTCTCGACTCCATCCTGCCGTCGGCCGCGGCTGCCCTCGCGATGTACTTCCTGTTCTTCCCCCTGGTGAGCGTATGACCGATGAGATGACGACCGAATCCGCCCTCTTCCCGCGCGCATCGGGACGCACGAAGGGCTACCGGCCACAGGACGTCGATGACTTCCTCGCGCGCGCTCGCGCCGCATTCGAAGACCCGTCGGCCGCGGACGTGGATGCTGGCACCGTCCGCACGGTCGCCTTCCCGCTCGTCAACCGCGGCTACCAAGTCGGGGCGGTGGATGCCGCACTCGGACGTATCGAGGACGCGTTCGCCGCGCGGGAACGCGAGAATGCGTTGGGCCGCGCGGGCGCGCGCGCCTGGGTGGGGCAGTCGCGTCGCCTCGCGCAAGAGATCCTCGATCGGCTGAGCCGGCCGCGCGGGCGACGGTTCCGCCGCGTCGGAGTGCTTCGCTACGGGTATCGCATCGACGAGGTCGACATCGTCGCCGACAAGATCGCCGCCTTCCTGGAGGCCGGCGAGCCCGTGACCGTCGATCAGGTGCGTACCGTCGCGTTCCGGATGCAGCGACGCGGCTACAGCGAAGCCCAGGTCGATGCGGTGCTCGACGCCGTCGTGGAGGTCATGCTCGCCGTCGTCTGAGGCTCGGCGCCGGCGCGTCAGCCATCGTGGACCGGGTTCCCGCGGCCCGGTAGGATCGGAGAACTGTGACGTCCGACGCCGAATCGACCCCCGTCTCGGCGCGCGAGCTCTCGCCGCGCGTGATCGCCGGCGTGCCCGTGACGTCGCGCGGCGCCGCACGATCTGCACAGGCGGTGCCGCCCCAGCGGTGGTCGCGGCGCCGCGGTGTCGTCGGCGTCTTCGCCGCACTGGCGGTGGCGGGGCTCGCTGCCGCCTACATCGGCCCGTTGAGCGCGTCGGTCACACGGGCGAATGCCACTGAGCTCGACCCGGTCTCGCTCTACGCCACGGCGATCTCCGACGCGCAGTCGTTGCTCGCGGCATCCCACGCGGGAGACGGACTCGGCCGCGACGACATCACCTACTCGGTCTACGTCACGCCGAAGCCCACGCCGACACCCTCGGTTTCGGCGGTGGCGACGGAGTCCTCGTCGAGCGGCTGGACCCCGCCGTTCGTCTCGCCCGACCCCGGCACCGCGCAGGCGATCGCCTACGCGATGGTGCAGGAGCGGGGGTGGGGCGACGGTGAATTCGCCTGCCTCGTGGCGCTGTGGAACAAGGAGTCCGGCTGGCGGGTGAACGCCTACAATGCGGGCAGCGGCGCCTACGGCATCCCGCAGTCATTGCCGGGAAACAAGATGGCGTCGGCGGGGTCGGATTGGGAGACCAATCCGGCGACGCAGATCGCATGGGGGCTCGGGTACATCGGCGGTCGGTACAGCTCGCCGTGCGGTGCGTGGGACCACTCGCAGTCCACCGGGTGGTATTGATCTCATGCCGCGCGCCAATCGTCGCCGGCCCGATCCGGGCGACGACTCCCTGGATCGGCTTCTGAGCGGATGGAAGCGCACCGAGGTGCGTCGCGGAGTCACCTGGACGGTGCAGCGGGTGAGCGCGGCATCCGCGCAGAAGTCCTACACGTGTCCCGGCTGCGGCCGCGAAGTGACCCCGGGGACGGCGCACGTCGTCGCGTGGCGGGCCGACGGCGTGCTGGGGGATGCTGCGGACCTCGCGGCGCGACGGCATTGGCACACGAACTGCTGGAGGATCGGCTGACATGGAGATCCGCGGACCGGTGCTGCTCCCGGCGCGCCGCACCGACATCGCACTGCGCACGCTCGACGAGCTCACGCTCGTGGGCGAGCTGGCCGAGCCTGCCGATCGGCCCGCGGTGGCGACGCTCGTGACGCTGCATCCGCTGCCGACAGCGGGCGGTTTCATGGACTCGCACATTCTGCGTAAGGCCGCGGCGCGCCTGCCGGCCCTCGCCGACCTCGCCGTACTGCGTTTCAACACGCGGGGCACGTCTTCGCCGCGTGGCACGAGCGAAGGCGCTTTCGACGGCGGGCGGGCCGAGGCTTTCGACGTCGCTGCCGCGATGGAATTCGTCCACGACCGGCAGCTGCCGCGGCCGTGGCTCGTCGGGTGGTCCTTCGGGACGGAACTCGCCCTGAAGTACGGCCGGGATCACGACATCGAGGGCGTGATCCTGCTCTCGCCGCCGCTCCACCGGGCGACGGATGCCGAGGTCGCCGCGTGGGCGGGCGACGAGCGTCGGATGGTGATCGTCGTCCCGGAGCTCGACGACTACCTGCGCCCAGCCGAGGCGCGGGAGAGGTTCGCGGTCGTGCCCGACGCACCCCTCGTCGCGGTCGAGGGCGGCAAGCACCTCTGGGTGGGCGAGTCGCAGACGCGCCGCGTGCTCACCGAAATCGTCGCCGCCGTCAACCCCGACGCGCTGCCGCTGCCGACCGAGTGGGACGGCGAGACGGCGTAGCGGATCGCGTCACTTCTCGTTCTGTCGCGGGATGATGACCTGGCGATAGATGATGAGGATGCTCGCCGCGACGGGGATCGCGATGAGGGCGCCCAGGAGGCCGAGCAGCGAGCCGCCGGCGAGCGCGGCGATCACGACGACGGCACCGGGTACCGAGACGGCGCGGTTCATGATGCGGGGCGACAGCACGTACGCCTCCACCTGCATGTAGACCGCGTACCAGATGAGGGCGACGAGTGCCGTCAACGGCGATCCGAGGCCGGGGATCAGACACGTGAGCACGATGATCGCCGACCCGGTCAGCGTGCCGACGAGCGGGATCAGCGAGAAGAAGAACGCGATCACGGCGAGCACGGCGGGGAACGGCGCCTGGATGATCGAGAGGAAGATCGCGCTGAGGACGCCGTTGATGACGCCGAGCGTGACCTGGCCCATCACGTAGTACCCCACGGATGCCGTGATCTGCTCGGACAGATCGATGAACCGCGCGCGCTTGGACGCCGGCACGAGCTGGTACACCGACGCCTTCAGGTTCGGCGTGGATGCCGTGAAGTAGATCGTCAGGATCAGCACGATGAGCGCGCCCGTGAAGCCGGCCAGGATGCCCGCACCGATGCCGAGGATCGTGTTGCCGGCGACGGTGCCGATCTGACCGAAATCGAGTGAGTTGTACCAGTCCGAGATGTACCCGAAGACTTTGTCGACGTCGAGCGCCGGGAACGTGCTGTGCAGCCATGCGCTCAGCTCGTCGACCGGGTTCCACGAGCCGTCCACGACGCGCGAGATGAGCGTCTGGATCTGAACGACGAGCTGCGAGATCTGCCCCACGAGCACTGGGATCACGATGAGGATGATCCCCGCGAAGACGGCGAGCAGGAGCGCGAAGGTGATGAGGAGCGCCGCCCAGCGCGGGAGTCCCCTCCGCTCGAGCCAGGACACGGCCGGATCGAGTCCGAGTGCGAGGAACAGGGCCGTGCCGACGTAGAGGAGGATCGTCGACAGTGACTGCACGCTGACGATCAGGAGGATGCCGACGCCGACGCCGAGAGTCGCGACGAGCGCCGTGCGGAACGGGTGGTGAAGCTTCACGAGATGCAGGCTACTGCGAGAACCACCTGACCGACGGGGGTTGACACGCCTCCCGGGCGACACCCAGGTCGTTTTCGCTACGCTGGAACGTCGTATGCGCGCCGGGGGAGAACCCCGGGCGGAGGAGGTCGTTTCGTGCGTTTCGTCTGGGCTGTGGCCGCTTTCGTGCTGGCTGCCCTCCTGATCGGCGCCGGCATCGCCCAGCGCACCGTCTTCGAGGGTCCGACGACCGTGAGCCAGTCGATCGACGTCGCGGGCACCGCTCCCTACGTTCTGATCGACGGAGATGTCCTCGGCATGCACCCCGGTGCGCAGACCGTGCACATCGAAGGCTCCGGGCCCGTATTCGCCTCGTACGGACGCACCACCGACGCCGTCGCGTGGCTCGCACGCAGCGAGTACGTGCAGGTCGGTCTCGCAGATGGCGCCGTGACCTCGAACGTCATCGCCGCCGCGACGGACGACACCACGACGAGTTCGGAGGCGTCCGTTGCGGCGCTGTCGCCACAGGGATCGGACCTCTGGCTCGACGAGTTCGACGGCACGGGAACGCTCGATGAGACGCTGCAGCTCCCGGCCGGCATGAGCCTGCTCGTCGCTTCCGACGGTACCGACGCCGCGCCCGGCACGGTCACGGTGACCTGGCCGATTCGGAACTCCACGCCGTGGGCCGGTCCGCTCATCCTCCTCGGCTGCATTCTGCTCGTCGCCGGTCTCGTCCTGTATCTGCTCGCCGTGCGTCACGCGCGCCGTTCGCGCGGTCCGCGCCGCAAGGGCACGCCGCTCCCCGTCACCGAACCGATCGACGTCGCCGGTGCGGATAAGGGCGTCATCAGCGCGACGCCGCCCCGGCGACGACTGACCGGTGGCAAGCGCACCCTCGTCGCGGTGCCGGCCGTCGCCGTCTCAGCCCTGCTGTTCACCGGATGCACAGCGGATGCCTGGCCCCAGCTCGCTCCGAGTGCCACACCGAGTCCCTCTGCGACGGTGGTGGCACCCAAGGATCAGGAAAGCCCGGTCGTCACGGAGGCGCAGGCCGAGCGCATCGTCGGCCGCATCGCCGAAGACGTCGCCAAAGCCGATGAGGCGCGGGACGCCACCGCCGCGGCGGAGCGCCTCGACGGTACGGCCCTGGCCGCCCGCGTCACGAACTACACGCTCCTCACTGCGATCCCCGAACAGCAGCCGCTTCCGGCGATCCCGAGCGGAAAGCTGCAGGTGATCCTCCCGGAGGCCAACGACGAGTGGCCTCGGACGTTCTTCGCCGTCGCGGCGCCTCTGGGCAGCGACGATGCGTCGACCGTCATGAGCATCACCCAGCAGGATCCGTGGTCGCCCTACAAGCTCACGTACCTCGCAGAGCTCACCTCTGACGCCGATCTGAACCTCGCGCCCGCGTACGTCGGTGCGATCGCGATCCCCAAGGATTCCCCGTTCCTCGCCATCGCACCGGACAACCTTGCGGGCGCCTACGCGGACGTGCTCACGAAGGGTGACGGCAGTGAGTTCGCCGCCCTCTTCGACAGTGCCGACGATGCGTTCCGCACGCAGGTCGACAAGAGCCGCGCGGACCGCCTTGCCGCGTTCAATGCGACCGGAGCGCAGACGGGCGCGATGACCTTCTCGGCTCAGGCGGGCACGACGGAGCCCGTGGCGCTCGCGACGCTCGACTCCGGTGCGATCGTCGCGGTGACGGTCGACGACCTCGATACCGTCGCCCCGACCAACGCGGACGCCGTCATCAAGGTCGACCAGAGCCCGATGCTCAAGACGCTCGCGGGCGTCGACCAGTCCTCGACCGGCTTCGTCACGACCTACGGCAACCAACTCTTCTTCTTCGTCCCCAGTCAGAGTTCCAAGGAACGCATCCAACTGCTGGGGTACTCCTCCAACATCCTGAGCGCGAAGGTGGCCGGCTGATGAGCGACCCCCGTCCCAGTGCCGTCTTGCGCGGTGCCGTCGATCTGTCTTCTCTGCGTTCGCGCCCCGCGGCGCCCGCCTCCGCAGACGCGCCCACCCCGGGTGCGGTGCCGCCGCTCGTCTTCGACGTCACTGACGACACGTTCCCGCAGGTGCTCGAACTCTCCCGCACGGTGCCGGTCGTCATCGACTTGTGGGCGGAGTGGTGCGGCCCGTGCACGCAGCTGAGTCCGATCCTCGAGAAGGTCGTACTCGAGGCGCGAGGGCGCCTCGTGCTCGCAAAAGTGGACGTCGACGCGAATCCGCAGCTCACGCAGGCCTTCCGTGCGCAGTCCATCCCCATGGTCGTCGCTCTCGTCGCCGGTCAGCCGGTGCCGCTGTTCACGGGAGCCGTGCCGGAGCAGCAGGTGCGGGAAGTCTTCGCTCAGCTCCTGCAGTTGGCGGCGCAGCAGGGGGTGACGGGTTCCGTGCCCGTGGAGGGCCAGGATGCCGAGGCATCCGACGACTCGGAGACGCCACTGCCTCCGCATCACCAGGACGCGTACGACGCGATCGAAGAGGGCGACTACGCCCGCGCGATCACGGCCTATGAGGCTGCGCTTGCCGAGAACCCCCGCGACGACGACGCCCGCGCGGGTCTCGGCCAGGTGCGTCTGCTCGACCGGGTGCAGGGTCTCGACCTGCAGGCGGCGCGGGATGCCGCGGCAGCCGCGCCGCTCGATCCAGATGCGCAGTTCGCCGTCGCCGACCTGGACCTCGCCGGGGGACACGTGGACGATGCGTTCGGGCGCCTGCTCGACCTGTTCGCCGCACTGCCCGAGGCCGAGCGGGCACCCGTGCGTGAGCGCCTGCTCGAGCTGTTCGGACTCGTGGGCGACACCGACGCCCGCGTCATCCGCGCTCGCGGACGGCTCTCCAGCCTGCTCTTCTGAGGTCCGACCGCCGCTACGCGCGGTGTCCGAGCCACAGCACGCCGAGCGGCGGCAGCACCATCGTGGCGCGTCCTTTGTCATCGGCGTGGACGGTGCCCAGGTTGCCCACCCCGGAGCCGCCGTAGGCGAGGGCGTCGGAGTTGAGCAGTTCCTCCCACGCGCCGGATTCCGGCAGATCGAGCGTGAAGTCCGAGATGGGAGCGCCCGAGAAGTTGCAGATCACCGCGACGGTGTTGCCGTGGTGATCGACGCGGGAGAACGCGATCACGTTCGGGTTCCAGTGCGGCTCACCGAGTCGACGGAATGCGGTGCCGTCGCTGTCGCGTGACCACAACGGCGACTGGTCGCGGTAGACGCGGTTGAGGGCGCCGACGAAGTCCTGCAGCTGCCGGTGCGGCGGCTGGTCGAGAATCCACCAATCGATCTCGCGGCTTTCGGACCACTCCGACATCTGACCGAAATCCTGGCCCATGAACAGCAGCTGCTTGCCGGGGTGCCCCCACATGAAGGCGAGGAAGGCGCGCATGTTCGCGAGCTTCTGCCAGTGGTCGCCGGGCATACGCGTGAAAAGCGTGCCCTTGCCGTGGACCACCTCGTCGTGGCTGATCGGGAGGATGAAGTTCTCGCTGAACGCGTAAACGAACGAGAACGACAGCTCGCCTTCATGGTGCGAGCGGTACATCGGGTCACGCTTGAAGTACTCGAGCGAGTCGTTCATCCACCCCATGTTCCATTTGAAGCCGAAACCCAGCCCGCCCGCGCTCGTGGGGGCGGTGACGCCGGGGAAGCTGGTCGACTCTTCGGCGATCATCGCGATGCCGGGGTAGCGCTTGTAGGCGGTGGCGTTGACCTCCTGGAGGAAGCGGATGGCCTCGAGATTCTCCCGTCCGCCGTAGATGTTCGGCTCCCACTCGCCCTCCTCGCGGGAGTAGTCGAGGTAGAGCATGGAGGCAACGGCATCCACGCGCAGCCCGTCGACGTGGAACTCCTCGAACCAGTACAGCGCGTTGGCGACGAGGAAATTCCGCACCTCGTTGCGGCCGTAGTCGAAGATCAGGGTGCCCCAGTCCTTGTGCTCGCCGCGCCGGGGGTCCGGGTGCTCGTAGAGTGCGGCGCCGTCGAATCGGGCCAGCGCGAAGGCATCCTTCGGGAAATGACCCGGCACCCAGTCCATGATGACGCCGAAGCCCGCCCGGTGGAGCCGGTCGATGAGGTAGCGCAGATCGTCGGGGCTGCCGAATCGGCTCGTCGGCGCATAGTAGCCCGAGACCTGATACCCCCACGAGCCGCCGAACGGGTGCTCGGCCAGAGGCAGGAACTCCACATGGGTGTACCCGACCTGCGTGAGGTAGTCGATCAGGGGCTCTGCGGCATCTCGGTAGCCGAGCCCGGGCCGCCACGAGCCGAAGTGCAGCTCGTAGGTCGACATCGGCTGATCGAGCGGCGTGTGGGCCGCGCGTGCGGCCATCCACGCCTCGTCCCCCCAGGTGTAGGAGGACTCGGTGACGACGGATGCCGTGGCCGGCGGCAGTTCGGCCGCCTGGGCCATGGGGTCGGCCTTCATGATCCAGCCGTCGTGCGCAGTGAGGATCTCGTACTTGTAGGTCGTACCGGCCGAGAGCCCTGGGACGAACAGCTCCCAGATCCCCGATGACCCGAGGCTGCGCATGGCGTGCGAACGCCCGTCCCAATCGTTGAAGGAACCCACGACGCGCACGGCGCGCGCATTGGGGGCCCAGACGGCGAAGGAGACCCCGTCGACCCCCGCGAAGTGGTGCACGTCTGCACCGAGCACGTTCCAGAGCTCCTCGTGACGCCCCTCACGGATGAGGTGCTGATCGACGTCCCCGAGCGTGGGGAGATGGCGGTACGGATCATCTGCGCGGAAGTCGGGCGCACCGTCATACGTCGCGACGAGTTCGTAGGCCTCCGGACGTGTCGGAGCGCTGCCTTCCCAGATCCCGGAGCGGACGTGCGCGAGCGGAATCCGATCGCCATGCGGTGTGACGGCGGTGACGCTGGATGCCATCGGCCGCCGAGCGCGCACGACCCACCCGTCGGTGCTCTCATGCACGCCGAGGACGTCGTGCGGCGCGTAGTAGGAACCGTCGGCGACGGCGTCGAGGGTGCTCTCGGGGACGGTGCTCATGAGCGCTCCTTCACGTGCAGGATGTGGACGGGCTCGGCGAACGCATCGAGGCGTACGAAGGCATCCTGGTTCCAAGTCCAGACGGCTCCGGTGATGAGGTCCTCGACCTCGAACTCCTCGCCGCGCGGCACACCCCACACGGTCGAATCGAGGTGGATGGTCGTCTGGCGCACCGACCGGGGATCGACATTGACCACGACGATGATCGTGTCCGAGACGCCCGTGTCGGTGAGCGCGCCATCGATGTGCTTGCTGTAGACGAGGATCGCGTCGTCGTCGCTCCAGTGGATCGTGAGCCCCCGGAGCTGTCGGAGCGCCGGGTGGGCCCGGCGAATCTCGTTGAGCCGCCGCAGGAACGGCGCGAGGGAGTCGCCGTCGGCTTCGGCCTGATCCCAGTCGCGGAACTTGAACTCGTACTTCTCGTTGTCGATGTTCTCTTCGGATCCCGGTCGCGCGACGTTCTCGTACAGCTCGTAGCCGGCATAGACGCCGTAGGTCGCTCCGGCCGTCGCTGCGATCGCGGCGCGGATCTTGTAGGCGGGGCGCCCGCCGTACTGCAGGTACTCGGTGAGGATGTCGTGCGTGTTGACGAACAGGTTCGGACGCATGAAGTCTGCGGTCTCGTCGGAGATCGACTGAAGGAACTCCTCGAGCTCCGCCTTCGTGTTCCGCCAGGTGAAGTACGAATAGCTCTGCTGGAAGCCGGCCATCGCGAGGCTTTGCATGATCGCGGGGCGCGTGAAGGCCTCGGAGAGGAAGATCACGTCGGGGTCGTCGGCGTTCACCGTCGCGATGAGCCACTCCCAGAACTGTAGGGGCTTCGTATGCGGATTGTCGACGCGGAAGATCTTCACGCCTTGTGCTACCCAATGACGCACGACGCGCAGCATCTCGGCGTAGATGCCGGCGGGGTCGGTATCGAAGTTGAGGGGATAGATGTCCTGATACTTCTTCGGCGGGTTCTCGGCGTAGGCGATCGTGCCGTCGGGGAGCACCGTGAACCATTCGGGGTGCTCCGTCACCCAGGGGTGATCGGGCGCCGCCTGCAAGGCGAGATCGAGGGCGACCTCGAGACCCTGCGCCTGTGCCTGGCGCACGAACCACCGGAAGTCGGCAGGTGTTCCCAGTTCGGGGAGGATCGCATCATGGCCCCCCTCGGCGGCGCCGATGGCGTAGGGGGATCCCGGGTCGCCCGGGAGGGCCTCGAGCGTGTTGTTGCGCCCCTTGCGGTTGATCCGCCCGATGGGATGGATGGGCGGCAGGTACACGACATCGAAGCCCATGCCGGCAACGCCGGGGAGGCGTCGCGCAGCCGTGCGGAACGTGCCGCTCTTGACGCTGCCGTCCTTCTGCCGCTTGGCGCCCTCGGACCGAGGGAAGAACTCGTACCAGGCGCCGACACCGGCGCGCTCGCGCTCGACGAGGAGCTCCAGATCAGGGCCGGAGGTGTGCAACGCGGCGAGCGGACGCTCGCGGAAGAATGCCGCGATCTCGTCGTCGCGCACGATCCGGAGCGCCTCCTCATCGCTAACGGCGGCGTCCCGCAGCACGCCGGCGGCGTGCTTCAGGGTGCGTGCCTGGGCAGCTCCACGGTCCTTCTCGCGAGCAGCGCGGTCGAACAGGAGCGCGCCCATCTCGCGCATGAGCGCGGCGTCCACTCCCGCCGCGATCTTGAGGTCGGCGGCGTGCTGCCACGTCGCGGACTCGTCTGCGAAGGCCTCGAAGCGGAACGTCCACACGCCTACCTCGCGCGGCGCGATGAGCGTGCGCCAGCGGTCGAACCCGTCATGCAGGGGCTCGAGGCGATGCAGCGACTCGGCGCCGGAAGGCGATACGAGACGCACGTGGACGCCGATGCGGTCGTGGCCCTCGCGAAAAGCCGTGATCTGGAAGGGCACCGCCTCGCCGGAGAACGCGGACGGGCGGAACCTCGGATCGGGCGTCGATGGCCGCGGACGCGAGAGTGGAATGCGGCCGAGCCGCGTCGCCGGGACCGGCGTCGAGGAAGGGACCGCGGGTCGCAGCGGGATCGGCGAGGTGCTGCGCAGCACCCCGGCGGACGGGTCGGGTCGAGTCGTGGTGGCCACGTCTCGAACCTACCGCCCCGGTGCCGTCGATGAACAGGAGTCCACGCGGAACAGGTGCAGGGACGTCCCCGGCATCTCGATCGCATCGCCGGGGCGGAAGACCCGCTCGTCGAGGTCGGGGCGGTCGGGCGCGCTCGACCACAGGGACGTGAAGCGATCAGCCCCCGGAACCGTCGGCAGGGTGACGGACGTCGGACGCTCGTTGCCGTGGATCACGAGGAGGATCCGGTTGGGTCCCTCAGCATCGGGCGTCGACTGAGCGTCGTACTGCAGCGTGCGGTGCGCCGGGTCGCTCCAGCGCTCGTGCGACATCGTCTCGCCGTTCTCGTCGTACCAGTCGATCACCGATGCGTTCGGAACCGTGTGCACGGCGTGCGCGAAGCGCCGCGGACGCAGCGCCGGGTTCTCGTGGCGGAGCCGGATCAGTCGGCGCGCATGCGCGAGGAGATCCTCCTGCCACGGCGCGAGGTCCCAGTTCACCCACGTGAGCGGGGAATCGTGGCAGTAGGCGTTGTTGTTGCCGCGCTGCGTGCGTCCCATCTCGTCGCCCGCGGTGATCATCGGGACGCCGGCTGAGAGCAGCAGGGTACCGAGGAGATTGCGCATCGCCTTACGCCTGGTCGCGAGGATTGCGGGGTTCTGCGTCGAGCCCTCGGCGCCGTGGTTGAACGAGCGGTTGGTGTCGGCGCCGTCGCGGTTCTGTTCGCCGTTTCCCATGTTGTGCTTGACGTCGTAAGAGACGAGATCCCGGAGCGTGAATCCGTCGTGCGCCGTGACGAAGTTGACGCCCGCGAGAGGGCCGCGGGCCTCGTCGAATGTGTTCGACGAACCGGCGAGGCGCGTCGCGAAGCCGCCGACTCCCGCGGGTGGAGTCGACGCGCGCCGTGCGTAATCGACGTCACTCAACCAGAAGTTCCGCACCCGGTCGCGGTAGCGATCGTTCCACTCGCTCCAACCCGCTCCGAAGTTGCCCGTCTGCCATCCGCCCATCCCGACGTCCCACGGCTCCGCGATCATCTTCCGCTCGCGCAGCAGCGGATCGTCGATGATCTGCCGGAGCAGCGGATGATCTGGTCGGAACTCGTGGTGGGCGTCACGACCGAGCGTAGGCGCGAGATCGAATCGGAAGCCGTCGATCTGCACGTCGTCCGCCCAGTAGCGCAGGGAATCCAGGACCAGGCGCGCCGCGGCATCCGTCGAGGTGTTGACGGAGTTGCCGCATCCCGTCACGTCGATGTATGCACCGTCGTCATGCTGGCGGTAGTAGCCCGCATTGTCGATTCCGCGCAGGCTGGATCGGGGGCCGCCGAGCTCGAGTTCGGAGGTGTGGTTGTAGACGACGTCGAGCAGCACCTCGATGCCCGCGGCGTGCAGAGCCCGCACCATGTCCTTGACTTCGCGGAGCACCGCGTCGGGGCCCGCCGCGAGAGCCTCGGCAGTCGCATACGCGCCGTGCGGCGTGAAGAAGTTGAGGGTGTTGTAACCCCAGTAGTTCGTGAGGCCGTGCTGAAGCAGGCGCGGCTCCGTCTCGAACGCCTGGATCGGTAGCAGCTCGACCGCCGTAACCCCGAGCGAGAGCAGATGATCGATCGCGGCGGGATGGGCGAGACCTGCGTAGGTGCCGTGGAGGGCGGGCGGTACTCCGGGGTGCCGCTTCGTGAGGCCTTTGAGGTGGGCTTCGTAGATGACCGTGCGGTCCATCGGCGTGCCGGGGCGGCCGACGCCCTGCCAGTCGTAGGAGTCGTCGACGACGACCGAGCGCCACTCCCCGAGGCGCACGGGGGCGAGGCCGCGCGCGTACGGGTCGAGGAGCAGCGTCTCTTTGTTGAACGTGTTGCGGGGGGCCGCCGGTCCGTCGACCCGGAGAGCGTAGTGCGCGCCGGGACGGAGCTCGGGTGTCGTCACCTCCCACACATCGCCACCGACCGGAGTCAGGGGGAGGGTGCCGGTGATCCAGTCGAGATCGGTCGCATCCACGAGGACGAGCTCGACAGCCGATGCCGCCTCCGACCACACGCGCAGCGTGCCGCCGCCGGGGCCCAGCGTCACGCCGAGATCGTCGAGCGCGGAGGAGAGCAGCGCAGGGCGCGGGGGCTTCGGGCTGGCCATGCGAACTACAGTAGTAAGGCCGCGGGGCCCGGACCGCATCCCGCACCGCGCCGGCCGGGGACATCCCGCAGACACCGCGGAGGGACCATGATCTACCTGGATCACGCCGCCTCGACACCCCTGCGCGAGAGCGCGCGTGTCGCATGGCTCGAGGCGTCGGCGTCGACCGCGAACGCGTCGTCGGTGCACGGCGCAGGCCAGGAGGCGCGGCGTCTCCTGGAGGATGCGCGCGACCTCGTCGCCCAGCTCATCGGATGCGAGAGCATCGAGGTGGTCTTCACGAGCGGCGGCACCGAGTCGGTGAACCTCGCGTTGCAGGGCCTGTGGCAGGCCCGAGCGGACGGTCGCGACGCCCTCGTCCTCCCCGACGGCGAACACCACGCGACGCTCGACACCGCTGCGTGGCTCCAGACCCAGGGGGCGGTCGTCCGCGCCGTGCCAGTCGACGGTCTCGGGCGCATCGACGGCGCCGCATTCATGGCCGCTCTGCCGCGCGCGGCCCTCGCGACGGCCCTCGTCGTGAACAACGAAGTGGGCACGGTTCAGGATGCCGCGGAAATCGCCGCGGCGGCATCCGAAGCG
This sequence comes from Microbacterium sp. MMO-20, assembly GCF_037147735.1. Classification (NCBI taxonomy): domain Bacteria; kingdom Bacillati; phylum Actinomycetota; class Actinomycetes; order Micrococcales; family Microbacteriaceae; genus Microbacterium; species Microbacterium sp. MMO-20. The sequence continues at coordinate 19,727 of NZ_JBBCUU010000009.1, read as the reverse complement.
GACGTGCCGCTGCACCTCGACGCCGTCGGCGCCGTCGGGCACCTTCCGGTCTCGTTCCGCGCGTGGCGCGGCGAAGCGGCGGGTGCGGCGGGGCTCGTGGCGCTGAGCGCCTCCGGTCACAAGTTCGGGGCACCGGTCGGGACGGGGTTCCTCGTCGTGTCGCGGTACGCGCGCCTCGCCCCCGTCCTGCACGGCGGTGGCCAACAGCGCGGGCTGCGCTCTGGCAGTCCGGATGTCGCCGGCGCGGCCGCACTTGCGGCTGCGCTCGACGAGGCGACGGCGGAACTGGAGGCAGAGGCGGCGCGGCTGACCGAGCTCGCGGAACGGCTGACGGTCGGCATCCTGCAGCGCATGCCGGGCGCCGAACTGCTCGGCGACCCGATCGGCCGTGTGCCGGGCAACGTGCACGTCCTCTTTCCTGGCGCGGTGGGGGAGTCGATGCTTTTCCTCCTCGACCAGGCCGGCATCTCGGTATCGACCGGATCGGCCTGTCAGGCGGGGGTCGCAGAGCCATCGCACGTTGTCCTCGCGCTCGGACGCGACGAGCGTGCCGCGCGATCGGTGCTGCGCTTGACGCTCGGGCGCACCTCCACCGAGGCGGACGTCGATGCGGCGCTCGCCGCTCTGCCGGATGCCTACGCGCGGGCTTCCGGGGCGCGCTCAGCCGGGCGCTCGTAGACTGGACGCATGCGGATCCTTGCGGCCATGAGCGGTGGTGTCGACTCGGCCGTCGCGGCTGCGCGGGCCGTCGAGGCGGGCCACGACGTCGTCGGTGTGCACCTCGCGCTCTCGCGCGCGGGGGGCACGCTTCGCACCGGCAGCCGCGGCTGCTGCACGATCGAAGACGCGATGGATGCCCGTCGCGCGGCCGACCTCCTCGGCATCCCGTTCTACGTCTGGGACTTCTCCGAGCGATTCCGCGAGGACGTCATCGCCGACTTCGTGTCCGAGTACCAGGCCGGACGCACGCCCAATCCCTGCATGCGGTGCAACGAGAAGATCAAGTTCGCCGCGCTCCTCGAGCGGGCTCTGGAACTCGGTTTCGACGCCGTGTGCACGGGACACTACGCGACGCTCGTCGAGACTCCGGACGGGCGCGAACTGCACCGCGCGAGCGACGAGGCCAAGGATCAGTCCTACGTACTCGGCGTGCTCACCGCCGACCAGCTCGCACACACCTACTTCCCGCTGGGATCGACCCCTTCGAAGGCTGTCGTTCGGGCCGAGGCCGCGGCGCGCGGGCTCACCGTTGCTCAGAAACCCGACAGCCACGACATCTGCTTCATCCCCGATGGCGACACCCGTGGCTGGCTCGCAGAGAAGGTCGGCGCGCAGTCGGGCGAGATCGTCGACCGGTCGGGAGCTGTTGTCGGCCGTCATGACGGGGCGCACGCCTATACGGTCGGCCAGCGTCGCGGGCTGTCTCTCGGCATTCCCGCGCCCGACGGCAAGCCGCGCTTCGTGCTCGAGGTGCGTCCCGTCTCGAACACGGTCGTCGTCGGTCCCAAAGAGGCGCTCGCAACCGCCCGGATCGCGGGAGAGCGATTCACATGGGCGGGGCGGACCCCGGCATCCTCGTCGTTCGACTGCCACGTGCAGATCCGCGCTCACGCCGAGCCCGTGCCCGCGCGCGCCGAGATCGATGCGGATGGGGTCACGGTGGTGCCCTCTGTGCCGTTCGAGGGCGTCGCACCCGGCCAGACAGCCGTCCTCTACGACGGCACGCGCGTCATCGGACAGTTCACGATCGACCGGACGGTCTCCGCGGTTCCGCTGCCCGCCTGAAGTCACCCCATCGCCTTCTCCCCATCCCGTGGATCTCGCGATGTCTCCACAGATCGCCGACGCGCACCGGCGTCAGTCCTCTCTCGCACCTACCGTGACGGGAACGACGCGGAGGTGCGGGATGGAGACGAGAGGCGGGCGCGGCCGAGCGCGCCGAGGGTGGTGGGCCGTGGCCGGCGGCGCGGTGATCGTCGTCGGCGCTCTGGCCGGAGTGAGTCTCGTCGGCGCGGGTGATCAGTCGTCGTCCGCGATCGCGGAGCGTGCGAGCCGTTTGGCCGCGGTGAACGGCGACGAACAGGTCGGCTACGACGACGGCGTGGTGTCGACACCGTGCTTCTCGTTCACACAGCCCGATATCGGCACTCCGTGGATGCTCGTGGCCGGCACACGCGGGTGCGCGGTCGCGCTCATGCCGCGGGGAGGCGACATGCTCACCGAGTTCCACGTGCGCGGACGGACCGGCAGCGGGACGGTCGAGGACGTGCTGAACGACGCGGTGGTTCGGGCACGGGACGCGGGTGAGCCGGTCGAGCGCGCCGAGGTCGTGGTGATCGCGGGGCGCGACGTCGGGGTGATGTTCCAGACGACCAGGGACGGCCTTCGCGTCGCCACCTACCTCGTTCCGATCCCGGCTGTGGCTTCGCGCGACGGGGCGCCGGTCGCCGTCGTCGATATCGGCGCGCTCATCAGTCCGTGGCACGATGACGTCGTCACCCGCATCATCGGATCGCTGCCGGGTGCCCGCGAGGCCCCGGATGTCGGAGGCGGTTCGTAGACTGAGGCGGTGGCACCGACACCGGAATCCGAGCTGACACTCGCGCAGGCGCACGACGAGGCCGAGCGCCTCACGGACAAGATCGTCGGAGCCCGCGACGCGTACTACGGCCGCGATGCCGAGATCGTCGACGACGCGACCTACGACGGGTGGATGCGGCGGCTCGAGCACCTCGAGGCCCTGTATCCCGAGCTGCAGGGGCAGGACTCGCCGACACTGAGCGTCGGCGCGGCCGAGTCGACGATGTTCGCCCCCGTCGAGCACGCCGAACGCATGCTGAGCCTCGATAACGTGTTCTCTCCCGACGAGCTGCGAGACTGGTGTGTCAAGACGCAGGGCTCGGCGGGCCGTCCGGTGCGGTGGCTGCTCGAACTCAAGATCGACGGACTCGCGATCAGTCTGCGGTACGAGCGCGGCGTGCTCGTCTCCGCCGCGACGCGCGGCGACGGACGGGTGGGCGAGGATGTCACGGTGAACGCGGTGCGGGTGGCGGGTATCCCCACCCGACTGCTCGGCGACGGGCATCCCGACGTCGTCGAAGTGCGCGGCGAGGTATATATTCCGGTTGCGGCATTCGATGACCTCAATCGTCTCCAGGCTCGGATGCGCGAACGAGTCGTCGACGACATGCGCGCCCGCGGCGTCGACGAGGAGCGGGCGGAGCGCAGCGCCGCCCGGAGGTTCCCGGCGTTCGCCAATCCGCGCAACGCGGCCAGTGGAGGTCTTCGACAGCAGCTCGACAAGAAGGGCGGACTCGAACTCCAGGCGGGGCAGGCCCGGCTCGATTCGCTGCGACTGCTCGTTCACGGCATCGGCGCGTGGCCGGATCCGCCCGTGGACTCGCAGAGCGAGGTCTACGAATTGCTTGCGGCGTGGGGTCTCCCCACGAGTCCCTACTTCCGGACGTCGGAGACCGTGGACGGCGCCGACGGAGTGCTCGATTACGTTGCGCACTACGGCGAGCATCGTCACGACGTCGAGCACGAGATCGACGGGGTCGTCGTGAAGGTCGACGAATTGGCTCTGCACGACGAACTCGGCGCCACGAGCCGCGCCCCGCGCTGGGCGATCGCCTACAAGTACCCTCCGGAGCAGGTGAACACGAAGCTGCTCGACATCGTCGTCTCGGTGGGTCGGACGGGGAGGGTGACGCCCTTCGCCGTGATGGAACCTGCGCTCGTCGCCGGTTCCGTCGTCCGGCAGGCGACCCTCCACAATCAGGACGTTGTGAAGGCGAAAGGAGTCCTGATCGGCGATACGGTCGTGCTCCGCAAGGCCGGGGATGTGATCCCCGAGGTGCTGGGCCCCGTCGTCGAGCTGCGCGACGGGACGGAGCGAGCCTTCGTCATGCCCGCGCACTGCCCGTCCTGCGGGACGCCGCTCGCGCCGTCGAAGGAAGGCGACATCGATCTGCGCTGCCCGAACACCCGTTCGTGTCCGGCGCAGGTTCGGGGGCGCGTCGAGCACATCGGCTCGCGGGGCGCTCTCGACATCGAGGCACTCGGCGAGGTGACGGCGGCCGCGCTGACGCAACCGACCGTGCCGACTGAGCCGCCGCTCGAGACCGAGGCCGGGCTGTTCGACCTCACGCTCGAAGAACTCGTGCCGATCGAGGTCATCGTCCGCGACGCGGAGACCGGCGAGGAGAAGATCGACGAGAAGACCGGGATGCCGGTGCGTCGTGCTCCGTTCCGGCGCAACCCGTCACCCGCCGAGAAGAAAGACGGCATGACGGGGCCGCAGCCGTCGGCACAGGCGTTGACGCTGCTGGCGGAGCTCGAGAAGGCGAAGACGAAGGATCTCTGGCGCTTCTTGGTGGCGCTGAACGTCCGGCATGTGGGGCCGGTCGCCGCCCGCGCGCTCGCGCAGTGGTTCGGTTCCGTCGCGGCGATTCGCGCCGCGAGCCGTGACGAGCTCGCGGCGGTCGAGGGCGTCGGCGGCATCATCGCCGACTCTGTCCTCGAGTGGTTCGAGATCGAGTGGCATCGCGACATCGTCGCACGCTGGTCCGCCGCCGGCGCTCGGCTCGAGATTCCGGGGCACCCCGGACCGGGAGCGGCCGTCGCTGCCGGGGGAGTGCTCGAGGGGCTGACCGTCGTGGCGACCGGATCGCTCGAGGGCTACACACGCGAAGGGGCACAGGAGGCGATACTTGCGGCGGGCGGCAAGGCCGCGTCGAGCGTCTCGAAGAAGACCGATTTCGTCGCCGCCGGTCCGGGAGCGGGTTCGAAGCTCTCGAAAGCCGAGGACCTCGGCATCCGTATCATCGACGCCGCGCAGTTCCGCATCCTCGTCGAACAAGGCCCCGCCGCGCTCGACGCGCTCGACCCGGACGCGGGCTGACCGCTCTCAGCGGTCGGGCTGGGTGAGCGCGAGGAGCGACTCGCGCACTTGGCGACGCAGAACCTTGCCGATGAGCGACGTCGGGAGCTCGTCCACGACGAAGATCCGGCGCGGCACCTTGTAGGGCGTCAGGATGCCGCGCGCGAACTCGCGAATCGCCTCGACGTCGACGTCCCTCGTCCCGTCGAGCACGCCAGCGGCGACGACCTCTTCTCCGGAGTGCTCGCTCGGAAGGCCCACGACAGCGGCGTCCACGACATGGGGGTACTGGCGAAGAGCGCTCTCGACCTCGGTGGGGGCCACGTTGAATCCGCCGGTGATGATGAGTTCCTTGATGCGGTCGACGATGCGCACGAACCCCTCCTGGTCGATCTGCACGATGTCACCGGTGCGGAACCAGCCGTCGACGAGCACCTCCTCAGTCGCCTCGGGCTTGCCGTAGTACCCCTGGAAGACCTGCGGTCCGCGCACGACGAGTTCGCCGCGTTCGCCTTCGGGCACGTCGCGTGTCGGATCGTCCGGGTCGACGACGCGGCACTCCGTACCCGGAAGCGGCAGGCCCACCGTGCCGGGCTTGCGGTTCGGGGCGACCGGATTCGCCATGAGCACGGGGGAGCACTCGGACAGGCCGTAGCCCTCGACGAGGTAGCCGCCGGTTGCCGCTTCGAACGGGACGACCAGCTCGTGCGGCAGCGCCATCGCCCCCGAGATCGCGATCTCCGTGCCGGCGAGCGACACACCCTCCGCCTGCGCCGCCTTCAGAAGGCGGTCCGCGATCGGCGGGACGAGCGGCAGGAACGTCGCCGGATGCTTCTTGGTGACCTCGAGGACCATCGCCGGTTCGAACCGGGGAAAGAGCACGAGACGTGCCCCCATCGACATCGCGAAGGTGAGGCACAGGGTGAGGCCGTACGCGTGGAACATCGGCAGCACGGCATACACCACGCAGCCCTCGCCGCGGCGGATCGACGGCACCCACGCCTGTGCCTGCCGGGCGTTGGCCAGGAGATTCCGGTGTGTCAGCACGGCGCCTTTGGGCGTGCCCGTCGTACCACTCGTGTACTGGATGATGGCGACGTCGTCGGTCGCGGGGCCGGGGAAGGATGCCGACAGCTTCGGCACCGCGAGGAGCTTCTCCCACGGGGTGGCTCCGCTCGTGCGCGTCGTGAGCGCGTCGCGCGATTCGCGCGCCTTCGCGATCGGCAGGCGCAGCGCGAGGCGCAGGGAGAGCGGCATGGCACGGGTCACGTCGACGCTGACGAGGTTCTCCACGGCCAGGTCTGCGGGGAACTCCTGCACGGTGTGGACGACCTTGCTCCACACGATCGCCGTCTTGGCGCCGTGATCCTCGAACTGCTTGCGCAGTTCCCGCGGGGTGTAGAGCGGATTGTGCTCGACGGCGATCGCGCCGAGCCGCAGGATCGCGTAGAACGCGACGATGTGCTGCGGACAGTTGGGCAGAACGATCGCGACGGTGTCGCCCTTTCCGACTCCGAGCGCCTTCAACGCCGCCGCTGCGTGTTCGACGGCATCCATCAGCTCCCGATAGGTCATTTCGCGGCCGAAGAACTGCAGCGCGGGCGCATCGGGGTAGTCGCGCGCGGACGACGCGACGATGTCGAGGAGCGAGCCCGTAACCGCGGGGAGATCGGCGGGGACCCCCTCGGCGTAGCTGCGGATCCAGGGGCGCGGAGGGTCGTACGTGCTCACGCGTGCCAGCCTAGCCGTGGGCGCACGAGGGCATGAGAGGGCGCTGAGCGCCCAACTAGACTGTCGTGGTGTCTGAAATCACCCCCGATCTCGTGCGCCATCTCGGCGTGCTGGCCCGCATTCAGCTGGATGACCGCGAAGTGGAGCGCCTGACCGGCCAGCTCTCCGCGATCGTCGACAACATCGCGAAGGTGTCGGAGGTCGCGACTCCCGACGTGCCCGCGACGAGCCACCCGATCCCGCTCGAGAACGTCTTCCGACCTGACGTCGTGGGCGGCATGCTGAGCGTCGAGCAGGTGCTCCAGAATGCTCCGGATGCCACGGACGACCGTTTCAAGGTCACGGCGATCCTCGGGGAGGAGCAGTGAGCGACATCATCCGACTGACTGCCGCGGAGCTCTCCGCGAAGCTGAGCGCTGGCGAGGTCTCGTCCGTCGAGGCGACGCAGGCGCACCTCGACCGCATCGCCGCCGTGGATGGCGACGTCCACGCCTTCCTGCACGTGAGTGACCACGCACTCGAAGTCGCCGCGGAGATCGACCGCCGCCGCGCCGCGGGGGAGCAGCTCGACGCACTCGCCGGTGTGCCCCTCGCGATCAAGGATGTGCTCGTCACGACCGACATGCCGTCCACGAGTGGATCGAAGATCCTCGAGGGTTTCCTCTCTCCGTACGACGCGACGGTCGTCGCGCGCTCGCGCGCGGCGGGCCTCGTGCCCCTCGGCAAGACCAACATGGACGAATTCGCGATGGGCTCCTCCACTGAGCACTCCGCGTACGGGCCGACGCGCAACCCGTGGGACCTGGATCGTATCCCTGGCGGCTCCGGTGGTGGCTCGGCCGCGGCCGTTGCGGCCTTCGAGGCCCCGATCGCGCTCGGCTCCGACACGGGCGGTTCGATCCGGCAGCCCGCGCACGTGACGGGCACCGTCGGCATGAAGCCGACCTACGGGGGCGTCAGCCGCTTCGGCGCGATCGCGCTGGCATCGTCGCTCGACCAGGTCGGTCCCGTCTCGCGGACGGTCCTCGATTCCGCACTCCTGCACGACGTCATCGGCGGATATGACCCGAGTGACGCGACGTCGCTCGAGGACGCCTGGCCGTCGTTCGCCGCTGCCGCGCGCGAGGGCGCGACCGGCGATGTGCTCAAGGGGCTCAAGATCGGCATCATCCGGGAGTTGCCCGACTCCGGATTCCAGGCGGGCGTCTCCGCCTCGTTCCGCGCCTCGCTGGCTCTTCTGGAGGCCCACGGCGCCGAGATCGTCGAGGTCAGCGCTCCGCACTTCGAGTACGGCGTCGCCGCGTACTACCTCATCCTCCCTGCCGAGGCGTCGAGCAACCTGGCGAAGTTCGACTCGGTCCGCTTCGGGCTGCGTGTGGATGTCCCCGGCGGCACCGTCGAGGACGTCATGGCGCGCTCGCGCGAGATCGGCTTCGGCGACGAGGTGAAGCGTCGCATCATCCTCGGCACGTACGCGCTCTCCGCGGGCTACTACGACGCCTACTACGGGAGCGCGCAGAAGGTGCGCACGCTGATCCAGCGCGATTTCGACGCGGCGTTCGCCGGTGTCGATGTCATCGCCACGCCCTCCGCGCCGACGACAGCGTTCCGGTTGGGGGAGAAGATCGACGACCCGCTGCAGATGTATCTCAACGACGTCACGACGATCCCGGTGAACCTCGCGGGCGTTCCCGGCATCTCGATCCCCTCGGGTCTCGCGGAGGAGGACGGCCTGCCGGTCGGCATCCAGTTCATCGCGCCCGCGCGCGAGGATGCGCGCCTGTACCGAGTGGGGGCGGCGCTCGAAGCGCTGCTGGTGGATTCATGGGGTGGTCCGCTGCTGGACCGCGCGCCCCGACTGGGAGGGAACCTCTGATGGCGAAGGTCGCACTCATGGACTTCGACGAGGCGCTCGAGCGCTTCGAGCCCGTGCTCGGCTTCGAAGTGCATGTCGAGCTCAACACAGAGACGAAGATGTTCTCGGCGGCCGCCAACCCCGCGCACGAGCGCAACCACGGCGCGGCGCCGAACACGCTCGTCGCCCCGGTCGACATGGGACTGCCCGGCTCCCTGCCGGTCGTCAACGAGCAGGCCGTGCGCTATTCGATCTCTCTCGGCCTCGCGCTCGGCTGCTCGATCGCGCCGTCGAGCCGGTTCGCGCGCAAGAACTACTTCTACCCCGATCTCGGTAAGAACTACCAGATCAGTCAATACGACGAGCCGATCGCGTTCGAAGGCCAGGTCGAGGTCGAACTCGCCGACGGCACGACGTTCGACATCCCGATCGAGCGCGCGCACATGGAGGAGGATGCCGGAAAGCTCACTCACATGGGCGGGGCGACCGGCCGGATCCAGGGCGCCGAGTACTCGTTGGTCGACTACAACCGCGCCGGCGTCCCGCTCGTCGAAATCGTCACGAAGCCCATCTTCGGCGCGGAGCACCGCGCGCCCGAGCTCGCCGCCGCCTACGTGCGGGCGATCCGCGACATCGTGATCGGCCTTGGGATCTCCGAGGCGCGCATGGAGCGGGGGAACCTGCGCTGCGATGCGAACGTGTCATTGCGCCCCCGTGGGCAGGAGAAGCTCGGCACGCGTACGGAGACCAAGAACGTCAACTCCATGCGATCGGTCGAGCGCGCGGTCCGCTACGAGATCCAGCGGCAGGCGGCGATCCTCGCAGCGGGCGGATCGATCACGCAGGAGACGCGGCACTGGCACGAGGACACCGGGACCACATCACCCGGGCGACCGAAGTCGGATGCCGATGACTACCGCTACTTCCCCGAACCCGACCTGCTGCCGGTCGCTCCGTCGGCCGAGCTCGTCGAAAGTCTGCGGGCCGCGCTCCCCGAGCCTCCCGCGGCCCGGCGTCGGCGACTCAAGGCCGAATGGGGCTTCACGGACCTGGAGTTCCAGGACGTCGTCAATGGGGGGCTGCTGAACGAAGTCGAGGCGACCGTCGCGGCGGGGGCCGCACCTGCCGCCGCCCGCAAGTGGTGGACGGGTGAGATCACGCGCCTCGCGAACGCCGAGGGCGTCGAAGCGGCCTCGCTCGTGTCGCCGGCATCCGTCGCCGACCTGCAGAAGCTCGTCGACGCCGGCACGCTCACCGACAAGCTGGCACGCCAAGTGCTCGAGGGTGTCATCGCGGGGGAGGGCACTCCGCAGGAGGTCGTCGATGCCCGCGGGCTCGCGGTCGTCTCCGACGATGGCGCGCTCATCGCCGCGATCGACGAGGCGTTGGCCGCACAGCCCGATGTGCTCGCGAAGATCCGCGACGGCAAGGTGCAGGCGGCGGGCGCCGTCATCGGTGCGGTCATGAAGGCGATGCGCGGTCAGGCGGATGCCGCACGCGTGCGGGAGCTCGTGCTGGAGCGTGCGGCGCAGTAGTCCTCCCGTTCCTCCCTCGCGTCCGTGTCGGTGGTGTGGGGGAGGATGGACGCATGGGGCGGGGTGACGGCAGTGGACGGCGGGTGTCGCCGGCCGACGCCGACGACACCGGCACGAGGATCCTTCACGTCGACATGGACGCGTTCTACGCGTCGGTGGAGGTGCTCGACGACCCGACGCTCGCGGGAAAAGCGGTGATCGTCGGCGGGATGGAGGGGCGCGGCGTCGTGTCCAGCGCGACGTACGAAGCACGCCGCTACGGGGTGCGGTCGGCGATGAACGTCGCCCAGGCGCTTCGCCTGTGCCCGCACGCGATCGTGGTGCCGCCCCATTTCGAACGGTACAGCGCGCTCTCGCGTCAGGTCATGGGCATGTTCCACGACATCACCCCTCTCGTCGAGCCCCTGTCGATCGACGAGGCCTTCCTCGACGTGTCCGGCGCACGGCGCCTGTGGGGTTCGCCCGGCCGGATCGCGAGGGTCCTGCGTGAGCGTGTCCACGCGGAGACGGGCCTCATCTGCAGCGTCGGCGTCGCCGCGACCAAGCACGTCGCGAAGATCGCCTCGACGCTGTCGAAACCGGACGGACTGCTGATCGTGAACGAAGCCGAGACGCGCGCATTTCTCGCCGCGCTCCCCGTCCGCGCGCTCTGGGGGATCGGTCCGAAGGCCGCCGAGGCCCTCGAAAGCCGCGGCATCCGCCTCGTCGCCGACATCCTCACGGCCCCCCGCCCGGTGATCGAGCGTGCGCTCGGACGCGCGGGCGGCGCCCGCATCTGGCAGCTCGCGCAGGGGATCGACCCCCGCGACGTCGAGACGGAACGGACCGAGAAGAGCGTCGGGCATGAAGAGACGTTCCTTCAGGACATCTCGGACCGCGGTGCGCTCCGCAGCGAACTGCGTCGCCTCGCCGACCGCGTCGCCGCGCGTCTGCGCTCCGGCGGCTGGGAGGCCGCGGGCATCGCCATGAAGCTCCGCTACGCCGACTTCACGACGCTGTCACGGTCGACGACCCTCGCAGAGCCCACGGATGTCGGTCAGCGCATCGGCGAGACGGCGATCGCGCTCTTCGACGATCTCGACCTCGCGCAGCCGGTGCGCCTCATCGGTGTGCGTGCCGAGCGCCTGAAGCCGAGTGGGGCCGGGGCGCTCGCGCTGTGGGACGACGACGCGGAGTGGCGGCGGGTCGATGCCGCACTGGACGACGCCCGCGAGCGATTCGGCGGTGGTGCGGTCACCCGCGCGAGCGTGCTCGGGCCGCGCCGCGACACGGGTGCGCTTCCGACGAACCCGCGCCTTCCGCGGCTTCCGAACGACGGCGCACCGTCGCGGTAGCTCGGCGCAGCGGCTACGGTGGAGCCATGCCCAATCTCGCACTCGAACTCGGCAAGCAGACCGCATCGCTCGGCGTCACGAGCGTGTACGGAGAGCAGCAGGATATCGACGGCGTGCGGCTCGTTCCCGTCGCGCTGACATGGTCGGGGTTCGGCGCGGGCGAAGACCCCACCGGCGGCAGCGGCGGAGGAGGCGGTGGCGTGGCGATTCCCGTCGGTGCATACATCCGCGCGGGCGACGGAGTGCGTTTCGAGCCGAACCTGGTGTCGCTTCTGGCGGTCGGAATCCCGTTCGTGTGGGTGGCCGGTCGCGCGCTGAGTCGCGTCATCCGTGCCCTCAAGCGCTGACGGTTTCGACGCGGCACTCGAGCGCGCCGCGGTGGCCGTGCTGGATGCCGCGGGCCGACTCGGCTCCGCGTCCCCTCCGATCGTCCTGATCGATGGACGGTCCGGCGCTGGGAAGTCGACACTCGCCTCGCTGCTGCACGACCGTTGGCGGGGGGAGGTCCAGCTCGTCGCTCTCGACGACATCTACCCCGGGTGGGACGGACTTGCCGCGGGCGCGGAGACACTCACGAGTGCCATCCTCGACCCACTTGCCAAGGGCCGCGTAGCGCAGTGGCAACGGTGGGACTGGGCGGCGGACGCGCCGGGTGCGCCGATGACGGCACGGCCCGACCTCCCCCTGATCGTCGAAGGGTGCGGCGCGATCACCGCGGCATCCGCAGCGCGTGCGCAGATCCGGGTGTGGCTGGAGTCCCCGCACGATGCGCGACAGGCGCGGGCGCTCGCCCGCGATGGCGAGACCTACCGTCCCCACTGGCAGCGCTGGGCGGCGCAGGAGGCGCGGCACCTCGCCGATGACGACCCCACGGCACACGCGACGATCGTCGTCGACGTTCCCTGAGTGCCGATCCGTCAGCTTCCGATCGCCTCGACAAGTCCGTCAAGGCGGAAGCCCAGCCAGTTGTAGACGCCGAAGCGCGGATGGTGAAGGTCGGTGGCGTCGTCCACGATGCCGAGGCGGGTCGCCAGCACCAGCCGGAGGGCCGTCAGCGTGCGGAGCCACGCCGACACCTCGTCGTCATCGAGTCGCAACGGCCGCATCTCGGTGTTCTCCGCATCGGTGAGCATCGCGACGTCGACGGCGACGCCCGCGCGCGCGAGAGAGGCGGAGACGAGGTCGGCGTCGGTGCGGCGCCGCTGGAGCAGATCGGCCTCGGTGTAGCGGCGGAACTCCGCCGCGGCCTCGGCGTCGCCGCGGTAGGCGTCGGGTACCAGGCGCGCAACTGCGGGGTCGTCCCTGACTCCCGTGTCGGCGGCGTCCCCCAGGACGTCCAGGAACTGCGAAACGAGATCCGCCAGGTGCGCGCCCTCGAGTACAGAGAGCTCCATCGTGAGCATGCTCACCCTCCGCCCTCGCGGACGGTGGCCCACAAACCGTAATCGTGCATGGCCTGCACATGCAGCTCCATCTGTTCGCGCGCCCCCTCGGCCACAACGGCGTGGCCGTCGTGGTGGACGGCGAGCATCAACCGCTCTGCGCGCTCGCGCGAGAAACCGAAGTAGGTGCGGAACACGTGACTCACGTAGCTCATGAGATTCACGGGATCGTTCCAGACCACGGTCTGCCAGGGCCCGGACGTCGCCGCCACCTCACCCACGGCTGCGTCTTCGAGGGGAAGCACGGATTCCACGGCATCCATCACGCCCACCCGAGTTCGTGCAGTCGTGCGTCGTCGATCCCGTAGAAGTGGGCGATCTCGTGGACGAGCGTGGTGTGCACCTCGTCGCGCAGTTGGCTCTCGTCGTCGCACGTGTGCAAGTGCGGTTCACGATAGACGATGATGCGGTCCGGCAACTCACCGACGCCGTAGCGGTCGCGTTCGGTCAGTGCCAGGCCGTCGTAGAGCCCCAGAAGGTCGAGGGAACCGTCCTCCGGACGGTCCTCGACGACGAAGATGACGTTGTCGAGGCCGTCGATCATCTCGTCCGGCAAGAGATCGAGCTCCTCGGTGACGAGCTCATCGAAGGCGTCGGCGTCCATCTCGAACATCGGGATCTCCCATCGGGGGAGGACTTGGGGTGGCTAACGGGGCTTGAACCCGCGACCCCCGCGACCACAACGCGGTGCTCTACCAACTGAGCTATAGCCACCATGTGCCTGTTTCCAGGCAACCAGTCGATTGTATTACACGCTCGGGGCGTACGTTGACACGGCGCTGGCTGCGGCGGTGCGTGCCGCGTCGCTGGAAGGTCCCGGCGCCGGGACGAAGACCGCTTCGCGATAGTAGGCGAGCTCACGGATCGACTCGCGGATGTCCGCGAGCGCGCGGTGCCCGCCGTCCTTCGCGGGGGCGTTGAAGTAGGCACGCGGGTACCAGCGTCGGGAAAGCTCTTTGATGCTCGAGACGTCGACGTTGCGGTAGTGGAGCCAGCGGTCGACGCGCGGCATGAAGCGGGCGAGGAACATGCGGTCGGTGCCGATCGTGTTGCCGGCGAGGGGCGCCTTGCCTTCGGGGACGAAGCGTTGAATGTACTCGAGCGCCTCGAACTCGGCCTCGGCGAGGCTCACCCCGCCGGGGATCTCGTCGAGCAGGCCCGAGCTCTCGTGCATCTTCGTCACGAAGTCGTTCATGTGCGCGAGTGCGGAGTCATCCGGCTTGATCACGATCTGGAAGCCCGGATCGAGAACGTTGAGCTCGAAATCCGTGATCACGATCGCGATCTCGACGAGCTCGTCGACCTCGAGGTCGAGCCCGGTCATCTCGCAGTCGATCCAGACGAGGCGGTCGTTCTCCGCGGCATTCACCATGGCACTCATCCTAACGAGCGGTCCCGACGTGACCCGTGGCGCCCGCTACGCTGGGAGGGCGCCTCCGTAGCTCAGTGGAAGAGCGACGGCCTTCTAATCCGTGGGTCGCAGGTTCGAATCCTGCCGGGGGCACTTTTTCAGACGTACTAGAACCTGAGACATCGGAGGATGTCTTCGGTGCGGTGATTGCGGCGAGCTGTTGGGTGAGGCGGATCGTTGCCTCGCCGTCTTCTCCGAGGTCGATGCCTCTCGTGAGTGCCTGGTTCGCGAGGCGCTTGCCTTGGTCGTCGGTTCGTGCGTACATGGTGGCGCAGTCGATCAGGAGGCGCAGCGCGGCGGTGAGGTGACGCCGGGTGCCCTCGCTACCCTCGCGCTCGCGGGTGAGGCGGCGGTCAATGTCGGCGAGTCCTGCGCGGATGCGGTCCTGGTGCCGTTTGAGGGTATCCAGGTCGATGGCGTCGGCGAAGTACGCTGCGAGCAGCTTCTCGCTCTCGTCCTGGAGGCGCTTGCGGTTGGCCATGAGTTCCGCGATCTCGGACGACTTCGAGGCGAGCCGTTCGTCGAACGCCGCCTCAACCTGCGCGGCCAGGGCGGCGTCCTGCGCAGACGAAGTACGCGTATCGGATGCCCTGGCTGTTGGTCGGGAAGTCAAGTTGCATCCGTGATCCGCAGGATCCGCAGAACAGTGACCCTTTGAGGTGGTGGTCGTGGATGCGGCGGCGCTCGGAGGTGAGCTTCCGAGAGTCCAGGAGCCGTTGCACTCGATGAGATCATCCTCAGCCAGCAGCAGCCCGACGGTTTCCCCGATGAGCAGCCGCATCAAGACCCCGCGGCCTGCGTTCGTGGCGGCGTACATCGGTTCGGGTTCACCGAGCATCGCCTTCAGCAGCACCATCCACGACGTGACCGGGATGTCGAGCAGCACGCGGACCTGCTTGTCCTTGCGGAGCGCATCGTACGCCGCGTGCCGGGTACCGGTGCGCATCAGGGCATCACAGATCTGCTCAACGCCGCTCTGGGCGACATCGGCAGCCCATTCGAGCAGGACGAGCAGTTCGATGGCTCGCGCGACGGCAATAAGCACCGGCGTCGAGGTGTCTGCGCTCTCCTCGACACGGTTGTATTGATCGTCGATCGTCTTCAACAGCGGATGGTCATCCACGATCGGATGCACGCGGGTGCTGAACCGATCCGGGTCACGGAATGACGAGACGTTCGCACGGCGTGCCTGATGCACCGAGCAGAGGAGGCCTTGAGCGCGTTCTTCGTAGATGCAGGTGATCCGTACCGCGTGAGTGATGACGCCCCAGGGATCGCGCGCCTCCCGCGTCGATTTCGCCCGCATCACGTCGAACGCGGCAGAGACTGCCTCCCACGGGTCGAGTTCGTGCCTACGGGCGAGGGCGGCGTACTTGTCGCAGACGAACTGCATGAGGTCCGCCGCGACAGGGTCGTGTGCCCAAGCTTGGTCGCCGTGTTCGTGGAGCTGGCACAGCAGGCAGCGCAGTCCTTCGCTGGTGCGGAACTGTCGCGTTCGTAGATCGGGTGGTTCTGGTTGTGGGGTGGTTTTGGTCATGGCTTTCACGCCTCCTCGTGTTGAGGTGCGTGTCAGCCATCCCGTCGGTGGCAGAATCCACCTCTTTCTCGACTCAACGCCTTGTCACTGTGTGAAGGTCAAGGCACAGGCGAAGGAATCTTTCGGCGCTCCGAACGTTTGACCTTGTCACGGTGACAAGGTGTGAAGTAGGTTGAGGAGGTATTGAGATGGTCGAAATGAGAACGGACACACCAGGAACCCGGCTGAGGGATGCCTTGTCGGTCACCAGCGCGTCGGCGCGTTTGCAGGCTGCTTTGACGGCCGGTACTCGGCCGGATGAGTCCTACATCGAGGTGCTTGTGGAGCGTTGCGAGGTGGAGCCGGACTTCTTCGTCCGGGACATGCTGACGTGGGCGTTGACCAGGCATGATCCTGCGTTGACGGTGGCGGCCGTGTTGCCTCAGCTTCGTTCCGCATCGGCTCAAGCGCGCAGCCAGGCGTTGCATACGCTCTCGAAGATCGGTGACCCTGCAACGGGGGCTGCAATCACCGTGGATCTCCTCCACGACGAGAACGTCGAGGTGGCTCGTGCAGCATGGCGTACCGCCGCCGGGCTCGTCCCTGCCGGTCACGAGGCTGAGCTGGCCGAGGAACTGGTCAGCGAGCTCGGGCGGGGAGATCGCGAGACGCAACGTAGCCTCAGTCGCGCGTTCGCCGTCCTTGGAGCCGCTGCTGAGACGGTCGTCGAAGACGCGGCGAGCAGCCAAGACCAGGCGGTGAGTGCGCACGCTGTGGCAACGTTGGCGATCATGGCTGACCCTGATGAGGGGTTCGATGCGGCGATCGCGGAAGCGAAGCGGGTTGTCGCTCTTCGTGGGGCACCAACGGTGAAGGAGCAGTAGTTGCTGATCGGTGAGGTGGCGCAGCGTTCGGGTATCAGTGCCCGGATGCTGCGTCACTATGACCGGATCGGTTTGGTGTCCCCGTCGGAGCGAACAACGGGTGGATACCGGGAGTACTCCGAGAGCGATATGCGTCGGCTGTTCCACGTCGAAGGGTTGCGCTCTCTGGGGTTGAGTCTTGCTCAGATCGCGGACGTGATCGATGATCGTGCGTTCGATCCCGCAGTGATGGTCGAGAACGTCATCGAACGCATGCGAGAGCAGATCACGCAGGGGCAGGAACTGGTGCAGCGACTGGAAGACGTGCAGGCCACCGCCCCGAAAACGTGGGCTGATGTCCTGCGCACCATCGGACTCATCCGAGGGTTGGAATCGCCAAGCCCTTCACGCCGACAGCAACTGGCCTTGAAAGCTGCCGAACCCGACCAGCGTGATGTTCCCGTACTCGTCGAGGCCATGCTGCGCGAGAACACTGAAGACGCTGCCGGTGCCCTGCAATGGGCTATCGCCCGAAGTGGGGACGCAGCGATCCCCGTTCTTACCCAGGCCTTGGACTCCCCGGACAGCGAGCGGAGGCGTCGCGCATTCGATGCCCTGGTGAAACTCGACACCCCTACCGCGGTGCGAGTCATCATGGGACTGACGAAACATGAGGATCTTCGTATCCGAAACCGAGCGATCATCACCCGCGCACAACACGGCAAGAAAGGCGCCGTCGCCGCGCTGATCGGACTCATCAGCACCGGTCAGGACGATGTCGAAGCCGCTGACGCGCTCACAGAACTCGCCCTCCGCGACGAGCAAGTCGATCACGTCATGGCGGCACTGGCAACGGCGCTGAAGACCGCAAAACCCGACGCCCGCCGGCGCTTGGTCGGCGCACTGAACGATCTCCCGCCGGACGCGACAAGAGACACGCTCACGTCGCTGCTCGATGATGAAGACCGCGCCACAGCGCTCACCGCCAGATTCATCCTCGACACGCAGACCAAGAACAACCGAGCGTAGCCGTCGGGCACTCAACGTGCTCCGCGCACGACCCGACCTCCTCGAACGACAGCACAGACGTTTGAGCTGCCACGCGTCTTGCAGATGCGGCAGAAAGGCCCCGAACCAACTCAGAGTTGACGCCCCCGCTGCCCCCGCTGGCAGGAACGATCCAGCCCGGGGTGGAATGCCGCCCGTGGAGCATCGAGACCTGTAACTTCTGGGGCGATAATGGGCTCATCGCGAATGAGAGTGTAGGAGCGTTCGTTCGGTTCAAGTCCGATGAGCTGCACCGCATCACCTCTTCGCCGTTCGGGTCTTCCGCCGGCGCGCGCACAGGCGTAGCGTCGGGCGCGACGGGAGAGGAGTCATCATGAGCACCACTTCGTCCACCCTGTGGGTCGCTTACGGCGCCGAAGGCAATGTCGTCGGCACGGTCCGACACGAGGGCGACGGCTACATCGCGACGATCGCTGGAGCCGACGCGAGCCTGGGCACATATCCGACCATGGAGATCGCCAAGAGCGCACTGCACGCTCACCTGCCTCTCGGTTCGGACTGGCCTCGCTTCCAGGAGCACTGACGCGCGTCGGTCGCCGCGGCGGTGATCAGGTCGCGGATGCTTCCGCATGAGCGGGGGCATGGGTCGACCGCCGCCGTCGATCGAACAGGGGCAGGGTGCGGTGCACCAGAGGGCCGATGCCCGCGGCGAAGAGGATCGTTCCGAGACCGACCGTGCCGCCGAGCAGCCACCCTGCCGCCAGCACGGATGCCTCGACGCACAACCGCGCCAGCCACACCGGCCACCCGAAACGCGCGTTCAGCCCGGTCATCAGGCCGTCGCGCGGACCGGGACCGAATCGCGCACCGATGTACAACCCGGACGCCAGGGCGAGGAGCAGCATCCCGCCGAGGAAGACGAGCACCTGCACGATGAATCCGTTCGCGGCGGGCAGTACCGCGAGTGTCGCCTGCATGCTCGTTCCCACGAGGAGGATATTCGCGACGGTGCCGATCCCCGGACGCTGGCGGAGCGGGATCCACAGCAGCAGGACGAGGAACCCGACGATGTTCGTGATCCAGCCGATCCCGATGCCGGTCTGGCGTGAGAGTCCCTGCGCGAACACCGTCCAAGGGTCGAGGCCGATTCCGGCGCGCACCATGATCGCGCAGCCGGCGCCGTAGAGCACGAGGCCGACGAGAAGTTGCGTGATGCGAAGCGCCATATACGCACCGTAACGCCAGATTGGACTGATACCACCAGTCCAATTGCACTATCGTGGCCATGTGGACTCCCGAATCAGCGCTCGCGCCCTTGCCGTTGCGCTCGGGGGGTGGCGCACGCGTGAACCTGCGTACGAAGCCCTCGCCGACGGCATCCGGCTGCTGTGTCTCGATGGCCGGATCGCGGCGCGGACTGCGCTGCCCGCCGAGCGCGAGCTGGCCGCCACGCTGAGCCTGAGCCGCAGCACCGTGGCGGCTGCGTACGGCAGCCTCCGCAGTACCGCGCACATCACGAGCGTGCGCGGTTCGGGCAGTGTGACCCTAGCCGTGCGGGGGCGCGAACCCGGTCGGGTGCTCGTGAGCGCAGAAGCGATCGACCTGCAGCAGGCGAGCCCGGCTGCGTGGCCCGGGTTGGCGGGGATCATGAGCGAGGTCGCAACGGATGCCGCGTCCCTCGTCGCGCGCGCGGGGTACGAGATGCGGGGATCGCTCGCCCTGCGCGAGGCTATCGCTGCTCGCTATTCTGCGTCCGGCCTGCCCACAGACGCGGATGAGGTGATCGTCACCACCGGCGCGCAGTCTGCCATCCATCTGCTGGCTCAGACGCTTCTTCGTCGAGGCGATCGAGCGCTCATCGAGACTCCGACCTATCCGCACGCCGCGGAGGCCCTCCGCGGCGCCGGAGCCCGGTTGGTGGGCGTGCCGGTGTCCACGTCGACGGGGTGGGACCTCGATCGCGCGCGGCAGGCGTTCGCCCGCACACGCCCGCGCATCGCCTACCTCATGCCGCGGTTCCAGAATCCGACGGGCCGCACGGGTCAAGTCCCGTGGCGTGGTGTCATTCCGTTGTTCCCTGTGGGTGGGTGGTGGTCAGGCGGTGAGGTAGAGCTCGGGGCGGGCGGGTTCTGTGTGTTCGTGCAGGGTGT